>NZ_JBJURH010000008.1:0-373751 GCF_046098215.1 Streptomyces sp. Da 82-17
GCCCCCTCCCCGTACGCCCCGCAGGGCACCGTTCCCGGTGGTGGGAGTTTCAGTTCGCTGCCCGTCGTGGACGACTCGCTCGCCGGGACCCGGCGCAAGCCGCGGCACGGTGAACCGCTGGTCGGCCGCGCCCTGCGGGCCGTCCGCCGTACCGTCTCCTCCTCCGCCGCGCGCGAGGTCGCCGAGGCGTCCCGTACCGCCGAGACGCTGCAGCAGCCCGTGGCGACCGGGCGGCAGATCGCCGTCACGTCGATCCGCGGCGGCGCCGGCAAGTCGACGGTCGCAGCGCTCCTCGGCCGTACGTACGCGCACTACCGGCACGACCCCGTGCTCCTCGTCGAGGCCGACCCGGCGCTCGGCACGCTGCCGTTCCGGCTCGGCGCGGAATCGCTGCGCTGGACCGTGCGCGACCTCGCCGGAATGCTCGAACCGTCCATGTCCCTGCTCGACGTGACCGGCTACCTCGTCCAACTCCCCGACAACGCCTGGCTGTTGCCCGGCAGCAAGGGCGAGGTCGGCGCGATGATCGACACGAAGGCGTACGAGAAGGCCATGGTGGCGCTGCGCCGCTACTTCGGCGTGACCGTCGTCGACTGCGAGACCCTGCCCGCCGAAGTGGCCCGCACCGCGCTGACCGCCTCGCATTCCCGGGTCCTGGTCGCCCCGGCCACGTTCGAGGGCGTGGCCAGCACGCACTCCGTGCTGAAGTGGATGTCGGGCCTGCCGCGCCAGGTCGTCGCGGGCACCGTCGTCGTCCTCACGGAGGCGGTCCCGCACGGCGGCCTCGACATCGACAAGGCCGTCGGCAAACTCCGCGCGACCGGCGCCGCCGTACACCTGCTCCCGTACGACCGGCACCTCGCGGCCGGCGGCGAGATCAACCCGGAACTCCTCGCCCACTCCACCCGCGAGGCGGCCACGCACATAGCGGCCGAGGCCCTGGCCCTCGCGCAGCGCAGACCCTGAACAGCCGCCGACGGCACAGGAAAGCGCCCGCCCCACCGCACAGGTGGGACGGGCGCTTCCGTCGGCGGAGCCGGGGTCAGCGGCGTTCGCGCGCCAGCGCCGCCGCGTCCCGCTTGAACGCCCACTCCATCTTCGGCTCCATCGCGAAGCGGAAGACCCGCTGCACCGGCGGCGTGCACAGGGCGGTGACGACCGCCGCCGCGACCACCGTCACGAAGATCTCGCCGAGCGGCTTGTGCAGCCACGCGTAGTCGTCGAACCAGCCCCAGAAACGGGAGCCCTTGGCGAGGAAGCCGTGCAGCAGATAGCCGTACAGCGTGCCCGCGCCCAGCACCGTGAACCACATCTTCCGCTTGGGCACCCAGGCGAAGAAGCAGGCCACCAGGACCAGCGAACAACCAAGGAGCGCCAGCGTCATCACGACACCGCTCCACCACGGAGCGCCCAACTCCTGCGCACTGTCCCGGTGGTAGAACCACGCCGACGTCATCCGCGGCCCCGCCCAGTACGCGAGCAGCAGCGCACACGCGAACGCCGGGATCGAAAGGAGCTTCACCTCACGCCGCCGGCACAGCTGGAAGTGCTCCGGCTTCATGAACAGGCCGATCACAAAGAACGGCAGGAACTGCAGTACGCGCTGCAGATCCAGGTCGTCGCCGATGTCGGGCGAGATCGAGGCGAGCACCGCGATGGCGATCGACAGCGGAATGGGCCAGCGCACCAGCTTCCACAGCGGGGTGGTCATCCGCCAGACGAACAGCGCGGCCAGGAACCAGGTGAGATACCAGGGGTCGAGCAGGCTGATCGGCTGCGTCGGATCGTCGTCGGCCCACCGCTTGAAGAAGGTGTACGCGACCTCGAAGATCACGAACGGCACGAGCACGCCCGTGACCAGGCGCTTCAGCCGGTCCGCGCGCATGTCGAAACTGCGCGAGAAATAGCCGGAGATCAGGATGAAGGCCGGCATGTGGAACGTGTAGACGGTCATGTACAGCGCCTCGGCGGCGCGGCTTCCGTCCGTCAGCGGTTCCCACGAGTGCCCCATCGCGACCAGCACGATGGCCAGGTACTTCGCGTTGTCGAAGAAGGCGTCCCGCTGTTTCGCGGGCTTCGCGCCGGGTGCGTTCCCGGTTCCGTGGGAGTTCGTGTTCCCGTGCGCGCTCTGGTCGTGCGCGGCGGGAGCGTCCGTGCCGCCCTGCGTCGGCCGCGGTCCGGGCACACCGGGTGCCGGTTCCTGGGCCGGGGGCAGCGGGTTTCTCTGGTGGCCACTCGGGCGCAGCGAGTTCGTCACAGGCCCTCCCACCACGTACTCGGGGAGACGATCCGTGACCGCACTGCGCCTTCGGAAGTGGAGGAGGCAGCGTGGAACATCTGAGGCACCCTAGCGGCGGATGAGTGTTTTCGTAAAACCCTCTCGGGACTCCCGGCGCGATATCCCCTTATGCCTGTCCGAGTACCCGCACATGCGTCATCGCACGCCCCCGATACGCTCGGAGTGACGAAGTCGACTGCGCGATCCATGTCACCAATGCGGCCTGAATAAGCGCCCGTTGTGCCCCCACTCATCCGGATTCTTCGGGGCATATCGTCCGCAGGCGACTCCGGTGAAATGTCCTGCTTCTTTTACGCGATTCCTCAACCCGCGTACGACGCCGAGAAGTTGCGCACACCACCGGTGCACCGGAGATCATTCCGGCCGATGTGGCCGCGCCGACAATTCGAATTCCCTGCGAACGCCGCACCGGGGAGCCGGGAGCGCGCTATGTGCGTACCGTCACAGCATGCGCGCGAACGCCTCGCGCAGGGAAACGATCAAGCCGAAATCCAGAGCCCGTACGCGGGTTGAATTCCGGCCACGCCGCAGGCCCGCGGGCGTCGCAGCCCCAGGTGTCACGGCTGCGCGCGCACGCCCCGGTGGTGCGCCGGTGCCGCGCGCGGCACCGCCGACGTGCGTGTCATTGGCCAACGATGTGTCACCCGCCGCATAGCCAGGGCCCGTTGGTGGCACGATGGTTCTGGCGGGGGCGTGCGGGGTGCGTGCCTCCGAGCGGGAGTGCGGACCGACCTAGGGTGTGATCAGTGTGGCGATTTCGCTGTCTGTGGTGCTGCTGTTGGCGATCATTCTTGTCGTGATGATCCGTGGGGGCTCACTCAAGGCGGGTCCGGCGGCCGTCGCCGCACTCTTCGGCTTCTTCCTGGCCTCGACAGGCATGGCCGACGACATACAGCGCTTCCTGAACTCGATAGCGGAGACCATCAACTCCATCCAGTTCTGACGACAGGGCTCCGCCGCCCGCCCACGCAAAAAAGCCTCCGGCCCGGTTCCGCGACAGAACCGGGCCGGAGGCCACAGAGCGGGCGACGGGAATCGAACCCGCGTAGCTAGTTTGGAAGACTAGGGCTCTACCATTGAGCTACGCCCGCAAACACCGCACCGCAGGTCACGCCGACCGCGGCACGAAGAGCATCGTAGCGGGTCGGCCCCCCGCGGCGCACACCCCGTCCGCACGAGGCCCCCGCGAGACCCGCCCCGGCGCCCGCGATTCCCCTGCGAAACCCTCGCCGTACCCCCATGAACAATGCGGGAGCCGCATGGTCGGCGGGCATGTACCCTACGTGTCGCACCGACGGGGTGTGGCGCAGCTTGGTAGCGCGTCCGCTTTGGGAGCGGAAGGCCGTGGGTTCAAATCCCGCCACCCCGACCAGCACTGATTCCCCTCGCGACCTCCCCGGCCCCGCCGCGCGTCCCCGCCGGTCCGCCGCCGGTACAGGGGTACGGGGGCCGCTCCGGGCGGTCCGCCAAGATCGCCTTTTGGGGCGCGTACCTGCTGCGGTTACTATGCAAGCTGCGCGCCCGTGTGTCTCACGTCTGATGAAGTTCTCCCGGGCGACCCAATCCGCTGAAGCCCTCCCCATCGCCCCTGTGTGGCGGGGATCCGGCCCAAGCAGAACCCAAGAAGTCAGCCACCAAGGAGACCGAACCGTGAAGAGCGCCGTGGAGACCCTGAACCCGACCCGGGTTCGGCTCACTGTCGAGGTGCCCTTCGAGGAGCTCAAGGACAGCCTCGACGCGGCGTACAAGAAGATCAACCAGCAGGTCACGGTCAAGGGCTTCCGCAAGGGCAAGATCCCCGCGCGCGTCATCGACCAGCGCTTCGGCCGCGGTGCGGTCCTCGAAGAGGCGGTCAACGACGCGCTGCCGAAGTTCTACACCGAGGCGGTCAACGAGGCCGAGCTCAACGTCCTCGGCCAGCCCGAGGTCGACATCACGGAGCTGAAGGACGGCGAGACGCTGAACTTCACCGCCGAGGTCGACGTCCGCCCCGCGATCGAGATCCCGGACTACTCCGGCATCGAGGTCGAGGTCGACGCGGTCGAGGTCACCGACGAGGACGTCGAGAAGTCCGTGGAGCAGCTCCGCGAGCGCTTCGCCTCCACCACCCCGGTCGAGCGCGCCGCCGCCGAGGGCGACGTCCTGACGATCGACCTGGAGGCCAAGGTCGACGGCGAGGTCCTCGAGGACGGCGTCGCCAGCGGCGTCTCGTACACCATCGGCTCGGGCGAGCTGCTCGACGGCATCGACGAGGCCGTGACCGGTCTCGAGGCGGGCGGCGAGGCCACCTTCACCTCGCAGCTCAAGGGCGGCTCCGCCGAGGGCAAGGACGCCGAGGTCACCGTCAAGGTCACGCAGGTCGCCGCGCGCGAACTGCCCGAGCTGGACGACGAGTTCGCGCAGCTGGCCTCCGAGTTCGACACCCTCGACGAGCTCAAGGCCGACAGCCGCAAGCGCCTCGAGAACATGAAGCAGTACGACCAGGCCACGCAGGCCCAGGAGCGCGTCCTGGAGAAGCTGCTCGAGCTGGTCGAGGTCCCCGTCCCCGAGAAGCTGCTCGAGGACGAGGTCAACACCCGTAAGCACAACCTCGAGCACCACCAGCTCGGCCAGATGGGCCTCGACCTCGCCAAGTACCTGGAGATCCAGGGCAAGTCGGCCGAGGAGTTCGACGCCGAGACCCGCGAGCAGGCCGTCAAGGGCATCAAGACGCAGTTCGTCCTCGACGAGCTCGTCAACAAGGAGAAGCTGAACGTCAACCAGGAGGAGCTCACCGAGCACCTCATGCGGCGCGCTGCCTCCTCCGGCATGTCCCCCGACCAGTTCGCCCAGGCCGTCGTCGAGGGCGGCCAGGTCCCGATGCTGGTCGGCGAGGTCGCCCGCGGCAAGGCCCTCGCGGTCGTCGTCGAGGCCGCCACGGTCAAGGACACCAACGGCGAGGTCGTCGACCTCTCCGACGAGGACGAGACCGAGACGGCCACGGAGGTCGTCGAGGCCGCCGAGGGCACGGACGAGAAGTCCGAGGCGTGACGCTGCGCTCGGCTTAGAGCGGTACTGAGCCCCCGGAACCTGTCGGGTTCCGGGGGCTCAGGCGTCCCCGTCAGGGGCGCGGGGAACTGCGCGAGCAACTACGACGAGGCCGCAGCCGCCGTAGGACCGACCGTGGCAGACGCGCCTGCGGGCTTCGCGGTGGCCGATCGCGCAGTTCCCCGCGCCCCTGACGGGGCGCCCGGCGCATACCCCCTGGCCGCCCCTGCGGGGCACCTGCGCTGACAGCGAACAGTTCCCTTACCGGGATTCCCCGGAGGGACCCGCGCGTTAGGGTCCATAACTACGAGGGCAGGGGAGTCCCCGAAAGAGGCTCCTGGCCCACAGAAGACGTGAGACGGCCCGGCGCCGTCGCAAGACGAGCAGGTGGATACGTGACGAATCTGATGCCCTCCGCCGCCGGCGAGCCTTCCATCGGTGGTGGCCTCGGCGACCAGGTCTACAACCGGCTGCTCAACGAGCGGATCATCTTCCTCGGTCAGCCGGTCGACGACGACATTGCCAACAAGATCACCGCGCAGCTGCTGCTCCTTGCCGCCGACCCGGACAAGGACATCTTCCTTTACATCAACAGCCCCGGCGGATCGATCACGGCCGGCATGGCCATCTACGACACCATGCAGTACATCAAGAACGACGTGGTGACGATCGCCATGGGCATGGCCGCTTCCATGGGTCAGTTCCTGCTCAGCGCGGGCACCCCCGGCAAGCGCTTCGCCCTGCCGAACGCCGAGATCCTGATCCACCAGCCCTCCGCGGGCCTGGCGGGCTCCGCGTCGGACATCAAGATCCACGCCGAGCGGCTGCTGCTCACCAAGAAGAAGATGGCCGAGCTGACGGCCTTCCACACCGGCCAGACCGTCGAGCAGGTCACCCGCGACTCGGACCGCGACCGCTGGTTCGACCCGCAGGAGGCCAAGGAGTACGGCCTCATCGACGACATCATGCCCACGGCCGCCGGAATGCCGGGCGGCGGCGGCACCGGGGCCTGAGCGCCCCGACCAGCCCCCAGCCGACCCAGCTCACTTCAGGAGAATCCCAGTGAACGACTTCCCCGGCAGCGGCCTCTACGACCGCATGCGCGCCGAGCAGCCCGCCGGTCAGTACACCGGCCCCAGCGCCGAGTCCCGCTACGTCATCCCGCGCTTCGTCGAGCGCACCTCGCAGGGCGTCCGTGAGTACGACCCGTACGCGAAGCTCTTCGAGGAGCGCGTGATCTTCCTCGGCGTGCAGATCGACGACGCCTCGGCCAACGACGTCATGGCGCAGCTCCTCTGCCTGGAGTCGATGGACCCGGACCGGGACATCTCGGTCTACATCAACAGCCCCGGCGGCTCCTTCACCGCGCTCACGGCGATCTACGACACGATGCAGTTCGTGAAGCCGGACATCCAGACCGTCTGCATGGGCCAGGCCGCCTCGGCCGCCGCGGTCCTGCTCGCGGCCGGTACGCCGGGCAAGCGCATGGCCCTGCCGAACGCGCGCGTGCTGATCCACCAGCCGTACAGCGAGACCGGCCGCGGTCAGGTCTCCGACCTGGAGATCGCCGCCAACGAAATCCTCCGGATGCGTTCGCAGCTGGAGGAGATGCTGGCCAAGCACTCGACGACGCCGATCGACAAGATCCGCGACGACATCGAGCGCGACAAGATCCTCACGGCCGAGGACGCGCTCGCGTACGGCCTGATCGACCAGATCATCTCGACGCGCAAGATGAACAACTCGTCGGTCGCCTGACCCGAGCGCAGCAGTATCTTCAGCCCCTTGGCGCGGTCCGCGTAAGAAGCGAACCGCGCCAAGGGGGGCCCGAACGGGGGGCCCGGCAAGGTACCGTCGGATATGAGGCACCAGGAGCCGTCCGTCACGGGCGTCTCCCAGGCGAAGGGGAAGCACCTCGTGGCACGCATCGGTGACGGCGGCGATCTGCTCAAGTGCTCGTTCTGCGGAAAGAGTCAGAAGCAGGTCAAGAAGCTCATCGCAGGCCCCGGTGTGTACATCTGCGACGAGTGCATCGACCTCTGCAACGAGATCATCGAGGAAGAGCTCGCGGAGACCAGTGAGGTCCGGTGGGAGGAACTCCCCAAGCCGCGCGAGATCTACGAGTTCCTCGAGGGTTACGTCGTAGGTCAGGAAGCGGCCAAGAAGGCCCTCTCAGTCGCGGTGTACAACCACTACAAGCGAGTCCAGGCCGGTGAGAACGGCGGGGCTCAAGGGCGCGACGACGCCATCGAGTTGGCGAAGTCCAACATCCTGCTGCTCGGCCCCACGGGCTCGGGCAAGACCCTGCTCGCCCAGACGCTGGCGCGGATGCTGAACGTCCCGTTCGCCATCGCGGACGCCACGGCGCTGACGGAGGCGGGCTATGTCGGCGAGGACGTCGAGAACATCCTCCTGAAGCTGATCCAGGCCGCGGACTACGACGTCAAGAAGGCCGAGACCGGGATCATCTACATCGACGAGATCGACAAGGTCGCCCGTAAGAGCGAGAACCCGTCGATCACGCGTGACGTCTCCGGTGAGGGCGTGCAGCAGGCGCTGCTGAAGATCCTGGAGGGCACGACGGCCTCCGTCCCGCCGCAGGGCGGACGCAAGCACCCGCACCAGGAGTTCATCCAGATCGACACGACGAACGTGCTGTTCATCGTGGGCGGCGCCTTCGCCGGTCTGGAGAAGATCATCGAGGGCCGGGCCGGCGCCAAGGGCATCGGCTTCGGGGCGACGATCCACTCCAAGCGGGAGCTGGAGGAGAAGGACCAGTTCGAGGACGTCATGCCCGAGGACCTGGTGAAGTTCGGGATGATCCCCGAGTTCATCGGCCGCCTCCCGGTCATCACGTCCGTGCACAACCTGGACCGCGAGGCCCTGCTGCAGATCCTGGTCGAGCCGCGGAACGCCCTGGTGAAGCAGTACCAGCGGCTGTTCGAACTCGACGGCGTGGAGCTGGACTTCGAGCGCGAGGCCCTGGAGGCCATCGCCGACCAGGCGATCCTCCGCCAGACCGGCGCCCGCGGCCTGCGCGCGATCATGGAGGAGGTCCTCCAGTCGGTGATGTACGAAGTCCCGTCCCGCAAGGACGTGGCCCGCGTCGTCATCACCCCGGACGTCGTCCACTCCAACGTCAACCCGACGCTGGTCCCCCGCATCGTCGGCAAGAACGACGGCCGCCACGAGAAGAGCGCGTAGCGCCTGCCGCTCGTACGAGAAGGGGCCCGACCGGATCACTCCGGCCGGGCCCCTTTCGTTCGGGCACACTTCGATCAGATCGAGCCGATTGTCCGACCCTGCATCTTGACCGCGCTGTCCGTGGCAGCTGCGGCGAGTGTGATCCCGCCGGCGACGGCGGCACCGGCGGAGGCGACTCCCGCGCAGTGCGTGAGCTATCTGAAGGTCCGGAACTACACGATCGGCCCCAAGGCCAGGGCGGCATGCCAGAACGGCGCTTCGAAGGACTGAACCCTGCAGAAGCTCTGTCCCACGATTCTCGGAGCCCTGGGCGTCTCCGGAAAGCACCTGTCCGACGCGTGCGAGTGGGCCAGGAGGTAGACCTGACGCGGAAGGCCCCCCAGCCGAGCTGGGGGGCCTTCCGCATCGCGCGGGAATCGCTTACTTGGCCTCGACCCGCACCTCGCCGCGCAGCTTCGCCGCCTGCTCGGCGGCCTTGTCCAGCGGCGTCTCCTCGCCCTTGAGGATCGCGCCCGCGTCCGAGGTGATCACGAAGGCCACCGTGCTGTGGTCGCCCCAGGCGCACACCGGCATCTTGAAGCTGCTGGGCGCTCCGCTGCCGGCCCCGGCTCCGGCGCCGGCCCCCATCGAGTACTCGGCCTGCTGGCACTTCATGACACCGTCGTCGAGGCCGGCCGGCTCAACCGCCTCGGGCTCGCCGACGAACTTGACGCTCTCGTCGTTGCTGCTGCTTTCCTGCTTCGTCTTCATCTCGGTGAACATGGCGTCGACGACCTTCTCCGGGTCCTCGATCTCGCCGTAGACGCCGCCGAAGAACAGGCCCTTCGCGGTCATGCCGGTGCCGGCCTTGTAGTTGGCGCTGAGGCTCTTGGGGTTGGTGACGCCCCAGCTCTCGGCTTCACGGAGGTCGCTCTCGCTCATGGGGCCGCCGGCCTGGGAGTTGTCCTTCTTGTACTCGGTGAGCACCGTCTGGGGGGCCGTCAGCTCGTACGTCTTGCCGTCGTCCGCCACGTCGCTGCCGCCTCCGCCGCTGCTGTCCGACGTGAAGAACCAGACGCCGCCCGCGATCAGCGCGACCGCGACGACCGCGGCGATGATGATGCCCGCCTTCTTGCCGCCGCCTCCGCCCGGCGGCGGGGGCGGGACCTGGCCGTAGGGCGCCTGCGGCTGCTGGCCGTACGGGCCCGGGGCCTGCTGCTGCGGGTAGCCGTAGCCCTGCTGGGGCGGGACGCCCTGGGGGGCCTGCTGCGGGTAGCCGTAGCCGGGCTGGGGCGCCTGCGGCTGCTGGCCGTAGGGGCCCGGCTGCTGCGGCTGGCCCTGACCGTACGGTCCGGGCTGCTGGGGCTGGCCGCCGTACGGGCCCGGCTGGTTGTAGCTCATTCCTCTGTCCCCTCCAGAACTTATGCGTTCCGAACATCCTGACCGAAGGGGCCGCGGAGCGGGGCGCCGGGGGTCACACCGTTACCAACGAATCTGGTTTCGGTACGGGACCGTGACGGCTCTAAACTGTGCGTCGTGACCGAGAACACTCAGCATCAGAACAGCAGCGTCCCCGAGCCCGAACTGCCGAAGACCTACGCTCCGGCCGAGGTAGAGGGGCCGTTGTACGAGCGCTGGGTAGACCGCGGTTACTTCACCGCCGACGCCAAGAGCGAGAAGTCCCCGTACACCGTCGTCATCCCGCCGCCGAACGTCACGGGCAGCCTGCACCTGGGCCACGCCTTCGAGCACACGCTGATCGACGCGTTGACGCGCCGCAAGCGCATGCAGGGCTTCGAGACGCTGTGGCAGCCCGGCATGGACCACGCCGGCATCGCCACGCAGAACGTCGTGGAGCGCGAGCTCGCCAAGGAGGGCAAGTCCCGCCACGACCTGGGCCGGGAGGCCTTCGTCGAGCGTGTCTGGCAGTGGAAGGGCGAGTCCGGCGGCCAGATCTCCGGCCAGATGCGGCGCCTCGGCGACGGCGTCGACTGGGACCGTGAGCGCTTCACCATGGACGAGGGCCTGTCGCAGGCGGTCAAGACCCTCTTCAAGAAGCTGTTCGACGAGGAGCTGATCTACCGCGCCGAGCGCATCATCAACTGGTGCCCGCGCTGTCTGACGGCCATCTCGGACATCGAGGTGGAGTACCAGGACGACGACGGCGAGCTCGTCTCCCTGAAGTACGGCGAGGGCGAGGACACCGTCGTCGTCGCCACGACCCGCGCCGAGACGATGCTCGGCGACACCGCCATCGCCGTCCACCCGGAGGACGAGCGGTACAAGCACCTCGTCGGCAAGCTCATCAAGCTGCCGCTGACCGACCGCTCCATCCCGGTCGTGGCGGACGAGCACGTCGACCCCGAGTTCGGCACCGGCTGCGTCAAGGTCACGCCGGCCCACGACCCGAACGACTTCGAGATCGGCCAGCGCCACGACCTGCCGAGCATCGCGGTCATGGACGAGCACGCCGTCATCACGGTGCACGGCCCGTTCCAGGGGCTCGACCGCCTGGAGGCCCGCTCCGCCATCGTCGCCGCGCTGCGCGCCGAGGGTCGGATCGTCGCCGAGAAGCGGCCGTACACCCACTCCGTGGGCCACTGCTCGCGCTGCAAGACGACGATCGAGCCGCGCCTGTCCATGCAGTGGTGGGTCAAGGTCGGCCCGCTCGCGAAGGCCGCCGGTGACGCGGTCCGCGACGGCAAGGTCAAGATCCACCCGCAGGAGATGGAGAAGCGGTACTTCGACTGGGTCGACAACCTGCACGACTGGTGCATCTCGCGCCAGCTGTGGTGGGGCCACCGCATCCCCGTCTGGTACGGGCCGAACGGCGAGGTCGTCTGCGTCGGACCGGACGACGAAGAGCCGACGGGCGAGGGCTGGACGCAGGACTCCGACGTCCTGGACACCTGGTTTTCCTCCGGCCTGTGGCCGTTCTCCACCCTGGGCTGGCCCGAGCAGACCGAGAGCCTCGAGAAGTTCTATCCGAACTCCGTCCTGGTCACCGGGTACGACATCCTGTTCTTCTGGGTCGCCCGGATGATGATGTTCGGCCTGTACGCGATGGACGGCACCCCGCCGTTCCACACGATCGTGCTGCACGGCATGGTCCGCGACCAGTTCGGCAAGAAGATGTCGAAGTCCTTCGGCAACGCGGTCAACCCGCTGGACTGGATGGACAAGTACGGCTCGGACGCCCTCCGCTTCACGCTCGCCCGCGGCGCCAACCCGGGCACGGACGTGCCGATCGGCGAGGACTGGGTCCAGGGCTCGCGGAACTTCGCCAACAAGATCTGGAACGCCACGCGCTTCGCGCTGATGAACGGCGCGACGGTCGAGGGTGAACTCCCGCCCGCCGAGCGGCTGTCGTCGACCGACCGCTGGATCCTGTCGCGGCTCAACTCGATCGTCGCCGAGGTCGACGCGTACTACGAGGACTACCAGTTCGCGAAACTCTCGGACGCGCTGTTCCACTTCGCCTGGGACGAAGTCTTCGACTGGTACGTCGAGTTGACGAAGACCACGTTCCAGGAGGGCGGTCAGGCCGCCGAGGACACCAAGCGCGTCCTCGGTGAGGTCCTCGACGTCACGCTGAAGCTGCTCCACCCGGTCGTCCCGTTCGTCACGGAGACCCTGTGGACCACGCTCACCGGCAAGGAGTCCCTCGTCATCGCCGACTGGCCGCTCGACTCGGGCTTCCGGGACGAGGCCGCCGAGCGGGAGATCGAGACCCTCCAGCAGGTGATCACCGAGGTCCGCCGGTTCCGTTCCGACCAGGGCCTGCAGCCCGGCCAGAAGGTCCCGGCCCGGCTGACCCTCGACGGCACGGCGCTTGCGCCGCACGAGGCGGCCATCCGCCAGATGCTGCGCCTGCAGCCCGAGGGGGAGGGCTTCGCCGCCACGGCGACGCTTCCGGTCTCCGGCGCCACGGTCGCCCTGGACCTGTCCGGCACGATCGACGTGGCCGCCGAGCGCAAGCGCCTCGCGAAGGACCTGGCCGCGGCCGAGAAGGAGATCACGGCTGCCAACGCCAAGCTCACCAACGAGGCGTTCCTGGCCAAGGCACCCGACCACGTCGTGGACAAGATCCGCGGCCGGCTCAGCAAGGCCGAGGCCGACATCGAGCGCATCCAGGGCCAGCTGAACGCCCTGCCCGCAGCGTGACGCCGTAGCGCCCGGCTGTACGAAGGCCCCGGAACCGTGCGAACGGTTCCGGGGCCTTTCCCGCAGGGCGGCGGGGGAGCCGACGGCGGGGCGAGGGGCGTAGCCCCTGATAAGGGGCGCGGGGAACTGCGCGACCAGCCACGACGGTGGGAAAGCCGAAAGACGACCCCCGGACAGCCCCTCCGGCGATTGAGGAGCCGGGGGGGGCGGGGGCGGAGCCCCCTGAGGGTGCGGGGTGTCGGGGCTCAGCTCGCCCCGACCGACGCCGCCCGCTCCAGCGCACTCGCCGTCGGCGCCCGCGCCGGTGCCCGCGCCCGCGGCGCCGCGCAGCGCCGCGTCCAACTGCTCGCCGACGAGCGGGACTTGGCCGCGATCCACAGCAGGACCACCGTGTCGCCGAGCAGCTGCCGCGCTCTGCGGCCGGGACCTCGGGCGTACCACATGGACCACGGACCGATTGCACCTCCGCCGCCCGCCCGCCCCGCCGAACCGCGCCCTCGCCCCGGCCCCGGCCCCGGTCCCCGGAACGGGCCAGTGCGGGCGCGGAGGGTGTGCGGGGTGCCGGTGCGGGGAGCGTGTGGGCGGTGAACAGGCCTCGTGCGTACGGGGTTTCGGCCGGTGTCCGGGGTGCGCGCGGGGCGCGTGAGGTGCCGTAAATCACGTGATTCAGGACGGAAGTCCAGTGGATCGGGCCAAACGACCCCGGATGATGGAAGACATGCACATACGGTCCGCCCTCGCGGCGTTCAGCGGATGGGCGGACTCGGGCCGCCGCCTCGTCCGCCGCCGGCTGGGCCGACCGCGTGCGCTCGACGTGCTGACCGCGCTGAGCTGTCTGGCCGTGATGGCCCTGGACGTGCCGGGCCTCGCCGACGCGGACAACTCGCTCGACTCGCGCCTTGAGGCCGGGCTCGTCCTCACCGTGAGCTCGGCGACGCTGCTGGTGCGGCGCCGGGCGCCCTTGCTGGCGTACGGGGTGGGGCTCGTGCTCCTCGGGTGGCTGCACGAGCTGACCCTCGTGCAGTTCGCGCTCTACTCGCTCGCCCGGTTCCGGGGGCGGCGGGCCGGGGTGGTGGCCGGAGTGGCGTACGTCCTGGTCGCGTACGCGCTGTTCAACCTGCCGGGGTGGCCGGTGAGCAGGGCCGGGACGCCCGCCGAGTTCCTGTCCCTCGTCGTGCCGATCGGGGCGCTCGCCGTCGGCGTGGGCATCGCCGCGAACCGGCAGGACCTGGTGCGGGCCCTGGAGCGGCAGCGCGCCACGACGGCCGTCCTGGAGGCGGTGCAGGCCGAGCGGGCCCGGGTCTCGGGGGACGTGCACGACTTCGTGGGGCGGGAGTTGACGCTGCTCACGGTGCGCGCGGAGGTCCTGGCCCGGCGGGCGCGGGGCGAACCGTACGAGAAGGACTTCGAGGAGCTGTCGGAGACCGCGCGCCGGGCGCACCGGGTGCTCAACGAGATCATCGTGCAGCGCGGGTCCGACGGCGCCCCCACGCCGGGGCTCGACGGCCTGGCCGCGCTCGCCGAGGAGAGCGCGCGGGCGGGCAGCGAGGTCGGCCTCGACGTGGACGACGCGGCGCTCAGGCTCTCGCCGCTGCGCCAGGCCGCCGTGTACCGGGTGGTCCAGGAGTGCCTGACCAACGCCGCGAAGCACGCGCCCGGCCGGCCGGTCGCCGTCCGCATCGCCGTCGCCGACGGCCTCGCCCGCCTCACGGTCACCAACGCCCTGCCCGCCTCGGCCCCCGCCCGCACCCCGGTCTCCGCGGGCACGGGCACGGCGGGCATGGCGGAGCGGGTACGCAGCGTGGGCGGCACCTTCGAGGCGGGCCGCAGGAACGGGACGTACGTGGTGTCCGCGGAACTGGACGCGGGCAGCGGGGTCTGACGGGGGCGGGGTGCGCGGCAGGGCGCGGGGCGGCCCGGGGCCGGCGGTGGCGGCCCGGAACGGTCGGGGCCCGGGCGCCCGGGCCTGGTCGGGGCCCGGCGCTCAGCACGCCGCCGCAGGTCCCCGGCTTCCTTCCGGCCTGCGGCTCGTCGAGCAGGGCGGCTTCCCGCGCCGCACGGCCCTACGCGGCCGTCATCACCCGCTGCAAGGCGTCGAAGTCCTCCACGCAGCGCCCGCAGCCCAGGGCCACCGAGTCCAGCGGATCGTCGGCGACCGTGACCGGGATGCCGGTGGCCGAGGTGAGGCGCAGGTCGAGGCCGGGCAGGAGGGCGCCGCCGCCGGTCAGGACGATGCCGCGCTCCATCACGTCGCCGGACAGCTCGGGCGGGCAGTCCTCCAGGGTCGCCCGTACGGCCGCGACGATCGCCTCGACCGGCTCGTCGAGGGCGGCCCGCACCTCCTTCACGGTCAGGTCGACCGTCTTCGGCAGCCCGCGCACCTTCTCCCGGCCCCGCACCGCGAACGACCGCATCTCGAAGGCGCCCGCCCGTCGCCCGCCACCGCCCTTGTCCGAGGGGCTTTGCCCCGCCCCCTCAGATTCCGGCACCGGCCAGGCCGACCCGATCGCGACCTTGATGTCCTCGGCGGTCCGCTCACCGATGAGCAGCCCGTGCTCCTTGCGTACGAAGTCGGTGATCGCGGCGTCCAGACGGTGGCCGCCGACGCGCAGCGAGCGGGCGGTGACGATCCCGCCGAGGGAGATCACGGCGACCTCCGTGGTGCCGCCGCCGATATCCACGACCATCGAGCCGCGCGGCTCGGACACCGGCAGGCCCGCGCCGATCGCCGCGGCCATCGGCTCCTCGACCAGGTGCACGGCCCGCGCCCCGGCCCGCTGCGCGGCCTGCACGATCGCCCGCCGCTCGACCGGCGTCACCCCGCTCGGCACGCAGACGACCATGCGGGTACGGGGGCGTCGGCCCGGCACGGCCTTGCGGACGAAGTGCCGGATCATCTCCTCGGCGGCCTCGAAGTCCCCGATCACGCCGTCCTGCAGCGGCCGGATCGCGGTGATCGAACCCGGCGTGCGCCCGATGGTCTCCTTGGCCTCCGCGCCGACGGCGAGGGCGGTACGGGACCCCTCGCGCACGGCTACGACGGAGGGTTCGTTGAGCACGATGCCCTGGCCGCGGGCGTAGAGCAGGGTGTTGGCGGTGCCGAGGTCGATGCCTATGTCCATGATCGCCAAGTTTGCCCGGCGAAGCCGGGGGACGGCGGGCCCAAGGTCCCGAACCGGGCGGGTCGAACGTCCTGTCACACCCGCTCCGTAGACTGGACGGCGTGAGTGACCTCCCCCCGGCCGGCGGCCCGAGCGACGACAGCGAACCCGACTCCTTCGACGACCAGGAGCGCGAGCCCGACGCCTTCGACGGCATCGTCGAGGAAGAGACCAACAGAGACCCCGACCTCGCCGTGATCGAGGCCGGCAGCCGCACCCTGCGCGCCCAGTCGGCCCCGCCGCAGGCCGAGGTCCCGGCGCGCCCCGAGGACCCGGAGGTGGACCGGGCGCTGCGCGAGGTGGAGGCCGAGCTGGCCACCCGCTGGGGCGAGACCAAGCTGGACCCGTCGGTGAGCCGCATCCAGGCGCTGATGGACATCCTCGGCGACCCCCAGCGGTCGTACCCGTCGATCCACCTGACCGGCACCAACGGCAAGACGTCCACGGCCCGCATGATCGAGGCCCTGCTCGGCGCCTTCGAGCTCCGCACGGGGCGGTACACGTCGCCGCACGTCCAGTCGATCACCGAGCGCATCAGCCTGGACGGCGCCCCGATGACGGCCGAGCGCTTCATCGAGACGTACCAGGACATCAAGCCGTACGTGGAGATGGTGGACGCGCAAGGAGACTTCCGGCTCTCCTTCTTCGAGGTGCTCACGGGCATGGCGTACGCCGCGTTCGCGGACGCCCCGGTGGACGTCGCGGTCGTCGAGGTCGGCATGGGCGGCACCTGGGACGCGACGAACGTGATCGACGCGGACGTCGCCGTGATCACCCCGATCGACCTGGACCACACGGACCGCCTGGGCGGGACCCCGGGCGAGATCGCGGGGGAGAAGTCCGGCGTCATCAAGCAGGACGCCACGGTGATCCTGGCCCAGCAGCCGGTGGACGCCGCGCAGGTGCTCCTGAAGAAGGCCGTCGAGGTCAACGCCACGGTCGCCCGCGAGGGCATGGAGTTCGGCGTGGTCGAGCGCCAGCTCGCGGTCGGCGGCCAGCTCGTCACCCTCCGCGGCCTCGGCGGGGAGTACGACCAGATCTTCCTCCCGCTGCACGGCGCCCACCAGGCGCACAACGCGGCGGTGGCGCTCGCCGCGGTCGAGGCGTTCTTCGGCGTCGGCGGCGCGCGCGTGGAGCCGCTCGACGCGGACACGGTGCGCAAGGCGTTCGCCTCCGTGGTCTCGCCGGGCCGCCTGGAGGTCGTCCGCAAGTCGCCGACGGTCCTCCTGGACGCCGCGCACAACCCGGCCGGCGCCCGCGTCACGGCCGAGGCGATCAGCGAGGTGTTCGGCTTCAGCCGCCTCATCGGTGTGGTCGGCGCGAGCGGCGACAAGGACGTACGCGGACTCCTGGAGGCCTTCGAGCCGATCTTCGCGGAGATCGTCGTCACGCAGAACTCCACACCGCGCTCGATGGACGCGGACGAGCTGGCCGCGGTCGCCGTCGAGGTGTTCGGGGACGAGCGGGTGCAGGTCGAGCCGCGCCTGGACGACGCCATCGAGGCCGCGATCACCCTCGCCGAGGAAGAGGGGGAGTACGCGGGCGGCGGTGTCCTCGTCACCGGTTCCGTCATCACCGTCGGCGAGGCCCGACTGCTCCTGGGGAGGGGCTGACTCCATGCGCACGCTCTGTTCGTCCACGCTGATCGGCGAGTTCTTCATCATCGGCTTCGCCGGTCTCGTCGCCATGAAGGACCCGGACCTGACGATGGGCACGGTCTGGACGGTCTGCGGCATCGCCATGGCCCTGTCCGTGCTGCTCTGCGGCATGGTCACGCGGCCCGGCGGCGTGCAGCTCGGTTGGGCCCTGCAGATCGGCCTGATCCTCTCCGGCTTCGTCGTGCCCACGATGTTCTTCCTCGGCGCCTGCTTCGCGGGCCTGTGGTGGTGCTCGGTGCACTTCGGCCGCAAGGTCGACGAGGCGAAGGCCCGCTTCGCCGCCCAGGAGGAAGCGGGCGCGGACCCCGCGTGACCCACTCGGGGAAGGGCCCTGCCGCGGGCTTGACGCTGTGTAACCGTCGCTGTTCGTGGCCCTGTAGCCTCTGCGTACCCCTCTCACATCTGTACTTGAAGGAGCCGACACCGTGAGCCAGCGCACCCTCGTCCTGCTCAAGCCCGACGCCGTACGCCGTGGTCTGATCGGCGAGATCATCGGCCGCATCGAGCGCAAGGCGAACTGGACCATCAGTGCGCTGGAGCTGCGCACCCTCGGCCAGGACGTCCTGGAGCAGCACTACGGCGAGCACAAGGGCAAGCCGTTCTACGAGCCGCTGGTCGAGTTCATGTCCTCCGGCCCGGTCGTCGCCCTGGTTGTCGAGGGCGAGCGGGTCATCGAGGGCCTGCGCGCGCTCGCCGGCCCGACCGACCCGATCGCCGCCGCCCCGGGCTCGATCCGCGGCGACTTCGGCACGATCGTGCGCGAGAACCTGATCCACGCCTCGGACTCGGAGGAGTCCGCGGAGCGCGAGCTGAAGATCTTCTTCCCCTCGCTGGTCTGAACCCGTAGGTTGAACCCGTAGGTTTGACCTGCCACTTCTGACTCATCATGTGCTGATGAACCGTCAGCACACGTGTGTCCATGTCGTGGGGCGGCCGTGAAACACGGCCGCCCTTCGGCATATGCAAGCCAATCGGGGGAACGCATCCTTCCGTCGGCTCGTCCCCATTAGCGGGGCGGCGAGTCATCTGCTGACAATGGCGGAGACCCTCGCGCCGTGTTCGTGCAGGCGAGACTACGATGTAGGCCTCCACGCCACGCCACCCACCTCGCCGACCTGACAAAGCCATTGACGCTCGACTTTGGGAAGGCCAGACGCTCCTGATGGGAACCAACATGTCGTTCATCGGCCGTGACATGGCTGTCGACCTCGGGACCGCCAACACGCTGGTGTACGTCAGGGGCCGCGGCATCGTGCTCAACGAACCTTCCGTCGTCGCCATCAACACCAACACGGGCGGCATCCTGGCGGTCGGCGCTGAGGCGAAGAAGATGATCGGCCGCACCCCTGGCAACATCGTCGCGGTCCGCCCGCTGAAGGACGGCGTGATCGCCGACTTCGAGATCACCGAGCGGATGCTCCGCTACTTCATCCTCAAGATCCACAAGCGCCGTTATCTGGCCCGGCCGCGCGTCGTGGTCTGTGTCCCCTCCGGCATCACGGGCGTCGAGCGCCGCGCGGTCATCGAGGCCTCCACGCAGGCCGGCGCCCGCCAGGTGCACATCATCGAGGAGCCCATGGCCGCGGCGATCGGCTCGGGCCTCCCGGTCCACGAGGCCACCGGCAACATGGTGGTGGACATCGGCGGCGGCACCACCGAGGTCGCCGTGATCTCCCTCGGAGGAATCGTCACAGCACAGTCGATCCGCGTCGCGGGCGACGAGCTGGACAACGCGATCATCCAGCACATCAAGAAGGAGTACAGCCTCCTCCTCGGCGAGCGCACCGCCGAGCAGATCAAGATCACCATCGGTTCGGCGTACGACATGGACGCCGACGAGCACACCGAGATCCGCGGCCGTGACCTGGTCAGCGGCCTGCCCAAGACCGTGGTGATCTCGGCGGCCGAGGTCCGCAAGGCCATCGAGGAGCCGGTCAACGCGATCGTGGACGCGGTCAAGACGACCCTCGACAAGTGCCCGCCGGAGCTCTCCGGCGACGTCATGGACCGCGGCATCGTCCTCACCGGCGGCGGCGCCCTGCTCCGCGGCCTCGACGAGCGACTGCGCCGCGAGACCGGCATGCCGATCCACATCGCCGAGGACCCGCTGGACTCGGTCGCCCTCGGATCCGGCAAGTGCGTGGAGGAGTTCGAGGCCCTGCAGCAGGTCCTCGACTCCGCCCCGCGCAGGTGAGACGAGGCAAGAACAACGACATCCGCCGTACGTGCTGACACTTCGTACGGCGGATCGTTGATATAGAGGCACAAGCCCGACAAGGTGACCGCTTCCCGCGGCCGCCACATAAGCAAGAGGCACAACCATTCCGACGAGGAAGGCACGGCCGCCGCACGTGAGGGACACACGAGAGAGCCGGCTGCTCCTGGTGCTGCTGATCGCCATCGCGTTCGCTTTGATCACGGTGGACATCCGCGGCGGGGAGGACTCCCCGGTCGACGGTGCCCGGCAGGCCGCCGCGACGGTCTTCGGCCCGGTGGAGAACGGCGTATCGGCCGCGGTGAGTCCGCTCGGCAACGCCATCGAAGCGGTCCGCGACTCCGACGGCAGGCACAGCCGCATCGCCGAACTGGAGCGGGAGAACGCCGCGCTCAAGGCGAAGCTCGGCAGCGACGACCGCAACCGCAGCCGGGTGCGGCAGCTCGACCAGATGCTGAAGAAGGCCGGCGCCGGGCAGTACGGCATCAAGGGCGCCGAGGTCATCGCCATAGGAGCCGCGCAGGGCTTCTCCTGGACCGTGACGATCGACGCGGGCGCCAACGACGGCCTTCGCCGGGACATGACCGTACTCAACGGCGACGGACTCGTCGGCCGCGTCACGACGGTCGGCCCGAGCACCGCGACCGTACTGCTCGCCACCGACCCGGACTTCACCGTCGGCACCCGGATGGAGAAGACCGACGAGCTGGGCTTCGCCTCCGGCCGCGGCGACCGGAACCTCGCCGTGCAGATGCTCAACGGCAAGGCCAAGGTCAAGAAGGGCGACCGGATGGTCACCTTCGGCTCGCAGGCCGACAAGCCGTTCGTGCCCGGCGTCCCGCTCGGCGAGGTCGTGAAGGTCGACCCGACGGGCGGCGACCTGACCCGCACGGTCCACGTGAAGCCGTACGTCAGCTTCACCAAGCTCGACATCGTCGGCGTCGTCGTCGAGGCCCCGCGCACCGACCCGCGCGACAAGGTGCTGCCCGAGCCCGTGCAGCCCAAGCCCACGCCGACCGTCACCGTCACGGTCACCCCGCCAGGCCCCGGCGAGGAGGGCGAGCAGGGCCAGGGCGCGGACGGCCAGGTGCCGTCCGGCGACGGCGCCGCCCAGGACGGAGCTCAGGACGGAGCGGCGCAGGACGGAGCAGCGCAGGACGGCGCGGACCCAGGCGCCGGTGACGCCCAACAGCCTCAGGACGACCAGGAGTAAGGCCTCATGCGTTTCAACCGGATGCTCCTGTCCACCACGCTGGTGGTCGTAGCCCTCGTCGTCCAGGTCAGCGTGCTCGCCCGGCTCCATCTGCCCGGCGCCGTACCGGACTTGATGCTGCTCACCGTCCTCGGCCTCGCCCTCGTCTACGGGCACGTCGGCGGCGCCCTCATCGGCTTCGGCGCCGGACTGCTCGCCGACCTCGCGCCGCCCGCCGACCATGCGGCCGGGCGGTACGCCCTGGTCCTCTGCGTCATCGGCTATCTCGCCGGCCTCGTGAAGCCCGAGTCCGGCCAGCTGCGCTCCGCCACCGGCCCGATGGCCGTCGTCGTCGCCTCCGCCATCGGCTCCACGCTGCTGTACGCGGGCGTCGGCGCCCTCGTCGGCGACACCGCCGGAGCCCAAGTCGGCCTCGGCAGCCTGCTGTTCACCGCCACGCTGTACGACCTGCTGCTCGCCCCGTTCGTCGTGCCCGGGATCATGGCCCTCGCCAGACGCGCCGAGCACGACCCGCTCGCCGAGAGCAGCGGCTCCGGCAAGAGCAGCGAGGTCTCCACCGGCTGGCTCTCCGCGGGCACCGGCATGCGCGGCGGCCTGCGCATCGGCAGCCAGCGCGGCGGCGGCCTGCGCAACGGCAACGGCATGCGGATGAAGTCGGCCAAGGCACGTCTGGTCCGTACGGGACGCATCAAGGGGGTCAAGCGGCTGTGAGCAATATCCCGGAAACCGGACGGACGCCGCGGGTCCGGATTCGGCTCGTCATCATCCAGGTCCTCGTCTTCTCCCTCCTCCTCACCCTCGGCGGCCGCCTCTGGTACCTCCAGGTGCGCAACGGCGACGAATACGCCGACGAGGCCAACGGCAACCATGTGCAGCGCGTCGTCGACCCCGCCGTACGCGGATCGATCCTCGACGCCCGGGGCGTGCCGCTCGCCGACAACCAGACCCGGCTCGTGGTCTCCGCGTCCCGCACCGAGCTGATGAAGATGGACGACGACGGGGACGCCGTCCTCACCCGCCTCGCCGGAGTCCTCGGCATGACGCCGAAGGAGGTCGGCAACAAGGTCCGGCTCTGCAACGACGAGACGCCGCAGCCCTGTTGGAACGGCTCCCCGTACCAGCCCATCCCGATCACCGACGAGGCCACGCCGCGGCAGGCGCTGCAGATCCGCGAGCGGGCCGAGGAGTTCCCCGGCATCACCGCCGAACCCACCGCCGTCCGCCGGTACGCGGCGCCCGGCGGCGCCCAGACCTCGCAGGTCCTCGGCTATCTGTCGCCGGTCACGGACGAGGAGATCAAGGCCGCCGAGAACACCTCGTCGCCGTTCCTCCGCTCCGACCAGGTGGGCCGCTCCGGCCTGGAGCGGACGTACGACAAATACCTGCGCGGCAAGGCCGGCGTCACCTCGTACGAGGTCGACAAGCTCGGCCGGGTCATGGGCAAGACGCAGGCCGACCCCGGGACGCCCGGCTCGAACGTGGTCACCAGCATCGACGCCCGCGTGCAGCGCGTCGCCGAGTACGAGCTGAACGAGGCGATGAAGGCCGCCCGCCTGGAGACCGACAAGATCACCGGCCGGAAGTACGAGGCCGACTCGGGCGCCGTCGTCGTCATGGAGTCCAAGACCGGCCGCATCGTCTCGATGGCCTCCAACCCGGACTACGACCCGAACGCCTGGGTCGGCGGCATCTCCGGCAAGGACTACGCCAAGCTCACCAGCAAGAAGTCCAACTACCCGCTGCTCAACCGGGCCATCCAGGGCCAGGCCCCGCCCGGCTCCATCTTCAAGGTGGTCTCCGCGAGCGCCGCCGTCCGGGGCGGGCACCCCTTCGACGGCCGGTACAACTGCTCCAGCTCCTACAGCCTCGGCAACCGCAGCTTCGCGAACTTCGAGTCGAAGGGGTACGGCCCCATCAGCCTCGGCCGCGCCCTCGAAGTCTCCTGCAACACCGTCTTCTACGCCCTCGGCCACAGCGAGTGGAAGAAGGACGGCGGCAACAACCCGAAGAAGAACCCCAACGACTGGTTCTACAAGACCGCCCGCGACTTCGGCCTCGGCAAGGAGACCGGCATCGACCTCCCCAACGAGGTCTCCGGGCGCATCCCCGACCGCCAGTGGAAGAAGGACTTCTGGAAGGCCAACAAGGACGCCTGGTGCAAGCAGGGCAAGAAGAACGGCGACTACGCCGAGAAGATCGCCTTCGAGAACTGCCTGGAGGGCAACCGCCTCAAGGCCGGTGACAGCGTCAACTACGCCATCGGACAGGGCGACATCCTCGTCACACCGATCCAGATGGCCGCCGTCTACTCCGCCATCTCCAACGGCGGCACCCTCTACGACCCCACCGTCGGCAAGGCGGTCGTCAGCCCCGACGGCAAGCAGGTCGAGGAGATCAAGCCCAAGTCGCACGGCAAGCTGCCCGTCGACGACAAGACCATCGCCGACCTGAACAAGGCCCTGGCCGGCGTCGCCACCAACGGCACCGCCGCCTGGCGGTTCGGCGGCTGGCCGCACGACAAGATCCCGATGCACGCCAAGACCGGCACCGCCCAGGTCTACGGCAAGCAGACCACCGGCTGGCTGGCGACCTACACCGACGACTACACGATCGTGATGACCATCTCCCAGGGCGGCACCGGCTCCGGCTCCGCGGGCCCCGCCGTACGCAAGATCTACGACGCGATCTACGGCCTCGACGCCAAGGGCAACCAGAACCTCAAGAAGGCCCTGCTGCCCAAGCCCCAGGCGAAGCTGCCGAAGATCCAGCAGGACGGCTCGATCGACGCCCCGGAGGTCAAGCCCTACCAGCCGTCGCAGGAGGAGCCGCCCACCGAGCAGGAGCTCGCGGCCGGACTCTCCGCCCCGGCACCTTGGAGGCGTGACTGATGGCAGGCGGATTCTCCGTCCCCGGGTACGGACCCGAACGCGGCTCCTGGGCCAAGCTGTTCGCCCGTGACTCGGTCGCCCGTCGGCTCGACTGGCCGCTGCTGCTCGCGGCCGTCGCGCTCTCCCTGATCGGCTCGGCGCTCGTCTGGTCGGCGACGCGCAACCGCACCGAACTCGTCGGCGACGACCCGTACTCGTACCTCTTCAAGCACGTCCTGAACGTGGGCATCGGGCTCGCCCTGATGGTCGGCACGGTCTGGCTCGGGCACCGGACGCTGCGCACGGCCGTGCCGATCCTGTACGGCGTCTCGGTGTTCCTCGTGCTGCTCGTGCTGACCCCGCTCGGCGCGACCATCAACGGCGCGCACGCGTGGATCAACGTCGCCGGACTCTCCCTGCAGCCCTCCGAGTTCGTGAAGATCACGATCATCCTCGGCATGGCGATGCTGCTCGCAGCACGGGTCGACGCGGGCGACCGGGAGCACCCCGACCACCGCACCGTCGTCCAGGCCCTCGGCCTCGCCGCCGTCCCGATACTGATCACGATGCTGATGCCGGACCTCGGCTCGGTCATGGTGATGGCGATGATCGTCCTCGGCGTGCTGCTCGCCTCCGGCGCCTCCAACCGCTGGGTCTTCGGGCTCCTCGGCGCCGGCGCCGCCGGCGCGGTCGCCGTCTGGCAGCTCGGACTGCTCGACGACTACCAGATCGCCCGGTTCGCGGCCTTCGCCAACCCGGCCCTCGACCCGGCGGGCGTCGGCTACAACACCAACCAGGCCCGTATCGCCATCGGCTCCGGCGGGCTCACCGGCGCCGGACTCGGCAACGGCTCGCAGACCACCGGCCAGTTCGTGCCCGAGCAGCAGACCGACTTCATCTTCACCGTCGCCGGTGAGGAGCTCGGCTTCATCGGGGCCGGGCTGATCCTGGTGCTGCTCGGCGTCGTGCTCTGGCGCGCCTGCCGCATCGCCCGCGAGACGACCGAGCTGTACGGCACGATCGTCGCCGCCGGCATCATCGCCTGGTTCGCCTTCCAGTCCTTCGAGAACGTCGGCATGACCCTCGGCATCATGCCAGTCGCCGGTCTGCCGCTGCCGTTCGTGAGCTACGGCGGTACGTCGATGTTCGCGGTCTGGATCGCCATCGGACTGCTGCAGTCGATCCGGGTGCAGCGCCCCATGTCCGCCTGACCTCCGGATCCGCCGCCGCGGGGGCTGCCAACGGGCGGGCCGCGCGACTAAATTCGATTCATGGCGGAGACGAAGCGCGAGATCGAGCGGAAGTACGAAGCCACCGCAACCGGAGACTCCGACGGCCCCGGGCTGCCCGACCTGACACGGGTGCCCGGGGTCGCCGCCGTCCTGGACCGCGGCACCGTCGACCTGGACGCCACCTACTACGACACCGCCGACCTCCGCCTCGCCGCCTCCTCCCGCACCCTGCGCCGCCGCACCGGCGGGGACGACGCGGGCTGGCACCTGAAACTCCCGGTCGCCGCGGGCGTGCGCGACGAGGTGCAGGCGCCGCTCTCCGACCGGGTCCCGCGCGCCCTCGCCGGCCTCGTCCGCTCCCGCGTGCGCGACGCCGAGCTCGTCCCGGTGATCCGGCTCCGCTCCGCCCGCGACGTGCACCACCTCGTGGACGCCGACGGGGCGCTGCTCGCCGAGCTGAGCGTGGACTCCGTACGCGCCGACCGGCTCACCGCGGCCGACGGGCCCGGCGCGGGCGCCGAGAGCGCAGCGTGGACCGAGATCGAGGTGGAGCTCGCCGACGGCGGGGACCCCAAGCTGCTCGACAAGGTGGAGAAACGCCTCCGCAAGGCCGGGGTCGTCCCCGCGGGCTCGGCGTCCAAGCTGGCCCGCGCGCTCGCCGAGACCGGGGCCGCACCAGAACGTCCGCGGCGGCCGCCCGAGCCCGTGACCGCGGGGGAGCACGTCCTCGCGTACCTGCGGGCGCAGCGGGACGCGCTCGTCGAGCTCGACCCGGACGTGCGGCGGGACCTGCCGGACGCCGTGCACCAGATGCGCGTCACCACCCGCCGCATCCGCAGCGCCCTGCGCTCGTACGGGAAGGTCCTCGACCGGGCCGTCACCGGTCCGGTCGGCGAGGAGCTGAAGTGGCTCGCGGGGGAGCTGGGCGTCGACCGGGACCGGGAGGTGCTCACCGAGCGGCTGCAGGACGCCGTCGCGGCGCTGCCCCGCGCCCTTGTGACCGGGCCCGTGCGCGGCCGGCTGCGCACCTGGTCGGCGGCGAGGCGCAGCGGCTCGAAGCGGCGGCTCACCGCGGTGCTCGACGGCGGGCGCTACCTCGCGCTGCTCGACGCCGTCGACGCGCTGCTCGCCGACCCGCCGCTGCGCCCGGCCGCCGCGAAGCCCGCCGCGGACGTGCTGCCGGACGCGGTCCTGCGCGAGCAGCGGCGGCTCGCAGCCCACGTCGAGGAGGCGCTCGCCGCACCGCCGGGACCGGAGCGCGACCTCGCCATGCACGAGGCCCGCAAGAAGGCCAAGCGCACCCGGTACGCGGCGGAGCTGGCCCGGCCCGCGCTCGGCAAGCCCGCCCGGCGCCTGGCCGCGCGGATGAAGGACCTCCAGGGCGGGCTCGGCGAGCACCAGGACAGCGTGATGACCCGCCTCGCGCTGCGCGACCTGGCGGCCCAGGCGCACGCCGCGGGGGAGAGCGCGTTCACGTACGGAGTGCTGTACGGAAGGCAGGAGCGGGCGGCCGCGCAGGCCGAGGCGGAGCTCGCCGGCTGGTGGGCGGCGGCGGTATCGGCGGCGGAGGCGCTCGGCCGGACGCGTTAGTCTTGAGGGTCACCCTTCCCTCCGCGCCTTCGGCCGGGGGTGCCCGCAAGCCAGCTCACGAAGGTCGTAGTGATGCCTGCCGAGTCCGTCTTCCCTCAGCTCGAGGCGCTGCTCCCGCACGTGCAGAAGCCCATCCAGTACGTCGGTGGCGAGCTGAACTCCACCGTCAAGCCGTGGGACGAGTGCGACGTCCGCTGGGCGCTGATGTACCCGGACGCGTACGAGGTGGGTCTGCCCAACCAGGGCGTCATGATCCTGTACGAGGTACTGAACGAGCGCGAGGGCGTCCTCGCGGAGCGTACGTACAGCGTGTGGCCGGACCTGGAAGCGCTGATGCGCGAGCACAAGGTGCCGCAGTTCACGGTCGACAGCCACCGCCCGGTGAAGGCCTTCGACGTCTTCGGCCTGTCCTTCTCCACCGAGCTCGGGTACACCAACATGCTCGCGGCCCTGGAGCTCGCGGACATTCCGCTGGAGTCCAAGGACCGCACGATCGACGACCCGATCGTGCTCGCCGGCGGCCACGCGGCGTTCAACCCGGAGCCGATCGCCGACTTCATCGACGCCGCGATCATCGGTGACGGCGAGCAGGCCGTGCTCGACATGACCGAGATCATCCGCGCCTGGAAGGCCGAGGGCCGGCCGGGCGGCCGCGAGGAGGTCCTGTTCCGCCTGGCGAAGACCGGCAACGTCTACATCCCGGCGTTCTACGACGTGGAGTACCTGCCGGACGGCCGCATCGGCCGCGTCGTGCCGAACAAGTCGGGCGTGCCGTGGCGGGTGTCCAAGCACACGGTCATGGACCTCGACGAATGGCCGTACCCGAAGCAGCCGCTGGTCCCGCTCGCGGAGACCGTGCACGAGCGGATGTCCGTCGAGATCTTCCGCGGCTGCACCCGCGGCTGCCGCTTCTGCCAGGCCGGCATGATCACGCGCCCGGTGCGCGAGCGGTCGATCACCGGCATCGGCGAGATGGTCGACAAGGGCCTGAAGGCGACCGGCTTCGAGGAGGTCGGCCTCCTCTCGCTCTCCTCCGCGGACCACTCGGAGATCGGCGACATCGCGAAGGGCCTCGCCGACCGGTACGAGGAGGACAAGATCGGCCTGTCCCTCCCGTCGACCCGCGTGGACGCCTTCAACGTCGACCTCGCCAACGAGCTGACCCGCAACGGCCGCCGCTCCGGTCTGACGTTCGCCCCCGAGGGCGGCTCCGAGCGGATGCGCAAGGTCATCAACAAGATGGTCAGCGAAGAGGACCTGATCCGTACGGTCGCCACCGCCTACGGCAACGGCTGGCGCCAGGTGAAGCTGTACTTCATGTGCGGCCTGCCGACGGAGACCGACGAGGACGTCCTGCAGATCGCCGACATGGCAACTGCCGTGATCCAGAAGGGCCGTGAGGTCTCCGGCAAGAACGACATCCGCGCGACGGTCTCCATCGGCGGCTTCGTCCCCAAGCCGCACACCCCGTTCCAGTGGGCCCCGCAGCTCTCCGCCGAGGACACCGACGCGCGCCTGGAGAAGCTCCGCGACAAGATCCGCGGCGACAAGAAGTACGGCCGCTCCATCGGCTTCCGCTACCACGACGGCAAGCCCGGCATCGTCGAGGGCCTCCTCTCGCGGGGCGACCGCCGCGTCGGCGCCGTCATCCGCGCGGTCTACGAGGACGGCGGCCGCTTCGACGGCTGGCGCGAGCACTTCTCGTACGACCGCTGGATGCAGTGCGCCGAGAAGACGCTCCCGTCGTACGGCGTGGACGTGGACTGGTACACGACGCGTGAGCGCACCTACGAGGAGGTCCTGCCCTGGGACCACCTGGACTCGGGCCTCGACAAGGACTGGCTCTGGGAGGACTGGCAGGACGCCCTCGACGAGACCGAGGTCGAGGACTGCCGCTGGACCCCCTGCTTCGACTGCGGCGTCTGCCCCCAGATGGACACCCACATCCAGGTCGGCCCGACGGGCAAGAAGCTGCTGCCGTTGACGGTCGTCAAGTAGGCCTGGCTTTCCGCTGGTTGGGATGAGGTGAGGGCGACGGCGCAGTGGCTGCCGCTCGACGCCGCCTGACGACTGCCGCCGGGAGCCCCTTCGAAATGGAGGGGTTCCCGGCGCTGTGTATGGGGCCCCGCGACGTCAGTTGCCCGTGGCAAGCGCATGTCCCCAGGGGCGATTGCTCGATAAAGTCGTTTTATTGCGACAGGTTGCGGGGGCAACCGAAGTTTTCGTCGGCACGTCTACGCTGCCGATGTCCTGGGGAGGGCCTGAGCGGATGAGTCGTCGCTCTGCTGGATTCGTCAACACGTGGGCCGAGGCCCAGCGCCAGTACCAGCGCCAGATCGAAGCCGAGCGGAGGATGCTCCGCGACCAGGAGCGACAAGCGCGCGCCCACGAGCGCCGTGTCGCTCAGGGGCACCGGGAGTTCCAGCAGTCGGAGGCTCGCAGGCGTACCGCGGAGCTGGACGAACGAGTTGCGAATTTGCAGGCTCTGCTGGTCGACGGTTTTCGAGCTCCGGCCTTCCGTGCGTCGTCGTTGTTGAACGCGGAAGACGTTCCGCCTTTCGAGCCAGGTCAGTTGGCGTGGCCGGTGAGGATGCCGGACCCGAGCCAGTTCCAGGCTCAGGGTGGATGGACGGCACACAGGCGCGCACAGGCTCAGGCCGAGGCTCGATCCCGATTTGAGCACGCCTGGCACTCTGCGCAAGCCGCCGAGGCGCAGCGGCAGCAGCAACTGGCCGCAGCCCAGCGGGAATACGAGCTGCAAGCCGATGCCCTGAGGGCTGAGATTCGTCAGCACAACGCCGCAGTCACCGAGGTGACCAACGGCGTACGGCAGGCCGATCCCGAGTCGGTCGTCCGGTATTTCTCTGCTGCTCTCTACTCATCGACCGCCTGGCCGGAAGGCTTTCCGCGGCAGCTCGCCGCGGCCTTCGACCCGGCAGCGCGCCAGCTCGTGCTGGACTGGGAACTGCCGGCGTACGAAGTCGTTCCGGCTGCGAAGTCGGTGAGGTATGTGTCGTCCACGGATGAGCACAAGGAGGCCTCTCGTCCTGCGACCCAGCGGCGTGCGCTGTACCGAGAGGTCGTGGCACAGAGCATGCTGCTCGTCCTGCATCAGCTCTTCGCTGCTGATGAGTTCGGGGCTCTCCATTCGGTGGCGTTGAACGGCTTCGTGGATGCCCGCGATCCGGCAACAGGCAGGCCAGCTCACATTTTCCTGGCGACTGTGATGACCCAGCGGGACGCCTTCACCGACCTGCACCTCGATCAGGTGGACGCGGCCAGTTGTCTGACGGAAGCACTGCGCGGACAGGTGACCACCAAGCCTGATCAGCTCACCCCCGTCCGGCCCGGGCGCCGGCCCCAGGAGGTGGGCAATCAGGTCGTCACTCAGGGCGGTGGCGAAGAGCCGAACCTGTACGACATGGACCCCATCGCCTTCGAGACGCTTGTCGCTGACCTTTTCCGGGCCATGGGCATGGAGGCCGTGACGACGCAGCGCTCGAACGACGGGGGAGTGGATGTCCAGGCACACGATCCGACCCCCATCCGAGGAGGAAAGATCGTCGTCCAGGTGAAGCGTTACCGCAGCACCGTGCCGCCCACGGCCGTGCGCGATCTGTACGGCACCGTTCAGGACGCAGGCGCCAACAAAGGCGTCCTCGTGACCACATCGACGTTCGGCCCAGGATCACACACCTTCGCCCGTGGGAAGCCGCTGGAGCTGATCTCCGGCCCCGAGCTCGTCGACCTCCTGCATCGGCACGGGCTGCGCGGACAACTGGGGCAGCCTGCAACGAGGCCTGAGCAGACCGGTGTACCTGACGCTGTGCCGGAGCCCGACGACCACAACGTCCTGGGGATGATGTGGGCCGGGAGCGTGGCGCTGGACGTCTGCGCTCTGGTCTGTCGTGGCGACCAAGTCCTGGCCGAGGACTACTTCGTGTTCTTCAACAACTTGCGGACGCCGGACGGTTCCGTGCGCGCAGAGCAGCCGACCGCACCGGACAGGGCGTCGATCAAGGTTTGCTTCGACGCGCTCCCTCGGTCAGCGGACAGGCTCGTCCTCGTGGCCGCAGTGGACCCCGAGGTCAACCCGCAAGCAGACCTCTCGGGCTTCACCGACGCCTCCATTCGGCTGCTCGATCCGGATTTGCGAGAGCTCGACCGCCTCGGGGTTTCCGACGGCCGTTCCGGCGAGACGGCCTTGGTTCTCGGTTCCTTCCGGCGCAGGTCGAGCGGCGACTGGGACTTCGTCCCGGGCGGCAAGGGCTATTCCGGGGGCCTGGAGCAGCTGCTCCAGGACTACGGCATCCAAGTGCAGTAGCCACGACGTGAGCGGCATCGAGTGACGCCGGCCCACCCGTCTGACTTGGTGGGCGCCCGGTGGATCCAAAGTGGGAGTTGAAGCGTCGTCGTTGGCATGGAGCGGGAGCAGGATGTGATGACGCCGGGGGCGGGCGGGGGCTCGTCCGAGGGGTGTCTGGTGGCGGCGGTCCGGTTGCCGGTGCGGATCGTGGTGCTCGTGGTCGTCGTGCCGGTGCGGATGGTGTGGGACGCGCTGCGGGTCTGCGGGCGGTTTCTCGGGCGGCTGCTGCGGCCCCTCGGGCGGGCGCTGTTCGTGTGGCCGTGGGTGTGGGCGTACCGGAATCTGCTGACGCCGCTCGGGCACGGGCTGCTGTGGGCGTACCGGAATCTTGTCGTGGCGCCCGCGAAGTGGCTCTACGCGCGCGTGCTGACGCCGCTCGGTCATCTCCTCGCCGTGGTCACGAAGTTCGTCGGTGACGTGATCGGCTGGACGCTTGTCGCGGTGTTCGTGTGGCCGTGGGTCGGGCTGTGGCGGTACGTGCTCCTGCCGGTCGGGCGGGGCCTCGCCTGGCTCGGGCGCGTGCTGCTCGTGGTGCCGGCGGTGTGGCTGTACCGGAACCTGCTCACCCCCGTCGGGCACGGCATCGCGTGGGCGGTACGGGCGATCGGGCGCGGGCTCGCGTTCCTGTGGCGCCATCTCGTCGTCGTCCCGGCCGTGTTCGTGTGGCGGTGGCTGATCGTCGCTCCGGCGGTGTTCGTGTGGCGGTGGCTGGTCGTCGTGCCTGTCGTCTTCCTGTGGACGTGGGGCGTCGTCGCGCCCGCGGCGTTCGTGTGGCGGTGGGTGCTCGTGCCGGTCGGGCGGGGGCTCGCCGTCGTCGCGCGGGAGATCGGCGACGCGCTCGGGCACGCCTGGCGGATCGCCGGGCACGTGTCGCGCGCCGTCAGCCGTGTCCTGGGCACGCTGCTGCGGTGGGTGTTCGTGGAACCGGTGCGGTGGACGTACCGGAACGTCCTCACGCCCGTCGGCCGACTGCTCCGCGACGGCCTGTGGCGCCCGGTCGCCCGTACCGCCCGGCAGGCCCTGCACGCGGCCCGCAGCACCGCCCGCCAGGTGCGCGCCGATCTGCGCCGAGCCCTGTTCGGCGCGCCGCGTCCCGCCCCCGAGCAGGCCGTCCCGGTGGCCCACGGGGAACCGACCGCGCCCAAGACACGTACTCTAGGTAGCAGTACGACCGCATACACGAAGCTCACGAAGGACTGAACGACACTGGGCAAGCGACAGCCCGAAGGCCCGCCGCCCGCACCGGCGGTGCAGCGCATCCGACTGCGCTACACCAAGCGCGGCCGCCTCCGGTTCACCAGCCACCGCGACTTCCAGCGCGCGTTCGAGCGCGCCCTGCGTCGCGCCGAGGTCCCCATGGCGTACTCGGCGGGCTTCACCCCGCACCCCAAGGTGTCGTACGCGAACGCCGCGCCCACGGGCACGGGCAGCGAGGCCGAGTACCTGGAGATCGCCCTCACCGAGCGCCGCGACCCCGCGAAGCTCAAGGACCTGCTCGACGAGTCGCTGCCCGCCGGGCTCGACATCACCGACATCGTCGAGGCCCGCACCTCCGGCCTCGCCGACCGGCTGCAGGCCTCCGTCTGGGAGCTGAAGCTCGACGGCGTGACCGTCGAGGATGCCGAGCGCGCCGCCGAGGCGTTCCTCGCGGCCGAGTCGGTCGAGGTGCAGCGGCGCACGAAGAACGGCATGCGCAGCTTCGACGCGCGTGCCGCCGTAGCAGCTCTCGAGGCGTCCCGTCCAACTGCTGATAGGCCGGTGGACAACCCCTGTGCGATACTGCGGCTGGTTGTTCGGCACGTGACGCCTGCCGTTCGACCCGACGACGTCCTGTCCGGTCTCCGAGCTGTGGCCGACCTGGCGCCGCCGGTCCCCGTCGCGGTGACCAGGCTGGCGCAGGGGCCATTCGATGAAGAGACCGGCACGGTGACCGACCCGCTCGCGCCCGACCGCGAGGCAGTCACGGCCGCCCCGGCCGATCGCTCAGGGGCCGCCGGATCGCCCGCCGCGGCAGCGCAGGTGCCGGAAGGCTCCGCGTAGGGACGTCCGTCGTAGCGCAGCCCTCGTACTCGGGAGCCAACCGGGTCGGGCCGCGCGCTGACCACCAAGACTTTCGCCAGGCCGTGCGTACATCGCGTACGGAACCGGCGAGACAGACAAAGAGAGCTCCCGTGCGGCGCCCGCGCCTACCGGACGGCGGCCCCGCGCATCGCGCGCCGGCCGCGGACGTCACCGGTGCAAGGCGCGGCGCCCGGGAGCCTGACGGGAGAACCGCCCGCATGCTCGAGCCCAACGAGTCCGGTGTGACCGGCGAAGCCGAGGAACACAACAACGCCCCTGGCGACAAGCTGCCGCCGCGCCGTCGGCGCCGCGCCGCTTCCCGCCCGGCCGGGCCGCCCACCGCGGCGGCCGAGACCACTCCGGCGGCGACCGTGACCGTGTCCGCCGCCGACCCCGAGGACGTGGCGGAGGAGGAGACCGAAGAGGTCGAGACCGCCGCTGCCGCGTCCGCCCCCGAGGCCACTGAGGCCCCCGAGACTTCCGAGAGCGCCGCCCCGCCGCGCGCCCGCCGCCGTGCCACGCGCCGCGCCTCCGCGCCCGCCGGTTCGCCGAAGGCCGCCGACGAGAGCGCCGCTGCGGCTGCCGCCGCCGTCACCGAGCCCGCTGTCACCGAGGCCGCTGCCGTCGAGGCCGCCCCTGCCCCCGCCGTCGAGGCCGAGGCTCCGGCTGAGGTTCCCGCCGCGGAGGCTCCGGCGGAGGATGCCGCTCCGCGTCGTACGCGGCGTCGTGCCACGCGGAAGGCGAGCGCGCCCGCCGGTGCGCCGAAGAGTGCCGAGGAGAGCGCGCCCGTCGCCGCCGAGGCCGCGCCTGCCCCCGCCGTCGAGGCCGAGGCTCCGGCTGAGGTTCCCGCCGCGGAGGCTCCGGCGGAGGATGCTGCTCCGCGTCGTACGCGGCGTCGCGCCACCCGCAAGGTGAGCGCGCCCGCCGCCGAGGAGACGCAGGCCGTCGAGACCCCCGCCGCCGAGACCCCCGCCGCCGAGACCCCCGCCGTCGAGAGCGCGGCCGCCGCCGACGTGCCGGTCGAGGCCGCGTCCGCCGAGAGCGTGGCCGAGGCGCCCGCCGAGGCGCCGAAGCGCGGCCGTCGCCGCGCCGCCCGCAAGGCGACGTCGATCTTCTCCGAGCCGCGCGGCGCCGCCCGTGCCGAGCAGGAGGCCGAGGAGCCCGCCTCGCGCAAGCCGAAGCGGCCCGCCGTCGCCGTGTTCCAGGCGCCGGTGTTCACCGAGCCGATGTTCCAGACGCCGGAGCGCGCCGCCGCAGCGGCCGCCGCGGAAGCGGCCGAGGAGGCCGCCGAGTCGTCCGCCCCGGCAGCCCCGGCCGCCGTCGAGGAGGAGCCCGCCGTCGGCGGCCGTCGTCGGCGCCGTCGCCGCGGCGAGCCCGTCGAGCAGGCGCCCGCCGCCGAGCCGGCCGAGGAGGCCGTCGAGGAGGAGCCCGCGGAGGCCGAGGCCGCCGAGGAGTCCGTCGAGGGCGAGTCCGCCGAAGGGGACGAGACCGACGAGCAGGGCGGCCGCCAGGGCCGTCGTCGCCGCCGCGGTGGCCGTCGCCGTCGCCGTGGGGAGTCCGCCGAGCAGGAGCACGAGGACAACGGCGAGGAGAGCTCCGCGGACATCGCCGCCGAGCAGGCCGCGCAGGACGCCGAGGACACCGCCGAGCAGGCCGAGGAGGACGCCGAGGAGGCGGCCGAGGAGCGCGAGCACCCGGGTGCGGGCGGCTCCTCCAGCAGCCGTCGCCGTCGTCGCCGCCGTCGTCGCGCCGGTGACTCGGCCGCCGACACCGAGCCGGGCGAGGGCGACCCGGAGCGCACGGTCGTCAAGGTCCGCGAGCCGCGGCCGAAGAAGGAGACCGAGCCGTCCGACGAGGTGCAGTCCATCAAGGGCTCGACCCGTCTGGAGGCCAAGAAGCAGCGCCGCCGCGAGGGCCGCGAGCAGGGCCGCCGGCGCGTGCCGATCATCACCGAGGCCGAGTTCCTGGCCCGCCGCGAGGCGGTCAACCGGGAGATGATCGTCCGGCAGAACGGCGATCGCACCCAGATCGGCGTGCTCGAGGACAACATCCTCGTCGAGCACTACGTCAACAAGGAGCAGTCGACCTCGTACGTCGGCAACGTCTACCTGGGCAAGGTGCAGAACGTCCTGCCGTCGATGGAGGCCGCCTTCATCGACATCGGCAAGGGCCGCAACGCCGTGCTGTACGCGGGCGAGGTCAACTTCGAGGCGCTCGGCCTGGCCAACGGGCCGCGCCGCATCGAGACCGCGCTCAAGTCCGGCCAGTCCGTCCTGGTGCAGGTCACCAAGGACCCGATCGGCCACAAGGGCGCCCGCCTGACCAGCCAGGTCTCGCTGCCCGGCCGCTACCTGGTGTACGTGCCCGAGGGCTCGATGACCGGCATCAGCCGCAAGCTGCCCGACACCGAGCGCGCGCGTCTGAAGACCATCCTCAAGAAGATCGTCCCCGAGGACGCGGGCGTCATCGTGCGCACCGCCGCCGAGGGTGCGAGCGAGGACGAGCTGCGCCGTGACGTCGAGCGGCTGCAGGCGCAGTGGGAAGAGATCAAGAAGAAGTCGAAGCAGGCCTCGACGAGCTCGCCGAGCCTCCTGTACGGCGAGCCGGACATGACCGTCCGCGTCGTCCGCGACATCTTCAACGAGGACTTCTCCAAGGTCGTCGTCAGCGGTGACGAGGCCTGGGAGACGATCCACGGGTACGTGAACCACGTCGCGCCCGACCTCGCGGACCGGCTGCAGAAGTGGACGTCCGAGGTCGACGTCTTCGCGACGTACCGGATCGACGAGCAGCTCGCCAAGGCGCTCGACCGCAAGGTGTGGCTGCCCTCCGGCGGCTCCCTCGTGATCGACAAGACCGAGGCGATGGTCGTCATCGACGTCAACACCGGCAAGTTCACCGGTCAGGGCGGCAACCTCGAGGAGACCGTCACCAGGAACAACCTGGAGGCGGCCGAGGAGATCGTGCGCCAGCTGCGGCTGCGCGACCTGGGCGGCATCGTCGTCGTCGACTTCATCGACATGGTCCTGGAGTCCAACCGGGACCTGGTCATGCGACGCCTGCTGGAGTGCCTGGGCCGGGACCGTACGAAGCACCAGGTCGCCGAGGTGACCTCGCTCGGCCTCGTGCAGATGACCCGCAAGCGGGTCGGGCAGGGGCTCCTGGAGTCCTTCTCCGAGACCTGCGTGCACTGCAACGGCCGTGGCGTGATCGTGCACATGGAGCAGCCGACCTCCGCCGGTGGCGGCGGCAAGCGCTCCAAGAAGCGCGGCCGCAAGGACGGTCAGGAGCACGTCCACGAGGCGCCGGCCGCCGAGAAGGCGGAGGTCGTCGAGGCCGAGACGGAGGCGGAGGTCGCCGCCGAGGTCGCGGCCCCGGAGAAGCTCGCCGAGCCCGAGTTCCGCCCGGACGAGGAGCTGTACTCCAGCGCCGCCGAGGCGGAGGCGGCCGCGTCCCGTGGCCGTCGGCGCCGGGGCGCGCGCAAGGTGTCGGCCCCCGCGGGTGCGCCGAAGCCGGCCGAGCAGCTGCCCGAGCAGGCCGAGGTGACCGAGCGCGCGGAGCCGTCCGAGCCGTCCGAGCCTGTCGAGAAGGCGGCCAAGGGCGCGAAGAAGGCGAAGCGGGGCGGACGCAAGGCCGCCGAGGCGGAGGCTCCGGCCGAGGCCGAGGTTCCGGTGGCGGAGGCCGAGCAGGCCGCTCCGGTGGAGGAGGCGGCTCCGGTCGCCGAGCCCGCCGCCGAGGCCGCCCCGGCCGTCGTCGAGGAGGCCGCTCCGAAGGGCCGTACGCGTCGTCGGGCCACGCGGAAGGCGACGGCGCCCGCCGGTTCGCCGAAGCCGGCCGAGGACGTGGCCGTGGTCGAGCCCGTTGCGGCGCAGCCTGCCGTGACCGAGCCGGTCGTGACCGAGCCGGTCGTGGCCGAGGCTCCGGTGGCCGAGGCGCAGCCGGAGCCGGAGGCCGCTCCCGTCGAGGCGGCGCCCGCGCGGCCCCGTCGTCGTGCGGTGCGCAAGGCGTCGGCGCCGACCGCTTCCGCCGAGGCGGCCGTCGTGGTGGTCCCGTCGGAGCAGCCCGCTGCGCCGGCGAAGGCCGAGCCCGAGGTCGAGGCGCCCGTCGAGAAGGCGGAGGCCGAGCCCGAGGCCGAGGTCGCGCCGGCCAAGAAGGCGGCGAAGAAGACCACGAAGAAGGCCGCCGCGAAGAAGGCCCCCGCGAAGAAGGCGGCGGCGAAGAAGACGACGACCGCGAAGAAGACCGCGGCCAAGAAGACGACGGCCAAGAAGACGGCCGCCAAGAAGACGGCGAAGAAGACCGCCGCGGCGGAGCAGCAGGCGCTGCCCTCCGTCTCGGCCTCCGCATCGACCGACGAAGGCTGACCGGACGGCGTACCGCCCGGCACCCGCTGAAGACGGCGCCCCCGCACCCGGAGAACCCGGTGCGGGGGCGCCGTCGTTGCTGCGCACGATCAATCCGCCGCCACCCTCTACAACCGCACGGACACTCTGTGTAAGACTCGTGAGTCACACACATGAGCCCACGGTCAGGTGTTCGGAGCGGTGTCCGGGTGGGACGCGTGGCCGGGGCAGGGGAGGGGATTTCTGTGCCCGTGCGCCCGAGATACGAGGGACGGGGCTCCACGGCGAGGCTGCGCAGCGGTGCGCGGGGCCTCGCCGTTTTCATGACCGCACTGTCTGCGGCGGCGGCCCAGACAGCCGTCGCTCAGGCCGCCACGACGACGGAACCGCAGGCCCCGGCCGAACCGCAGGCCCAGGCCCGACCGCAGACCCCGGCCCCACCGCAGGCCCTGTCCGAGGGCCCGGTGTTCAACGACCCGCTGGGCGGCACGACCGAGCAGTACGCGATACGCGAGCGGCTGCTGCGCCTCACCGACTCCGCGCTCCCCGGCTCCACGATCAAGGTGGCCGTCTACCACGTCTGGGAGAAGACGGTCGTCGACGCCCTGCTGCGCGCCCAGTCCCGCGGCGTCCACATCCAGGTCCTGCTCGACGAGACCAGCGTCAGCGACAACCCCACCAACCCCTCGTACGCCACCTTGAAGGCCGCGCTCGGGTCCGACCGGACGAAGTCGTCGTTCGTGCTGCTCTGTCCTACGGGCAAGTCGTGCCTCGGCGACCCGCAGTTCGGGAAGTCGATCATGCACAACAAGTTCTGGCTGTTCTCGGCGGTCGAGGGCGGCCGGGACGTGGTCGTGCAGACGACGACCAACTCGACGCCGTCCGCGAACACCAAGTTCTTCAACGACGCGCTGCAACTGCCGGACAACTCGGGGCTGTTCGCCGCGTACTCCGCCTACTTCGCCGAGATGACCCGCAAGGACTGGGCGTCCTGGCGCTACCGCACGGTGACCGACGGCCGCTACAAGGCGTACTACTTCCCGCGGGCCGGGACGACCGTCGAGACCGACACCGTGCACTCGGTGCTGAACAACATCACCTGCACGTACAAGGACTCCGCGGGCGTCACCCAGCACACCAGGGTCCGCGTCGGCGTCTTCAAGCTGACCCGGCAGGCCATCGCGGACAAGCTGGTCGCCCTGCGGAAGGCGGGCTGCTACGTGTACGTGACGTACGCGGAGACCGACAGCGCCGCGAGCCAGGGCGGCACGCCGGGCACCTGGGAGGCGCTGCACACCTCCGGCGGCCCGTCCCTGCGCTGCTACAACGACGACCGGGACCCGCAGAACCCGGGCGGGAAGCTGGTCACGCCGTACATCGTGCACAACAAGTACCTGCTGATCGACGGGATGTACGTCGGCGAGCGGAACAAGCTCACGTTCACCGGGTCCGGCAACCACACCGGGCCGGCGCTGCGGGAGAACGACGAGGCGCTGGTGAAGGTCGACGACGACTCGGTGCACGACGCGTACCGGGCGCACTTCGACCGGGTGCGGGCGGTCGCCTGGCCGGGCAGCGCGGACTCGACGGACCTGTGCAAGGGCGTGAAGCCGCTGCCGCAGGACGGTGAGCGGCGCTTCGCGTAGCGCGCCCGCTCGGCGCCGGGCAGGGGCCGGTTTGACCCTTCCGGGCGGTCACCGTAATCTTGACCGTCGGCGTGTCGATAGACGTGCCGCACCCCTGTAAACCTTTCTCCTCCCGGGTCTCTGTCCGGGAGCCTCCCGCGCCTCGTGCCCGGGAGAGGCCGATCGCCCTCCAGCTCTGGAGCGACGGGCGGCTGGACTGCGGGGGTCCCGTTTCGAGTCGTAGAGAGTGAGATCCGCGTGTACGCAATCGTGCGCAGCGGTGGCCGCCAGCACAAGGTTGCTGTCGGTGACATCGTCGAGGTTGACAAGATTTCCACTGCCCAGGTTGGCGACACGGTCGAGCTCTCGACCCTGCTGCTCGTCGACGGCGAGTCCGTGACCAGCGACCCGTGGGTGCTGGCCGGCATCAAGGTCCAGGCCGAGGTCGTGGACCACCACAAGGGCGCGAAGATCGACATCCTTCGCTACAAGAACAAGACCGGTTACCGCCGTCGTCAGGGCCACCGCCAGCAGTACACGGCGATCAAGGTCACTGAGATCCCCACGGCTGCGAAGTAAGGGACTGAGGAGAGATGGCACACAAGAAGGGCGCATCGTCCACCCGGAACGGTCGCGATTCCAACGCTCAGCGGCTCGGCGTGAAGCGCTTCGGCGGTCAGGTCGTCAACGCCGGTGAGATCCTGGTCCGCCAGCGCGGCACCCACTTCCACCCGGGCAACGGCGTGGGTCGCGGCAAGGACGACACCCTGTTCGCGCTCGACGCCGGTTCGGTGGAGTTCGGTACCCACCGCGGCCGCAAGGTCGTGAACATCGTTCCGGTCGCCTGAACCCAGGCACCGTAGAGCGAGTTCGATCGCGGATTCCCGCGGCTTTCCGAGGGCGGACCTCACTTCCCGTACGGCTTTCGTACGGGAAGCGGGTCCGCCCTCGGCGTGTTACTAGATAGACAGCAATCGCCAGTACCGCTGGACGTACTGGGAGCACCCCTGGAGGCACACCACCATGACCACCTTCGTGGACCGCGTCGAGCTGCACATCGCCGCGGGTAACGGAGGTCACGGCTGTGCCTCCGTCCACCGGGAGAAGTTCAAGCCGCTCGGCGGCCCCGACGGCGGCAACGGCGGGCGGGGCGGCGACATCACGCTCGTCGTCGACCAGTCCGTGACCACCCTGCTCGACTACCACCACAGCCCGCACCGCAAGGCCACCAACGGCAAGCCCGGCGAGGGCGGCCACCGTTCCGGCAAGGACGGTCAGGACCTGGTCCTGCCCGTGCCGGACGGCACCGTCGTCCTCGACAAGGAGGGCAACGTCCTCGCCGACCTCGTCGGCCAGGGCACCTCGTACGTGGCGGCGCAGGGCGGCCGGGGCGGGCTCGGCAACGCGGCGCTCGCGTCCGCGCGGCGCAAGGCGCCCGGCTTCGCGCTGCTCGGCGAGCCCGGCCAGACCGGCGACATCGTCCTGGAGCTGAAGACCGTCGCGGACGTGGCGCTCGTCGGCTACCCGAGCGCGGGCAAGTCCTCGCTGATCTCGGTGCTGTCCGCGGCCAAGCCGAAGATCGCGGACTACCCGTTCACGACGCTCGTGCCGAACCTCGGCGTGGTCACCGCCGGTGCGACGGTCTACACGATCGCGGACGTGCCGGGCCTCATCCCCGGCGCCAGCCAGGGCAAGGGCCTCGGCCTGGAGTTTCTGCGGCACGTCGAGCGCTGCTCGGTGCTCGTGCACGTCCTGGACACGGCCACCCTGGAGTCCGAGCGCGACCCGCTGTCCGACCTGGACGTGATCGAGGCCGAGCTGCGGGAGTACGGCGCGGGTCTGGAGAACCGGCCGCGGCTCGTCGTCCTCAACAAGATCGACATCCCCGACGGCAAGGACCTCGCCGAGATGGTCCGGCCCGACCTGGAGGAGCGCGGCTACCGCGTCTTCGAGGTGTCCGCGGTCGCCCACACCGGCCTCAAGGAGCTGTCGTACGCGCTGGCCGAGCTGGTCGCCGGTGCCCGGGCCGCGAAGCCGAAGGAGGAGGCGACCCGGATCGTCATCCGCCCGAAGGCCGTGGACGACACCGGCTTCACCGTCGTACGCGAGGAGGACGGGCTGTACCGGGTGCGCGGCGAGAAGCCGGAGCGCTGGGTGCGGCAGACGGACTTCAACAACGACGAGGCCGTGGGCTACCTGGCCGACCGGCTCGAACGCCTCGGTGTCGAGGCCGAGTTGACGAAGGCCGGCGCCCGGGCGGGCGACGGCGTGGCGATCGGCCCGGAGGAGAACGCGGTCGTCTTCGACTGGGAGCCGACGGTGGCGTCCGGTGCGGAGATGCTCGGCCGGCGCGGCGAGGACCACCGCTTCGAGGCCCCGCGGCCTGCGGCACAGCGACGCCGGGACAAGCAGGCGGAGCGGGACGAGGCGGAGCAGGAGTTCGACGAGTTCAAGCCGTTCTGAGGCTTCTGCTTCTCGGATACGTAAGAGGGCGGCACCCGGAGATTTCCGGGTGCCGCCCTCTTGTGTTGCCGTAGGTCGGCGTTCAGCGCACTCGGCGCGTGGGCGTTGTGCCCACCCTCCCCCGAGCTCTCGGCTTCGCTCGAGCAGGGGGCGCCCCCATCGCCCTGCGGAACGATTGCCCACAGCGGGGGTAGGTCACCCGATCAGGCGCTGACCTCTTCGGCGTCCTCGTCGGCCGCCGTGTCCGTCTCCGCCGTGTCCGTCTCCGTCGTGCGCTGGGCCGGGATCTCCGAGACCACGCGGGACTCCGCGCGGGCGCGGCGGGCGTCGGACTCGGCGCACAGGGCGCGGATCGCGGCGTTGAAGCGGTCCAGGGACGGCGGGTCCGACGGGCCGAGCAGGTGCTCCTTCAGCTCGGCGCGGGCGTCGGCGTACGTGTCGAGCTCCGGGTTGCGGACCGCGTCCAGGAGCGCGGGCACACCGTCCGCCTCGGGCGTGAGGATCGTCGCCGCGCGGACCGTCGGGAAGCCGGAGCGGAACTCGGCCTCGGTCATGCCGGACGTGTTGGCGACCGCGTACGGCTTCTCGCTGCTCAGCCAGTCCGAGACCACCGAGGAGACGTCGCTGATCAGCAGGTCGGCCTGGTTGAAGCAGGAGAAGATCGGCGGCCGGGCGCTGGTGATGATCTGGTGCTCCCACTCCGGGAACGAGCTCCAGTACGCCGCCTCCCAGGCCGCCGTCGCCGCGGCCACGGCCGCCTCGCGGTCGCCGGAGGGCGCGGTCTGCAGCATCATCCGCTCCTGCTCGTCGGTCCCGGTGCGGAACGACGACGCGGTGAGCGCGTCCAGCTCGGCGGCGCGCAGGGCCAGCTCACGCTCGGCCTCGGGGCCGGGGCGCGGGCCGGTGCGCTGCGTGTTGGCCTCGCGGATCATCGCCTTGATGCGGTCGTTGGCGGCGCCCGCGCGCGGGTCCTGCGAGCCCGTCATCGGGTGCGGCTTGTAGAGCAGCCGGACCTTCGGGTCGGCGAGCAGCTCGCGGACGATGTTCTCGCCGGCGAGGACGACCGAGGTGTTGCCCGGGTTGCCGTCCCAGCCCTCCCAGGTGGGGGCGTAGAGGACCGTCGTGTACTCGCCGGTCGGGGCGCCCGTGTACGGGCGGATCGGGGAGAGCTGCGGGCGGCCGACCTCCACGACGTCCTTGTCGTCGACGCCGATGTCCGCGAGCTGGTAGCGGTCGCGGGCGGCGGGGCCGGCGACCCAGACCTCGTCGTAGGCCTTCGCGTACGGGTTGCAGGAGGACAGCTTGTCGCTCTCGCCGTGGTTGATGAAGGCGTGCTTCAGCGTGGGGATGCGCAGGACCTGCGAGGTCTTCGCGGCGTTCGCCGGGTGCAGCATCATCTTCAGCGTCGAGTCCTCCAGGGCGAACATGTTCGCGACCTTGGGGACGCACAGGATCGGCACGTCGGTGGCGTCGATCTTCTGCACCATGAAGCGCTCACGCAGCACGATCAGCGGCTTGCCGTCGACCTTGGCGAGCGTCGACAGCCACATGTTCGCCTGGTACGCGGAGGTCGTGCCGCCGGAGAAGTACATGGCGACGGTCGGCTTGTACTCGTCCAGCCAGGACGACAGCCACTCCATGACCTTCTCGTCGTTGACGCGGCGCTTCTTCGGCAGCATCCACGTGGCCAGGTACGCCGTGCCGCCCGCCATCAGGGCGAGCGAGACGCCGACGCCGACCGCGCCCGCGTACACCGTCTTGGTGAGCGCGGAGACCATCAGGCCGACCGTCGCGGGGGCCGAGAAGACAAGCAGGCGGTGGGCCTGGCGGCGGGCCAGGATGCGCGGCGGGGCGGCGCTCAGGTGCAGCGCCGACGCGTCGATGTTGCGCGTGACGATGGGGAGCTGGCGGCTGCGCCGGACCAGTACGGCCAGGGCCTGGCAGACGAAGTGCGCCAGGTAGAAGGCGAGCAGCGCGATGGTGAGCGGCGCCTGCTCGGCGAGCGGGTTGATGCCGGGCAGCCGGAGCAGGCCGACGACGATCAGCATGTCGCGGAGCAGCTGGCGTACCGTCACGTCGAAACGGATCTTGGCGAGCAGGGCGAGGAGGCCCGGGCGCTTGTACTGCAGATAGGTGTCGAGGGCCAGACCGCCGGCGCTCGCGACGATGAAGACGGGCAGATTCGGCAGCAGAGCGCCGGCGAGTTGCGCCGTGAAGAGCGCGAACATCGTGAACAGCGAGAGCAGCTGCACGACGCGGCGGGGGGCGAGTCCGGCGGAGGGCACGGGCTGGGCTCCTGGCAAAGTTCGGATGGGGGGAATGCGGTGAAAAATGACCCCGCAGCGGCCCGTGGGGGAGGACCGTCCGGGGAAGGCTGACCCCTGACCGTATGACCATCGGCGCTGCCTGGGCAATCTTCCGTGACAACTATCACCGGATACCGGGGCAAAGCGACCCAACCCCGAGCCCGCCCCGGCCGTCCGCCCCACGCCCTCTTCCGCCCCTGCGCGCGGCGCCGCGCTGCCCCCGCGCTGCCCACGGGTCGGAATGCGAAGGCGGACGCCTGTATCTCTCACGTAGATTGCGGAGCGAGTGGCGTACCAAGCAGCACAGGGGATCACAGGTGTCAGGCGCAGCGTCAGGCGTAGCAAGGAAGAGCGTGGCCGAGGCCCGCCGCATCGTCGTGAAGGTGGGGTCCTCCTCGCTCACCACGGCCTCCGGCGGCCTGGACGCGGACCGGGTGGACGCCCTCGTCGACGTCCTCGCGAAGTCCCGCAGCGGCGGCGAGAAGGAGATCGTCCTGGTCTCGTCCGGCGCCATCGCCGCCGGTCTCGCCCCGCTCGGCCTGCGCCGCCGCCCGCGCGACCTGGCCCGCCAGCAGGCCGCGGCCAGCGTCGGCCAGGGCCTGCTCGTCGCCCGCTACACCGCGTCCTTCGCGCGGTACGGCGTACGCGTCGGCCAGGTCCTGCTGACCAGCGACGACATGGCCCGCCGCGCCCACCACCGGAACGCCTCGCGGACCCTCGACCAGCTGCTCGCCATGGGCGCCCTGCCGGTCGTCAACGAGAACGACACGGTGGCCACCGACGAGATCCGCTTCGGCGACAACGACCGCCTGGCCGCCCTTGTCGCCCACCTCGTCCGCGCCGACCTCCTCGTGCTCCTCTCCGACGTGGACGGGCTCTACGACGGGGACCCGGCCAAGCCCGGCACCTCGCGGATAGAGGAGGTGCGCGGGCCCGACGACATCGCACACGTGCAGATCGGCAGCGCGGGCAAGGCCGGGGTCGGCACCGGCGGCATGGTCACCAAGGTCGAGGCCGCGCGGATCGCCGCCGCGGCCGGCATCCCCGTCGTCCTCACCTCCGCCGTGCACGCCGCGGACGCGCTCGCCGGCCGCGACACCGGCACGCACTTCCACAGCACCGGCCGCCGCTCCGCCGACCGCCTGCTCTGGCTGCAGCACGCCTCCACCCCGCAGGGCGCGCTCACCCTCGACGACGGCGCGGTACGGGCCGTCTGCGAGCGGCGCACGTCCCTGCTGCCCGCCGGCATCCAGGCCGTCGAGGGCGAGTTCAGCGCGGGCGATCCCGTCGAGCTGCGGGACGCGGAGGGGCGCGCTGTCGCCCGCGGCCTCGTCAACTTCGACGCCAAGGAGATCCCGCAGCTCATCGGCCGCTCCACGTACGAGCTGGCCAAGGAGCTGGGCCCGGCGTACGACCGGGAGGTCGTGCACCGCGACGACCTGGTGCTGTTGCACGACTGAGGCGGTTGACGGCGTACGAGGTGTCTGTGCAGCTCGAAGCCTGATCCGGCCGAAATGGGCCGCCTTGGGAGGGGGACCTTCCGTAAAAAGCCCACGGAAAGCGCCCCGGCCTGGTCAACTTTGATGCGGGGCAATTGTTTGCGGGGCAGTGTTGCGGACGGGGCAGGTCCGCACGACGAAGGCAGAGCAGGAGGCCGCCGGTGAGACGAGCGCGCCCTGGGGCGGCGTCCCGAGGCGGGGAGCGGGCCCTGACCAGCGTCAGGACGGGCGACGGCCCCGCGGACCCGGACGAGCGGACCGAGTCGACAGCGCAGCGGTCCGAGCAGGAGCGGCCGGCGCCGGCCGACGAGCCGCGCCTGTGGCACGTCACGCTGAGCGTGTCCGGCCCGGCGACCCCGCTCCCGGACATCAGGCGAGGCCTCGAACAGCTCGCCCACGACCACCCGTTCCTGCTGACCAGCAGGTACGCGAACGACCACGCGGAGATCCGGTACTGGGAGGAGGCCCGTGACCTCCACGACGCCGCCGCCGTCGCCCTCCGGCTCTGGGGCGAGCACCGGCAGACCGCGCAGCTGCCGCCGTGGGAGATCGTCGGCCTCGAGGTGATCGACCGGGACACGTACCACCAGCGCATCGCCGAGGGCTACGGCCCACCCCCTGCGGCACCCGTGGGCGTCCACCCTTTCTGACCCGCGTCCCCCTCCCGAACGACCCGGCGCCGATCGAATCCGGCCGAGATCGGGAGGAGGACTCCCCGAACGGTGAGTCCGGGCCCCCGTGACCGGTCTCAAGGGCCGTCTCGCAGTACGAAACACCCGCCGAAGCGCGGAACCCGCCCGGATACCCTTTCGGACATGACCTCGCTCTCCCCGTACGCCGACATGTCCCCGGTCGCCCAGGCCGCCTACCGCGCCCGCGCCGCCGCCGCGGACATCGCGCCACTGCCGCGGGCCGCCAAGGACGACGCGCTGCTCGCCATCGCGGACGCCCTGGAAGTGCGGACGAAGGAAATCGTCGAGGCCAACGCCGAGGACATCGCCAAGGCCCGCGCCGCCGGCACCAGCGAGTCGATCATCGACCGCCTCACCCTCACCCCGGAGCGCGTCCGCGCCATCGCCTCCGACGTACGGGACGTCGTGGCCCTGCCCGACCCGGTCGGCGAGGTCGTGCGCGGCTCGACCCTGCCCAACGGCATCGACCTGCGCCAGGTCCGCGTCCCGCTCGGCGTCGTCGGGATCATCTACGAGGCCCGCCCCAACGTCACCGTCGACGCCGCCGCCCTCTGCCTCAAGTCCGGCAACGCGGTGCTGCTGCGCGGCTCGTCCTCCGCGTACCACTCCAACACCGCCCTCGTCCGCGTCCTGCGCGACGCCGTCGGCGGGGCCGGGCTGCCCGCCGACGCCGTGCAGCTAGTCCCCGGCGAATCCCGGGACTCCGTGCGGGAGTTGATGCGCGCCCGCGGCCTCGTCGACGTGCTGATCCCGCGCGGCGGCGCCTCCCTCATCAAGACCGTCGTCGAGGAGTCCACGGTCCCCGTCATCGAGACCGGCACCGGCAACTGCCACGTCTACGTGGACGCCGCCGCCGACCTCGACATGGCCGTCGACATCCTGATCAACTCCAAGGCCCAGCGCCCCAGCGTCTGCAACGCCGCCGAGACCCTCCTGGTGCACGCCGACATCGCCGAGGCCTTCCTGCCCCGCGCCCTCGACGCCCTCGCCCAGGCCGGCGTGACCGTCCACGGCGACGAGCGCGTCCAGGCGTACGGCGAGAAGTCCGACGCCACCGTCCTCCCGGCCACCCCCGAGGACTGGGAGACCGAGTACCTCTCGTACGACATCGCCGCCGCCGTCGTCGACTCCCTCGACAAGGCCGTCGAGCACATCCGGCTGTGGACCTCCGGGCACACCGAGGCCATCGTCACCACCTCGCAGCAGGCCGCCCGCCGCTTCACCCAGCTGGTCGACTCCACGACCGTCGCCGTGAACGCCTCCACGCGGTTCACCGACGGCGGCCAGTTCGGCTTCGGCGCCGAGATCGGCATCTCCACGCAGAAGCTGCACGCCCGCGGCCCGATGGGCCTGCCCGAGCTGACGTCGACGAAGTACATCGTCACCGGCGACGGCCACACCCGCTGAGCCGTATTTCCTTACGCCCTGCCCAAATTGACCCCCCAGGTCTACTCTGGACCCGTGCCGGAGGACGTGGGGGGCACGCCGTCAGGGGACGGCCGGGAGCCCGACGACGACCGCGACCACGGACGTGCGGACGAGGAGTTCGCCGCCGTGGTCTTCGACGAGGACTTCGTCCGCTCCGCCGCCTTCCACGAGCCCAGCGCCGTCGAGCGCCTCCTCGCCGCCGCCCAGGCCCGAGCCGAGGCCGAACACCGCCGCGACGCCTTCGACGGACCCGACGGCCGGTACGGGGACGACTACGGACACGAACCGGACCGCGACGATCCGTACGCCGCGTACGGGCACGAGTACGGGCAGGGCCCCGGCCAAGGCGGCTGTGTCGTGCACGGCTCCGCCGGGCCCTGCGCCGAGTGCGGGGAGACCGGCGCGGGACGGCGCGCGCCGGGGCGCTGGCACCGGCCCGTCGCCTGGGTGCTCGCCCTGGTCATGGGCATCGGCATGGTCGCCCTGGCCTTCACCGCCGTCTACCGCGGCAACTCCTCCAGCCGCCAGGATCCGGCGCCCCCGCCCGCCACGACCGGCGTCGACGGCGGCCCCGCCACACAGCCGGGCCCGGCCGTCCCGTCCCTCCCCGCCGAACGCCCCGCGCCCGCGCCATAAGTTCTTTGTGCCTGGGGGAAGTTGACGCGCAGCGGTGCGTTTACCCGGGCCGCCGGAGACCTACCCTGAAAGTATGGCCGGGCCTGGAGACCCACCTGAGGGCACACCCGAAGGCACACCAGAAGGCGTCCCCGGTGGAGGCGAGGAAGAGTACCGATCCGTCGTCTTCGACGAGTCGTTCGTACGCGCTGCCCGCCTCCAGGAGTTCTCCGCGCGTGAGCGGGTAGGGGAGCACGCCCCGGCCGTGCGCCGCCGCCCCGCCGCTGCCGCGGCCACCGGCACCCGCTCGCTGCCCCGGCAGGCCCTGCTGCTGGTCTTGCTCATCGCGATCGCCTTCGGCACGGCGGTCTTCATGGGCGTACGCAACCCGGCCCCGCCGCCGCGGCACCGGCCCGCCGACCCGCTGCGGACGACCGTCGTGCCGCTCGCCCCGCCCGGGGCCGTCCCCGGCACGCAGGACGTCGCCGAGCTGTTCGCGCGCAGTCCCGCCGCGCAGTTCAAGTCCGGGGCCGCCGGGATCGCGCTGCCCGCCGCGCGCCGCACCGAGCACTTCTCCGACAGTCAGGTGCTGACGGCCCTGACCACCGCCAAGGACTACCTGGTGGCGTCCTCCCTCGACCCCGACGCGCTCACCGGCGGCGACGTGCGTTCCGCGCGGATCCTGCTCGACCCGGACCAGCTGGACCAGTTCGACCGCAGCATGTCCCGGCCCGCCGCCGACGGCAGGCACGCCGCGACCGGCTGGGTCGTCCGCCTCGACCCGGAGCGGACCGAGCTCGCTGACCCGCGCATCCGCGTCCAGGGCAGCCTGCGCGCGGCCGAGATCAACGCCGAGCTCATCGACGTGACCTCCGAGCACACCTTCGTCTACGCCGTACGCCCCGCGGGCGGCGCGGACGAGCGGGCCAGCCTGTTCACCGTCCGCCGTGAGCTGCACTTCCGCTTCGACCGCGAGGATCTGCAACGCCAGCGCGCCGAACTGCTCACCTCGCACCTCCAGGCCGGGCCGCTCGCCTGCGCCACGCCTTCCGCGGACCGGCTGCGGCCGCTGCACGCCGGGCAGACGGCGAAGCCGGGCGGACCCGCGGGCACCGACCCGTACGCGAGCGGCCCGCGCAGCACGGCCCTGTGCGGGACCCTGGCGCCGTCGGCGCGGCCTTCGCCTCGGGCCTAGCGGCCGTTCCGGTCGCCTCCGGTCCCGTCGCCGTCGCCGTGGGTGTCACCGTCACCGTCGTGGTCGCGGCTGCTCGCCGCTCCGCCCGGGCCGTTCTGGCCGCCGGCGCCCGTGAACCTGTCCCGCAGCTTCCCGCCCAGGTCGCCCGCACCGCCCGCGATGTCGGAGACCAGCTTCATCAGCGGGTCCTTCGACGTACGGACATCGCTCGCGTAGCTCGACGCGGACTGGCGGAAGGAGTCGGAGACCGACGTGTCCTTGTCCTCGTTCCGCTTCGGGTAGTGGCCGTCCATGATCCGCTGGAAGTCGCGGGACTCGGACCAGCGCTTCAGCTCGGCCGCGCGCACCGTCGTGAAGGGGTGCGAGCGGGGCAGCACGTTCATGATCTTCAGGACGGAGTCGCGCAGGTCGCCGCCCGCCTCGTACTCCTCGGCCTGCTCCAGGAACGCGTCCACGTTCATCTCGTGCAGATGGTTGCCGCCCGCGATCTTCATCAGGCCGCGCATCGACGCCTGCAGGTCCTGTCCGACGAGCAGACCCGCGCGGTCCGCCGACAGCTCCGACTTGCGGAACCACTCGCGCAGCGCCGTCACGATCGCCATGATCGCGACGTTCCCCAGCGGGATCCACGCCACCTTCAGCGCCAGGTTGGTCAGGAACAGCAGGATCGTGCGGTACACCGAATGGCCCGACAGGGCGTGCCCCACCTCGTGGCCGACGACGGCGCGCATCTCCTCCTCGTCGAGCAGCTCCACCAGGCCCGTCGTGACGACGATGATCGGCTCGTCCAGGCCGATGCACATCGCGTTCGGCTTCGGGTCCTGCGTGACGTACATCGGCGGGACCTTCTCCAGGTCCAGGATGTAACAGGCGTCGCGCAGCATGGTGTTGAGGTGCGCGAACTGGGCGTCGCTCACCCGCACCGAGTCCGACAGGAACAGCAGCCGCAGGCTCCGCTCCGGAAGCAGTCCGCTGAGCGCCTTGAAGACGGTGTCGAACCCGCTGAGCCGGCGCAGGGCCACGAGCGCCGAGCGGTCCGCCGGGTGTTCGTACGCCCGTGAGGAGATCCCGGGGAAGCGGCGGCGCTGCCTGCCGGGGAGGTTCTCGTGCTGTCCGTTGTTCTCGGTCATGTGGCCCCCAATTTTCTGCGGCTGGTCCCGCCCCCGAGGAACGTCCAGCCTATGCGTTTCGGTTCCGCCGTGACGGGGGCACATCGGCGCACTTTCCGGCACGGGCTACCGTGGCCGGGCAGCACACCGAAGGAGTACGCGCCATGGAGCACGCCCCCACCGCCCTGGTCACCGCCGTCGAGCTCGCCGCGAAGGACCAGGGGCCGGGCAACACCCTGCGCATCGTCCTCGTCGCCTCCCTGATCGGCGCCGCCCTGCTCGCCTGGCTGCTGCTGCGCGGCTACGGCAGGGGCGCGGACGACCACGGGGACGAGCGCGACGACGCCTGAGACGGGGCCTGTGACGAGGCCTGTGACGACGCTTGAGACGAAGCCGGTGACGACGCTTGAGACGACGCCTTTCCGTTCCGGAACGCCCTCAGGGGCGGAGTCGGCGTGAGCGTCCTGTAGGGGCCCGCATACGATGTGCGGGAAGTCTCGAGCCCGCCACCCGGATAGGTCCTGCCGACGATGAGCCTCCACACCACCACTGCCCAGCTGGTCACCCTCGCCTCCGGCGGCGGTGAGCACGTCGACGAGCACGCGAGCATCAGCCCCTACCTGACCGGTGGCGGCGCCCTCGTCGCGCTGCTCCTCCTCCTCTGGATCACCACCCGCTTCAACCGCGACCGCTGACCCCTGCCGCCGACCGGGCACTTGTCCTGGGCCGGTAGGGTCTGCACGCATGGGAGAGCAGGACATGCCTACCGGCCCGTCGATCTCGGGCAAGCGCCGTCTCGGCGTCATGGGCGGAACGTTTGACCCGATCCACCACGGACACCTGGTGGCCGCCAGCGAGGTGGCCGCCCAGTTCCACCTGGACGAGGTCGTCTTCGTGCCCACCGGGCAGCCGTGGCAGAAGAGCCACAAGGCCGTCTCCCCGGCCGAGGACCGCTACCTCATGACGGTCATCGCGACCGCGGAGAACCCGCAGTTCTCGGTCAGCCGCATCGACATCGACCGCGGCGGTCCGACGTACACGATCGACACTCTGCGCGATCTGCGCGCCCTCAACCCCGACACGGATCTGTTCTTCATCACCGGTGCCGACGCACTCGGGCAGATCCTCACGTGGCGGGACGCGGAGGAGCTGTTCTCCCTCGCGCACTTCATCGGCTGCACCCGACCGGGCCACCACCTGTCCGACGACGGCCTTCCCGAAGGCGGCGTCTCCCTGGTCGAGGTGCCCGCCCTCGCGATCTCCTCGACGGACTGCCGCGCGAGGGTCGCCAAGGGCGATCCCGTCTGGTATCTGGTGCCGGACGGCGTGGTGCGCTACATCGACAAGCGCGAGCTGTACCGCGGCGAGTGAGCCGAGAGGGGCACCGGTGAACGACCGACAGCACGACCCTTACGACCCGTACGCCGGCCAGTACGAGGTCGTCGGCTACGACGAGTACGGGCAGCCGGTGTACCAGCAGGTCGCCCCCCAGCAGGCCCCACAGCCCCGACAACCCCCGCAGCAGCACCAGTACGACCCGTACGCCGCCCAGCAGCAGCCCCAGGGCTACGGCTACGACCCGTACGCCGAACAGCCCGCCTACGACAACAGCCCCTACGGGCAAGGTGGTTACGGCCAGGGCGGCGGCTACGGCGGCGGGCAGAGCGGTCAGGGCTACGAGCAGCGCGGTCAGGGGCACGAGCAGGGCGGCCCGGCTTACGAGCAGGGCGGCCAGGCGTACGAGCAGGGGCCGGGCGCCGGGTACGACCCGTACGGGCAGGCCGCCGCAGGTGCCGGGCAGGTCGCCGCCGGGGTTGGGCAGCAGCGCGTCGAGGAGCAGACCGCGTGGGTGCCGCAGCAGCGCCCCGAACCGGTCGCCGAGGAGCCGCGCGGCGCCGAAAACGCCTACCGCACCGAACAGTTCCAGTTCGTGGAGGACCCGGACGACGAGTCCGAGGACGTCATCGACTGGCTGAAGTTCACCGAGTCACGCACCGAGCGCCGCGAGGAGGCCAAGCGCCGCGGCCGCAACCGCGTGATCGCCCTGGTCGTCGTCCTCGCCCTCGCGCTGACGGGCGGCGTCGGCTACCTCTGGTACGCGGGCAAGCTGCCCGGACTCTCCGGCTCGGAGGGCTCGGGCCCCGTCGCGGACGGGCCGCAGAAGCGCGACGTGATCGTGCTCCACCTGCACAACACGAAGCAGGGCGGCACCTCCACCGCCCTGCTCGTCGACAACACCACCACGCAGCAGGGCTCCACCGTGCTGCTGCCCAACTCCCTGTCGGTGACCGACGACGACGGCGCCGCCACGACGCTCGGCAAGTCCGTCGACGAGGACGGCGCGGGCGGCACCCGTGAAGCCATCGACTCGCTCCTCGGCACCAGCATCGAGGGCACCTGGCGGCTCGACACCCCGTACCTGAACAACCTCGTCGAGATCGTCGGCAACATCGAGATCGACACCGACGCGAACGTGCCCGACCCGGAAGCGAAGAAGAAGGGCGAGGCGCCGCTCGTCAAGAAGGGCGAGAAGCAGACCCTCAGCGGCCCGATGGCCGTCGCCTACGCCACCTACCGGGCGCCCGGCGAGACCGAGACGGCGCAGCTGAAGCGGTTCGGCGCGGTCATGCACGGCGTGCTGCGGAAGATCTCCAGCGACCCCGACGCCGCCACGACGACCGTGAAAACCCTCACTCAGATCCTCGATCCGTCCCTCAAGGAGAACGATCTGGGCGCCTCGCTCGCGAAGCTCGCCGAGCACGCGAAAACCGGCGCCTACAAGACGTCGGTTCTGCCGGTGCAGCCCGACGGCACCCTCACCGACCAGGCCACGGAGGCCGTGGTGAAGGACGTGCTCGGCGGCAAGGTCAAGAACCCCGACCAGGGCGACACCGTCCGCATCAGCGTCTCCGGCACCAAGCAGTCCGTGGCGAGCGCCCGTGTCGACCTCGTCAACGGCGGCTGGGCCGTCGTCCAGGGCAACGCGCCCGCCGGCACGGTCTCGCAGGTCACGTACGCCGACGCCGCGCAGAAGGCGCAGGCCGTCGAGGTCGCCAAGACCCTCGACCTGCCGAGCAGCGCCGTGAAGAAGGGCAAGGTCGCCGCGAACGCCGACGTCGGCGTCGTCCTGGGCGCCGACTACAGCGCGGGCTGACCCCGCCCGCACCGCCCCCGTACCGCCTCGGGGCCCGGCTGCACACGCGCGTGCAGCCGGGCCCCGAGTAATCGTTTGAAGGGCTGTCCGCGGTCCGTGAGACCCTTGACGGGAACTGACCGCCTAAAGAAAGCCTCGTAGTGACCGCGACGGACCGCTCCACCGAGCTCATCAACGTTGCCGCGCAGGCGGCCGCCGACAAGCTCGCGCACGACATCATCGCCTACGACGTCAGCGACGTCCTTGCCATCACGGACGCCTTCCTGCTGGCCTCCGCGCCCAACGACCGCCAGGTCAAGTCGATCGTCGACGAGATCGAGGAGCGCCTCAACAAGGAGCTCGGCGCCAAGCCGGTGCGCCGCGAGGGCGACCGCGAGGCCCGCTGGATCCTCCTCGACTACGTGGACATCGTGGTGCACGTCCAGCACAGCGAGGAGCGCGTCTTCTACGCCCTCGAGCGCCTGTGGAAGGACTGCCCCGAGCTCGACCTGCCCGAGGACGCCAAGGCCACCCGCGGCAAGGGCGCCGAGCACGCCGAGCAGCAGGCCGCCGACGCGGACGCCGCCGGGGACTTCCGGTGACCTCCCAGCGCTCGTTCCTGAACGCATCCGGCGGCCGTGGCCGCCGCCTCATCCTGTGGCGGCACGGCCAGACGTCCTGGAACCTGGAGCGCCGCTTCCAGGGCAGCACGGACATCGAGCTGACCGACGAGGGCGTCGCCCAGGCCCGCCGCGCCGCCCGGCTGCTCGCCTCCCTGAAGCCGGACGCCATCGTCGCGTCCGACCTCAAGCGCGCCGCCACCACGGCGGCCGAGCTGTCCACCCTGACGGGCCTCGACGTCTCCCACGACGCGGGCCTGCGCGAGACCTACGCCGGGCACTGGCAGGGCCTCACGCACGACGAAATCATGGCCCAGTACGGCGAGCAGTACGCGGCGTGGAAGCGCGGCGAGCCGGTGCGCAGGGGCGGCGGCGAGCTGGAGACCGAGGTCGCCGACCGGGCCGCGCCCGTCGTCCTCGGGCACGCGGACAAGCTGCCCGACGGCGGCACCCTCGTCGTCGTCAGCCACGGCGGCACGATCCGCACCACGATCGGCCGGCTGCTCGGCCTCGAACCGCACCACTGGGAGAGCCTCGGCGGCCTCTCCAACTGCTGCTGGTCGGTCCTCGGCGAGGGCGCCCGCGGCTGGCGGCTCCTCGAGCACAACGCGGGCACGCTGCCGGAGCCGGTCCTCGGCGACGACACCTGAGCCCCGGCTCGGTCCCGCCGCAGGCGGCCACGGACCCGGATTTCACTTTCCGGCAGGTCGCAGGCTAAAGTTCTTCTTGTTCGCCCGCCGAGCGGGAAGAACACCAGGGGCTATAGCTCAGTTGGTAGAGCGCTTGCATGGCATGCAAGAGGTCAGGAGTTCAATTCTCCTTAGCTCCACAGTCACCGAAATCCCGTCCCCACCAGGGGGCGGGATTTCGCGTTGTGCGGGTTCTTGTACGGGGCGTTGTGCGGAGTGTTCTGTGGGGCGCCGCGCGGGGCGGCGGGTCAACGGCGCCGGTTCGCGCGCAGTGCCGCCGTACGGGACCGGCTCTCCTCGTCGGCCGGGGTGTACGCCACGATCCGGCACTCCGGCATGCCGTTGATCGACAAGGACACCGACGTCATCCGTATCTCGCCGGCCCGCTTGTGCCGGAAGGTCTTCACACGCGGACCAGGCGTCACCACATTCCCGCTGCGCCACAGCTCCGCGAAGTGCGGGCTCGCGGCGGACAGGTCGCGCACGAAGTCCTCCCAGAGCGGCTCGCCCACGTGCGAGCCGTACGCCTGGCGCAGCTGCGCCACCATCATCGGCAGCTCCGTGTCCCGGAACATCACCGGGCACTCCGACTCGTCGAGCGTGAACAGCGCCCACAGCGTGTTGTGCACACCGAGGGAACGGACCGCAGGAGTGTCGAACAGGTCCAGATAGGCCGGGTTGGTGGCCAGGACGTCGTACCGCGCGTTGTAGACCACCGCCGGGTGCGGGTCCAGGGCGTCGAGGATGCCCTGGATCTCCGGGCCCACCCGGTCCGTGGCGGGGCCCCGCGGCGGTACGTACGCCACCTGGGCCAGCTGGTAGAGGTGCTCGCGCTCCGTCTCGTCCAGGCGGAGCGTGCGCGCCACGGCGTCCAGGACCTGGGGCGAGGCGTTGATGGGGCGGCCCTGCTCCAGCCACGTGTACCAGGTCACGCCCACGCCGGAGAGCTGCGCGACCTCCTCGCGGCGCAGGCCGGGAGTGCGGCGGCGCAGACCCGGCGGCATCCCCACGTCCGCCGGCGTCACCCGGGCACGGCGGCTGCGCAGGAACGCGGCCAGCTCGGGCCTGCGGCGCTGCGCGCCCACTGTCTCCGTCACGGTCGTCACATCCCCCAGGATCGAACGCGGCTGATGCTGTTGCCAGGTGCCGTCAGTACCCGTATCAGCGGGCTCTCGTGAGGCGCGGGCGCGGGCGGGCACGCTCGCTGCCATGACGACAACTGCTGTGCCCAGTAAAGACCTTGGCACTGACAACGCTGCCCCGGCCGGTCCGCGCAGACTCCTCGCGGTGGTGCTCGCCGCCCAGTTCATGGCACTGCTCGACGTCTTCATCGTGAACGTCGCGGCCCCCACGATCCGCGCCGACCTCGCCGCCTCCGGGGCGGGCCTGCAGCTCGTGGTGGCCGGTTACACCGTCGCGTACGCGGTGCTCCTGATCACCGGGGCGCGGCTCGGGGACCGGTTCGGGCACCGCCGGACGATGCTCGCGGGGCTCGCGTTCTTCACGGCCGCCTCACTGGCGTGCGGACTCGCCCAGAACACCGGGCAGTTGATCGGCTTCCGGCTCGCCCAGGGCGCCGGGGCCGCGGTGATGATTCCGCAGGTTCTCAGCCTGATCCAGCGCAACTTCATGGGCCACGCGCGCGTGCGGGCGCTCGGCGCGTACTCGGCGGTGCTCGCGGTCGGCGCCGCCGCGGGGCAGGTCGTCGGCGGTGTCCTCGTCGCGGCCGATCTGTTCGGCACCGGCTGGCGGCCCGTCTTCCTCGTCAACGTGCCGATCGGGCTCGTCCTGCTCGCGGTCGGCGCCCGGGTGCTGCCCCGCGACTCCCGCGCGGAGGCGGACCGGGGCTTCGACCTGCCGGGGCTGTTGCTGCTCGCCGCCGCCGTATCGCTGTTCACGGTTCCGCTCGTGCTCGGCCAGGAGCAGGACTGGCCGCTCTGGTCCTGGTTGTCCCTTGCCTCAAGTGCCTTGTTCCTGACGGCGTTCGCCGCGTACGAGAGTCGGCTCGCGGCGCGCGGGGGCGCGCCGTTGATCGCACCGCGCGTGTTGCGGATTTCCGGAATCGGCCCGGCGGTTGTGCGGATCCTGCTCGTGATGGCGGTCAACGCGGGCTTCCTGTTCGTGGTGACCCTGCACTTCCAGGCCGGCCTCGGGCACAGCGCGCTGCGGACGGGGCTCACGTTCGCGCCGACGGCCCTGGTGTTCGGCGCGGTCGGTCTGACCTGGACGCGCTGGCCGCAGCGACTCCAACGGGCCCTGGTTCCGGCCGGGTTCACGATCGCCGCGGTGTCCGGTGCGGCCGTCGGCCTGCTGCTGCGCGACGGCTCGTTCGGCGGGCCGTGGCTGTACGTGGCGTTCGCGGCCGTCGGCATGGGCCTCGCGCTGGGCTACAGCCCGTCCCTGACCGGGGCTCTGGGGCGCGTGCGGAAGGAGGACGCGGCGGACGCCAGCGGGCTGCTCGCGACCGTCACACAGCTCGGCCAGCTCGTCGGCGTCGCCGCCTTCGGCAGCCTCTTCCTGGACCGCCTCGCGGTCGCGGGCGCGGCCTCCGCCCGGCAGGGTTCCGCCGACGCCCTTCTGGTCGCCTGCCTGGCACTTGCGGTGACCGCGCTCCTGGGCGCCGTGTCCGGACCGGTACGCGCGCGCCGCTGACCCATCTGGCGGTCCGTGGCAGAATCGGGCGGGCCGGAAGGGGGCTGCACGACCGGCGAAGGGCGCCCGACGGGAGGGAGAAGCGCGATGCCTGCGAGCATCCTCGAGGAGGTCAACGACCTTCTCGACGTGGCCGAGGCGCAGGGCTACGACTGGTTGCCGGAGTACGCGCTCCGCTTCACCTGCCCCCCGTGCGAGTGCCCCGCTCTCCCCACTTCCCTCAACTGCCCGTCCTGCGGTTCCGCCCACGTCGCCCAGGTTCTCGGCGACAACGGCGGGATCTCCTACGTGTGCACGGCCTGCGGCCACAGCTGGAGCTGATCGATGGGTGCACACAGGCGGAAGTGCGACTGGTGCGGCAGTGGTACGCCGATCGTCCGCGACATGGAGCCGGTCAACTCCTCGTACCAGTACTGGTGCGAGGAATGCGCGCGGGCGCTGATCATAAAAGGCGACCCCATCGAGACGTACCGCGAACTCGAGGGCGAACCCATTTACGGCAGGCTCCTGGACGAGCACTGCACGTTGAAGCGTTTCTATTCGTTCGCCAGAGCCTGAGTCCGGGGTTCGGTCCGCCCGGTGACACGCTGCTGTTCGGGCATCTGCACGCGCGCGTGGTGCCGGTTTTTCCGCAGGCGCAGGGCGACCCACGCGAGGAACGCGAGCCCGGCCAGTGTGTAGCCCGCCGAGAGCGTGAACTGCCAGGCGTTCTGGTCGAGTTCGGGGCGTGAGGTCTCGCTGCCGCCGGCGTGCGGAACCCACCACAGCGCGAACGAGAAGAACAGCACGGCCATCCCGACGCTCCCGGCCCGGAGCCACGCACTGCCCGTACGACGCGTTTCCGCGGCGAGCAGGATCAGCACGGTGACGATCCACACCCAGTGGTGCGACCAGGAGATCGGGCTGATCAGCAACGCGGTCACGGCACAGGACATGACCGCCCAGGCGGTACGCGCGCGCAGCAGCGAGACCACCGCCACAGCGAGCCCGGCCACAGCGACGACAGCGGCCGCCACGGTGTACGCGGCGCCCGGGTCGGCGGTGTGCAGCAGCCGCGCGAGGACACCGCGCAGCGACTGGTTCGCGGTGTCCTCGGCCTGGCCGGGCCGACCGGCCGCGAACACCATCTCCGTCCAGAACCGCTTCGAGTCGTACGGAAGGACCAGCCAGGACGCCGCAGTGACCGTAAGGAACGTGACCGTCGCGAGCACCGCGCGGCGCAGCCACACGTTCCACCACCGCTGCCCCGCCCGAGCCAGTCGCACCGCCTGGACGACACCGGCGAGGGCCAGCATGACGGCGAACAGCGCGGGCGTGAGCTTGATCGCGGCCGCGATGCCGATGCCGACGCCGGCCCAGCGGTTGCCGGGGCGGCGGGTCAGGTCCCACAGCACCAGGAGCGCGAGCAGGAGATTGATCTGCCCGTACCGCAGCGTCGTCCACACCGGCTCGCACCACACCAGGAGAGCGGCAACCCACAGGGCGGTCACGAACCGCTGCGAGCGGCGCTCGACACCGACGAGGCGCAGCGACAGGTGCACGACGCCGAGAACGAGAAGGAGGTTGAAGCCGGTCGCGAAGGTGCGCATCTCCGGGACGGCGAGCAGCGTCAGCGGCGTGAACAGCAGGGCGGCGAACGGCGGGTACGTCGTCGGCAGCTTGTGGACGGTGGCTTCCAGCGCGTAGAGATCGCCGCCGTTGCGGACGGTCCAGCCCTCCGCGCGGTAGACCATCACGTCCAGGAGCGTGACTCCGGCGAGGCGCTGTGCGACCCAGAAGGCGGTGAACGACGCCAGACAGATCAGCAGGGCGACCAGCAGCCGGCGTCGGCCGGGGCCTGCCGCGGCACTGTCCGGACGGGCCTCCGCGTCGTGTCCGGCCCGGTCCTGCTCGGGCCGTTCGTCGGTGTTCGCGGCCGCTCGTCCCTGTGTGGTCACGCGTGCCGAGAGTACCGGGTGGGACGTCTTCGCCGGTGGGGCGGACAAACGATTTGGTGCTCCGGTGGGGTGACCGGTACTGTTGTCGACGTCGCCGAGGGAAACCCCGGGGAACACCGCAAGGGGCTATAGCTCAGTTGGTAGAGCGCTTGCATGGCATGCAAGAGGTCAGGAGTTCAATTCTCCTTAGCTCCACAGAAGTTGGAGAGCGGGTCGTCCGAAAAGGACGGCCCGCTCTTCTCGTGTGCGCCTGTGACCTGTTCAACTCCGTCCGCTGTCCAGGGCCTTGCGGCCGAGCGACTTGGGCAGTGCCTGACGCACTTCGGGGTCGGTGCGTTCCAGGCGCAGGGCGAGGGCGGGACAGCGGCGTACGGCCCGCTGTGCGCGTCCGCGCAGCTGCAGCGGCACCGAGGCGTCCGCGACCGCCGGGAAGCCGTCAGGGCCGAGCCTGATCAGTTCGGGCACGACGTCCGCGCACAGCCCGTGCCCCTCGCAGAGCGTCCAGTCGACGGCGAGCCGTTCCGCGTCGCCGCCCGCGCCCGGATCGGGTGCTCCGGAGTCCGGCAGCGGGAGTACTCCTCTGGTACGACGGCCGCAGCCACCGCTCAGCGCGTGCGCGGCGACGTCGTCGGCGAACGCCGCCAGCGTGGACTCCACGAAGTTCGCCGTGCCGTCCGGATGCTTGCAGGCGCCCCGGCCGCGTACGGCCGAGACGACCTCGCGCAGCGCTTCGAGGGCCGTCGGACCGCCGCCCGTCAGCAGATCGGCGAGCCCGCCGGCCGCGGCGGGCAGGCCGAGGCGGCAGGGGCCGCACTGGCCCGAGCTCTCCGCGGCCAGCCAGTTCGCCACCCGCAGGGCCTCGGCGAGCGGGCAGGTCTCCGGCCCGAGCGGCAGGATCGCGCCCGCCCCGAGAGCGCCGCCGAGCGCCTCCAGGGCAGCCCGGGACACGATCGCCTGCTGCGCGGCGGACGCGCCCAGCCAGCTGCCGTGATACCCGCCCGTGAGCACGCCCTGGGGGAGCGGCGGGGCGCCGGCGAGCTGCAGGACGTAGCGCAGCGGCACTCCGGTCGGGACCTCGATGACCATCGGGCGGGACACTGATCCGGAGAGCGTCAGCAGGACGGTGCCGGGTTCGTCGCGGAGGCCGGTGTTGCCGTACCGGGCCGGTCCGATCCGTGCGGCGACGGCGAGTTGGGCGAACGTCTCCGCGTTGGACAGGAGCGTGGGCGCACCGCCGACGCCTGCGTCCGAGGCGCGCACCCTGCGCCCGGGCGGCAGTGCGGGGCCGCCTTCCGCGGAGCGCACCAGGGCCGACGCCTCGCCGGTCACCATGCGGTGCGGATTTCGCTGGACACGCGCGCGTAGGGCCGCATTTCGCCGGTTGCCGAGCCCTCTTTCGGCGAGGGCTGCGGCCATCGACGCCTCGGTGGAGTCGCGCGTGACGCCGATCACCAGTGTGCGGGCGCCGAGGGCTTCGGCGGCGAGCAGGGCGCCGTCGAGGACGAGGTGCGGCGCCCGGTTGAGGAGCACGGTGTCCTTGCGGCAGGCGGGCTCGTCCTCGCTGCCGTTGACGACGACCACGGGCCGTACGCCGCGACCGATCGCCGCGCGTGCGACGGCCCGCAGCTTTCTGGCGAAGGGAAAACCGGCGCCGCCGCGGCCGCGCAGCAGCACCTCGTCGGCGAGCGCGGCGAGCCGTTCCCCGGGGATCGGCTCCAGCGGGCCGTGCACCTTGAGGTGCATGCCCAGGTCGAGTCGCTCGACGAGGTCGAAGCCCGTGGTCAGTTGGGGGAGGCCGACGACGCGCACTTCGGGGACGTCGGGGAGCGGAGCGTTCAAGGGCGGCCTCCTGGTCGGGGACGGCTCCCTGGAGAGCGTGAGGTCAAGGACGGCCTCCTAGAGGGCCGGTTTTGCTCCAGGGCTCACCGGACTTGGGCGCACCGAACGGCATGCTCCGCTTCGGATCCGGGCGGGACGCGGCACCGCAGCCGTCGTCCGTGGCGGTCTCGGCGGCCGCGGGCGGTTCCTTGCCCGCCTGCGGGGCGTACCCCGGCGGCGGTGGCAGCGGGGAGGGCCGGTGGCCGTCCGGCGTGGAAAGGGCGCGGTAGGCAGCCGTCATGTCGGCCCTGGGAGCGGGAGCGGGCGCTGGGGAGGCCGGAGGCCGGGGTGGGGGAGCGGGAGGCGCGTAGCGGTGTTCGGGGGCGCGCGGGCCGAAGTCGTACTCCTGCCGGGGCGGAGCGAAATCGTGCTCCTGTCGGGTCGGTGGAGTGCGGGGCGGTTGCGCGGGTCGTACGGCGTCGGGCGCCGGTCGACGAGCCACGGTGGGGCCCATTCCGGGGAGCGGGGCCCGACGGGGCGGCGGGTCCTGGCGCGAGGATCGGCGCCCGCGCGGTGCCTGATCCAGCATCTCCAGGAGGCGGCGGGCCACCCGGCGCTTGACCGGTGGCGGTGCCGAACGCAGGGCGAGGGCGGCGCCGACGGCCACCAGGCACAGGCAGTACAGGGCGACCACCCAGCCGCTGGGCTCGCGGCCCGCGTACAGGCCGTGCAGGAGGGCCGCGCACCAGGCCGGGTAGGCGAGGGTGTGCACCGCGCGCCAGCGCCCGGCGAATCTGGCCGGGGAGGCGAAGGCGCTGCGCAGCGCGCCCGTGACGCCGGTGGCGACCATGAGAAGCCCTGCCAGCGCGCCGAGGCCGATCAGCACGCCCGTACCGCTCAAACCGAGCGAGAACGGCACCAGGGCGCCGACGAGCGAGACGTGGTCGAGCGCCACCTTCACCGTCCCGTGCAGCAGCAGGAAGCCGATCGAGGCGACCGCGGTGGCCCGGTGCACCGCCTGGGCGAGCAGTCTGTGGCGGGCGTTGAGGAAGACGCGGTCGGTCGCGACCAGGCCCCAGACGATCGAGGCGGTGAGGGCGACGAGGGCCAGCACCCCGGTGGTGAAGTCGAGGGCGTTGCGCAGTCCGTCGCCTCCGGAGAGGACGACGAAGGGGATCAGGAGGAGCAGTGCGGCGACCAGGACGCCGCGCGTGGTGCGGCTCAACTCCGGTGCGGGGCCGGAGCGTTGACGTGGAACTCGAACGTGCGCAGAAGCTTGTCGAGGGTTCATGGGGTCTCTCCGAATGGTTCGGCAAAGCGCGTCCCGGGCCGCATGCTAAGTGGCCCCATACCGGCCAGTAAGGGGTTTGAGTTATTGCGTTGTTATCCAGTGGCGATCGGTCCGTTGTGTTGCCCCGATAGACGCCGGTACGCCGAGTAACCCCTGCGGTGAAGCTCGGGGGAAAGGCGGAACTCGTGCGGTCCGCAAAGCTCGGTGCGACCGTCGTTGGGGCTGCGGTACCCTGACGCCATGCGTGCCGTACGCCTTCTGCTTAGCGAGCCGCGCTGATCAGTACCGACCACGGCCTTCCAGGGAAGGCGGTCGGAGTCAGCGCGGCGTCCCCTCCTGTGTGAGGGGATTTTTCATTTCGGCTGTACGTCGCAGCCGAAAACGCCGGCAGAGACGATCGATGGAGCCTTAAGGATCATGAGCGAGACGAATTCTGCTGCCGAAGTGGCAGCGCCGCACCGCTACACGGCCACCCTGGCCGCGGACATCGAGGCACGCTGGCAGGACTTCTGGGACGAGAACGGCACCTATGAGGCGCCGAACCCGAGCGGCGACATGGCGGGCGATCCGGCCGTCGCGGCGCAGCCGAAGAAGTTCATCATGGACATGTTCCCGTACCCCTCCGGTGCGGGCCTGCACGTCGGCCACCCGCTGGGGTACATCGCGACCGACGTCTTCGCGCGGTTCCAGCGCATGACCGGCCACAACGTCCTGCACACCCTGGGCTTCGACGCGTTCGGCCTGCCCGCCGAGCAGTACGCCGTGCAGACGGGCACGCACCCGCGGGTCTCTACCGAGGCCAACATCGTCAACATGAAGGCGCAGCTGCGCCGCCTGGGCCTGGGCCACGACAAGCGCCGCTCCTTCGCGACGATCGACCCGGACTACTACAAGTGGACCCAGTGGATCTTCCTGCAGATCTTCAACTCCTGGTACGACGCGGACGCGAAGAAGGCCCGGCCGATCGCTGACCTGATCGCCCAGTTCGAGAGCGGCGAGCGCGCCGTGCCCGCCGACGAAACCGGCACCACGCGCGCGTGGTCCGAGCTGAGCTCCGCCGAGCGCGCCGAGGTCCTGGGCGGCTACCGCCTGGCGTACGCCTCCGACGCCCCCGTCAACTGGTGCCCCGGCCTGGGCACCGTCCTGGCGAACGAGGAGGTCACCGCCGACGGCCGTTCCGAGCGCGGCAACTTCCCCGTCTTCAAGGCCAAGCTGCGCCAGTGGAACATGCGCATCACCGCGTACGCGGACCGCCTGATCGACGACCTGGACGGCCTGGACTGGCCCGAGGCGATCAAGCTGCAGCAGCGCAACTGGATCGGCCGCTCCGAGGGCGCCCGTGTCGACTTCCCCGTGGACGGCGAGCGCATCACGGTCTTCACGACCCGCCCCGACACCCTGTTCGGCGCCACCTACATGGTGCTGGCCCCCGAGCACCCGCTGGTCGAGAAGCTGACCCCGGAGGCCTGGCCGCAGGGCACGCACGACGTCTGGACCGGCGGCCACGCGACGCCCGCCGAGGCCGTCGCCGCGTACCGCAAGCAGGCCGCGTCGAAGTCCGACGTCGAGCGGCAGGCCGAGGCGAAGGACAAGACAGGCGTCTTCATCGGCGCCTACGCGACCAACCCGGTCAACGGCGAGCAGGTCCCCGTCTTCATCGCCGACTACGTCCTGATGGGCTACGGCACCGGCGCGATCATGGCCGTCCCCGCGGGCGACCAGCGCGACTTCGAGTTCGCCCGCGCCTTCGAGCTGCCGATCCACTGCATCGTCGAGCCGACCGACGGCCGCGGCACCGACACCTCGACGTGGGAGGACGCCTTCGGCTCCCACGACGCGAAGATCATCAACTCGTCGAACGACGACATCTCCCTGGACGGCCTGGGCGTCGCCGAGGCCAAGGCCCGCATCACCGCGTGGATGGAGGAGAGCGGCGTCGGCGAGGGCACCGTCAACTTCCGCCTGCGCGACTGGCTGTTCAGCCGCCAGCGCTACTGGGGCGAGCCCTTCCCGATCGTCTACGACGAGGACGGCGTCGCGCACGCGCTGCCCGAGTCGATGCTGCCCCTGGAGCTGCCCGAGGTCGAGGACTACTCGCCGCGCACCTTCGACCCGGACGACGCGGACACCTCCCCGGAGACGCCGCTGTCGCGCAACGAGGACTGGGTCAACGTCCAGCTGGACCTGGGCGACGGCGTGAAGACGTACCGCCGCGAGACCAACACCATGCCCAACTGGGCGGGTTCCTGCTGGTACGAGCTGCGCTACCTGGACCCGCACAACAGCGAGAAGCTGGTCGACCCCGAGATCGAGCAGTACTGGATGGGTCCCCGCGAGGGCCAGCCCACTGGCGGCGTCGACCTGTACGTCGGCGGTGCGGAGCACGCCGTGCTGCACCTGCTGTACGCCCGTTTCTGGTCCAAGGTGCTGTTCGACCTGGGTCACATCTCGTCGGCCGAGCCGTTCCACAAGCTGTTCAACCAGGGCATGATCCAGGCCTACGTCTACCGCGACAGCCGTGGCTTCCCGGTGCCGGCCGCCGAGGTCGAGGAGCGTGACGGCAAGTACTTCTTCGAGGGCGAGCCGGTCAAGCGCGAACTGGGCAAGATGGGCAAGTCCCTGAAGAACGCGGTCACTCCGGACGAGATCTGCGCCGAGTACGGTGCGGACACCCTGCGCCTCTACGAGATGGCGATGGGCCCCCTGGACGTCTCCCGGCCGTGGGACACGCGCGCGGTGGTGGGCCAGTTCCGGCTGCTGCAGCGGCTGTGGCGCAACGTCGTCGACGAGTCGACCGGCGCGGTCACCGTGTCCGACGCCGAGCCGGACGAGGACACGCTGCGGGCGCTGCACAAGGCGATCGACGGCGTCCGCCAGGACCTGGAGGGCATGCGGTTCAACACCGCCATCGCCAAGATCACCGAGCTGAACAACCACCTGACCAAGTCCGGTGGCGCGGTGTCGCGTTCGGTCGCCGAGCGCCTGGTGCTGCTGATCGCTCCGCTGGCCCCGCACATCGGCGAGGAGCTGTGGCGGAAGCTGGGCCACGAGTCCTCCGTCGTGCACGAGGACTTCCCGGTCGCCGACCCGGCGTACGTCGTGGACGAGAGCGTGACCTGCGTCGTGCAGATCAAGGGCAAGGTCAAGGCGCGCCTGGAGGTGTCCCCGTCGATCTCCGACGAGGAGCTGGAGAAGGTCGCCCTGGCCGACGAGAAGGTCGTGGCCGCGCTGGACGGCGCCGGCATCCGCAAGGTCATCGTGCGGGCGCCGAAGCTGGTGAACATCGTCCCGGCCTGACACCGGTGATCCGCCCGCCGGGGTGACCGACGGGCGGGCAGGGATGTCCCCTACGGGCAGGTTGGGGGTTCTCAGGAACCCTCGGCCTGCCCGTCTGCGTTTACCGTGGAAGAGACCGTCCTCAAAACCCGCCGGAGGCCCGCCATGGGTGAAGTCGTCGCCGTAGTGGCGGTGCTTTTCGCGCTCTTCATGGTGCTGGGGGTGTTCGTCACGATCAAGGTCGCCAAGGCAGCGGCGCGCGGCGTGGACCGCACCCTCGAGCAGGCTCGCCGCACGGTCGAGGACACCACCCTCAAGGCGAAGACGTACGCGCAGCCCGGCGCCGCGGGAGAGCTGGCCCGCCTGCGCGTGCAGCTCCGCTCCACGATGCGCGCCACCCAGGAGGCGCTCGGCGCCGGAGCACAGCAGGACGCCTCGCTGCAGGAGTCGCTGCGCCTCTTCGACCGCCTCAGCGCCCACGGCCACGACCTCGACCGCGAGCTGAAGCGTCTGGAGCGCGACCCGGACAAGTCCCGCCTCGCGCAGCGGCTGCCCGACCTCAAGGAGCGCACGGACCACATCACCGAGGCCGCCAACTCGCTCCGCTGGGCCGCCCACGACCGCGCCCGCAACTTCGCCGACGACGACCTGGCCGAGCTCGGCCGGCAGATCGACGTCGAGTCGGGGGCGTTGCGGCACTGGACTTCGGCCGGGGACGAGGGCGCTTCCGGGGCGGGTGTTTCCGGTGCTTCGAGTGCCTCGGGTTCGGGTGCGGCTTCATGGGCTGCCGCGCCGTCGTGGCCCGAGCCGACGCTCGTGGACGGGCCCGCCGCTCCGACCGAGCAGACCTGGCCCGACGGCCGGGCCGACCGGTCGGAAGCCGAGGCGGGTGCAGGGCGGCCTGCGGCGGAGGACGGCCCCGAGGCGATCGAGCCGAGCAGACCGGCGCCGACGTACTCGTGGCAGAAGGACGCGAAGCCGGAGAGCACGACCTGAGGGCGACTCGGTGCACCCGCGGCGGAGTTGGTCGGTGTGCGCGCGGCGGAGTTGGTCGGTTTATGCGAGGCGGACTTGAGCAGGCTCCCCGGCGAGCGCGCTGAGCTGGGTTTTCCCGAACCCGCACAGCGGCGGGGCACGGTTCGCCGACCGTGCCGTACCGCAGGTGCGCCCGCTGATCCGCCCGCAGGCCCCGGGCTGCCGTGGCCCGGCCGTGGAAGGTAATCTCCAGCTCATGTCCCGCCATGTCGCGATCGTCACGGATTCCACGGCCTACCTGCCGCAGCGGGCGATGGAGCGGCACGACATCACCGCGGTCCCGCTGACCGTGGTTCTGGGCGACCAGGCGCTGGAAGAGGGCACCGAGATCTCGGCCCGCTCGCTCGCCACCGCACTGCAGAAGCGCCAGCCGGTGACCACTTCGCGGCCGAGCCCCGAACTGTTCGCCGAGACCTACCGCAAGGTCGCGGAGTCGGGCGCCACGGCCATCGTCTCGCTGCACCTGTCGTCCGAGTTCTCCGGTACGTACGACGCGGCCGTGCTCGCTGCGGCGGAGGCTCCGGTTCCCGTACGCGTGGTGGACACCGGCATGGTCGCGATGGCCCTCGGCTTCTGCGCGCTCTCCGCCGCCGAGACGGCCGAGGCCGGCGGCACCGTGGACGAAGCGGTGGCCGCCGCGGAGAAACGCGCGGCTTCCACTTCGGCGTACTTCTACGTCGACACGCTGGACTATCTGCGCCGCGGCGGCCGCATCGGGGCCGCACAGGCGCTGCTCGGCTCGGCGCTCGCGGTCAAGCCGCTGCTCCAACTCGTCAACGGGCGCATCGAGTTGCTCGAGAAGGTGCGCACGGCTTCCAAGGCCATCGCACGGCTCGAGGAGATCGTCGCGGAGAGCGCGGGGGCGAGCGCCGTGGACATCGCCGTGCACCACTTGGCGGCGCCGGAACGCGCGACCGCGCTCGCCGACCGCCTCAAGGAGCGGGTGCCGGGCCTTGCCGAGCTGCACGTGAGCGAGGTCGGCGCGGTGATCGGGGCGCACACGGGGCCGGGGCTGCTGGGGGCGGTCGTCTCGCCGCGATAGTCGTCTCGCCGCCGCGATAGGGGCCGGGACAGACGGCTGTGACTCGTGTGGGTGACGGAGTTATCCACAACTCCCGGGTTATCCCCAGGAATTGACCAAGATCAGCAAGTTCGTTCGGACCGGCCTAGCGTCGCCGACATGACTCTTCGATCGCCTCGTGCTTCTCGTCCCTCCGGTTCCCCGCGCCGTTCGTTCGCCGCCGCTGCGACCAGCGGTCCGGGGCGCGGTCCGTCGTCCGACGGTCGTGTGCGACACCGTCACGCCGTGCCTCGCGGCCGGTCCTCGTTCCGAACGGCCGGTGCGCGCGGGGGCGTTCGGCCCCGGCGGGCCGACGTCGACGCCGAACACATCCGTATGCGCGCGCAAGCCCTGTTCGACCCGGGCGGAGCCGCGGCCCGTGGGTCGGTGCTGCCGCCGGACCTCACCCCCGTCCCACCGCAGGGCTTGCGCGCGGCAGTCGAGGCCGAGCGGGCGCGAGCGCCGAGGGGCTCCACGGCCACGAGCACGGGGCACGCGTCCGGCTTGGGCGGGGGCGGGCCCGAGGAGACGGAGCGTCCGGAGGGTGAGCGTGGGGAGCGGGACGAGCGGGACGAGCGGGACCAGCGGGACCAGCCGTCCGAGCAGGCCGTGCAGGCCGTGCGGGACGAGCGGGACGAGCGGTCCGAGCAGTTCGAGCGGGGCGGGCAGGACCAGGAGGTCGGCAAGGAACCTCGGCGGCGACGGCTTCGCGCAGTCGTACGTGAACGGCTGCCGCTGTGGCTGCACTTGAGGTGCGGCGTCGAGCGCAGGAGTCTGATCGCGCTGGTCGTGGTCTTGGTGATCGCTGTCAGTTTCGCGGTCCATCACTTCTGGTACGGAGAGCCGCGCTCGGTACGGGCACCGGAGGCGGTGGGCGAGCCTACGGGCCTCGAACCGTCGACGGGTTCGCACGCGGCGGGTTCCGGTGCGGAGACGGTCGGCGCGGGTGGGGAGGCGTCGGTGTCCGGGGCCACCGGCGGGCCGCCCGGAGCCGCAGGCGGCCGGATCGTGGTGGACGTCAGCGGCAAGGTCCGCAAGCCCGGCATCCACCGCCTGCCCGCAGGGGCCAGGGTCGCGGATGCGTTGGAGGCGGCCGGTGGCGCCCGCCGGGGAACCGACCTGACGGGGCTGAACCGGGCGCGGCTCCTGATCGACGGCGAGCAGGTCGTCGTCGGCGTGCCGGCGGTTCCCGGCCTGGTCGGCGGGGGTGGCGGCTCGGCGGCCACAGGGGCGGCGTCGGCGGGTGCCGCGTCCGGCGGTTCTGCGGGGTCCGGATCGGGGAGCGGTGCCGGCGGGGCTGGAGTGGGGGCGCCGAGCAGTCCGATCAGCCTGAACACGGCGACGGTCGAGCAGTTGGACACCCTGCCGGGTGTCGGTCCCGTCCTCGCCCAGCACATCGTCGACTACCGCACCCAGCACGGCGGCTTCCGCTCGATCGACGAGCTGCGCGAGGTGAACGGCATCGGCGACCGACGCTTCGCGGACCTGAAGAACGCCGTACGGCCGTGACCCGCACGGCAGTTGAGGCCACGCCCGAGACCAGGGCGGCCGGGTGGGAGGGCTCCGCTCAGCGGCGAGAGGAAGGCCCGGCCGACCTCCGTCTCGTCCCGCCCGCGCTGGCGGCGTGGGCGTCGGCGGGCCTGGCGCTCGGCGACTCCGGCGGCTGGACGGTCGTGGCGCTCACGCTGTGCGCAGTGGCCGCGGTGGGTGTGCTGGGTGTGGAGGCGTACAGGTCGAGGCGGTCGGGGCGAGCCGAAGAGCTGCGTGCGGGGCGGGTCGCCGTGGCGATGACCCTCCTCTGCGCCACCGCCGCCCTGGCCTCGACCGCGCTGCACACGGCGGACCTGTACCGGGGCCCCGTGCCCGGGCTGGCCCGCGAATACGCCCGAGCGACAGTCGAGTTGGAGATCACGGCGGACCCGAGACCCGTGCGGGCACGCGCGGCCGGCGCCAGGACGTTGCCGCCTGGTACCGCCGTAGAGGCGGACATCGTCAAGGTCACGACCACGAACGGGGAGATCACCGAAACGCGCACGCCGGTCCTGATCCTCGCGCGCGAGGCAGAGCCGGATGAACCGGGTGAACGAGAGTCGGAGCTGGACGAAGCAGGGGAGGAAGGCAGCAAGGCGGCAGCGTCACCGTGGCGCACGCTCCAACCCTCGACCCGGCTGCGCGCGCACGCTCGCCTGGCCCCACCGCTGCGGGACGACGACCGGATCGCAGCCGTCGTGCGGATGCCGGGCGGGGAGAAACCGCAGATGGTCGAGGCACCCACCGCGCTGCAGCGCACCGCAGGGAAGCTACGAGCCGGGCTGCGCGAGGCCAGCGAAGGGCTCACACCGGACGCGCGGGCGCTGCTGCCGGGGCTCGTCGTCGGCGACACCGGACGGGTCGGGGAGGAGTTGGAGGAGGCGTTCCGGGCCACGGACCTGACGCATCTCCTGGCGGTGTCCGGGAGCAACCTGACGATCGTCCTGATCCTGCTCACCGGCCCTCCGGGGCGGGCGATGCGGGCGGAGCGCGGGGGACTGGCGCCGCGCCTCGGCATCTCCCTCAGAGGGACGGCCCTGCTGGGAGGTGCGCTGACCTTGGCGTTCGTCGTGGTGTGCAGGCCCGATCCGAGCGTGCTGCGCGCGGCGGCCTGCGGGCTGATCGTGCTGGTGGCCATCGGCACGGGACGGCGGCGCTCGCTGATCCCGGCGCTGGCCGCGGCGGTACTGCTGCTGGTGCTGTACGACCCGTGGCTGGCGCGGAGTTACGGCTTCGCGTTGTCGGTGCTCGCCACCGGGGCGCTGCTGACGTTGGCGCCGAGGTGGAGCGCGGCGCTGCGGCGCAGACGGGTTCCGGCCCGCCTCGCGGACGCGCTCGCCGCGGCGCTGGCGGCGCAGGCGGTGTGCGCGCCGGTGGTGGCGGTGCTGTCGGCTCGCGTGAGCTTGGTGGGGGTGCCGTGCAATCTGCTCGCCGAGTTCGCGGTGGCGCCGGCGACGGTGCTCGGGTTCGCCGCGCTCGCCCTGGCGCCGGTGTCGCTGCCGTTGGCGAAGGGGCTGTGCTGGGCGGCGAGTTGGCCTGTGGAGTGGATCGCGGAGGTGGCGAGGGCGGGCGCTGCGCTGCCGGGGGCGGGGGTGGACTGGCCGGGCGGGTGGCGGGGTGGGGTGCTGCTGGCGGCGGTGACGGTGTGCGTGCTGGTGCTGGTCGGCAGGCTGGCGCGGGGGAAGGGGGCGAGGCTGCTCGGGCATCCGGTCACGGTCGGGGCGTGCGGTCTGCTGTTCGTGCTCGCGGTGATCCGTCCGGTGCCGCTCACGCGGGTGATCTCCGGCTGGCCGCCGTCTGGTTGGCGGCTGGTGATGTGCGATGTGGGGCAGGGCGACGCGACGGTGTTGGCGACGGGGGAAGGAGAGGCGGTGGTGGTCGATGTCGGCCCGGACCCGGTGCTCGTCGACCGGTGCCTGAGCGAACTCGGCGTCGCACGCATCCCGTTGGTGCTCCTGACCCACTTCCACGCCGACCATGTGACCGGCCTGCCGGGGGTGCTGCGAGGGCGCGAGGTGGGGCAGATCCAGACGACCGGGCTGGAAGTGCCGCAGGAGCGGGCGGAGTTCGTGCGGGAGCAGGCCGCGGCGTACGACGTGCCGGTGGTGCGGGCGGCGGCAGGGGAGCGGCGGCGGGCGGGGCCGCTGAGCTGGCGGGTGGTGTGGCCGCCCGCCGGGCCGGGGCCGGGCGGGTACCCCGAGGTCGAGCCGGAGGGGCCCAACGACGCGAGCGTGACGCTGCTCGCGGAGGTGGCAGGCCTGAGAGTGCTGTTGCCCGGGGACCTCGAACCGCCCGCGCAGCAGGCCCTGTTGAGGAGGGAGCCGGGGCTGCCGCAGGTGGACGTGCTCAAGGTCGCCCATCACGGCTCGGCCTACCAGGACCCCGAGATGCTCCAGCGGCTCAGCCCCCGCCTTGCCCTGATCTCGGCGGGCGAGGACAACGAGTACGGGCACCCGGCGCCCGCCACGCTCGCCGCGCTGAGATCGCGGGGCGCGCTGGTCGTGCGCACGGACCAGCACGGCTCGGTGGCGATCACGGGCACGGGCCCCGAAAAGGGGCCCGCCACCGAGCCGCACTGGACCGAACCCGGCCCCGCCCCCGCCCGTGGCGTCGGCCCCGGACCCGGTCCCGGCCTGCGGGTCGTGACGGAGAGAGGGGAGGTGCCGCCTCAGGGGAGAGGTGGGGGCGTGTTTGAGGAGTGAGACCGTGTTGCCCTTATTGCCGCAGTGATGGTCGAATGGCCCCTCGATCGAGGGAGATTTTCAGCCATACGGAAGGATCGCGGGCTCGTCCGCCCCACACGGTCACACGCGATCACCGATCACCGGACACCACGGGTCTGCGGACCCACCGGGCGTCTCACCGATCACACGTTCCACGTCACACGGAAACGGGTGCGTCCGCTCCGCACCGCAGTTTCATAGCGCAATCAGGGGTGCTTCTCATGTTCGGCCGCTTGCTGGGAAACCGTAGGAATCGGGCAGGCGGCGGTGGATCCTCCGCCCCGCTGCCCCCGGTGCCACAGAGCGGGGGAATGGTCAGCTGCCGGGTGAGCGACCCGATCGGCGAGCCGTTGCGGCACGCGGAGTTCACGCTCACGGATTCGCGTGGCCGGAAAGTGATGTCGGGCGGGGCGGACCCGTTCGGTTCGTTCGTGGCGAGCGTGCCGGCGGGGGAGTACCGCATGGCGGTGATGGCGGAGGGATACACGCCGTACCACGGTGGTGCGACGGTCGACGAGGGCGGGCACGCCGCACTCGGTGACCTGACGCTGCAGGTGGCGGCGCCGCCGACGCTGCCGGAGCCGGGGGACTGGGAGATGGAGCCCATGCACTCCTCCATCGCGTTCACGGCGCGGCACATCGGGCTGGCGCGTATTCACGGCCGGTTCAACAACTTCGCGGGCGCGATACGGATAGCCGAGCGCATGGAGCAGTCGGCCATGCACGTCGTGATCGACGCGGCCTCGATCGACACCAACGTGAGGATGCGCGACGACCACCTGCGGTCGGCGGACTTCCTCGACGTGGCGCAGTTCCCGACGCTGGAGTTCTACAGCGACCGTTTCGTGCACCGCGGCGGCAGCCGTTGGGCGGTGACGGGCGCGCTGTCCCTGCACGGTGTGACCCGTACGGTGACGCTCGACACGGAGTATCTGGGCACCGGCACCGGCATGGAGGGCGAGACGCGCGCCGCCTGCCGGGCGACGACCGAGCTGCACCGCGACGACTTCACGGTGAGCTGGCAGACCATGCTCGCCAAGGGCATCGCGGTCGTGGGCCCGAGCATCAAGATCGAGCTCGACGTTCAGATCGTCCCCAAGGGCTGAGCCGGGGAACAGGGCCGGAGGCGGGGCCGGGACAATGTTCTCGTGAGCGATGTGAGACATGTGCTGGTCCTGCCCGACCGAGACGCCGCCGAGGAAGCGGCCGAGGCGCTGGCCGAGCGCTTCGCGGTGACCGAGGAGCCCCAGCTCGTACGGGACGCGCTGGCCGGTGAGGACGACGCCGAGGACGCGCAGTGGCTGCTGGTCCTCGAGGACGCGCAGGACCGCCTGGACCCGGCGGAGTTGGACGAGTTCGCGGCGGAGTGGGAGGGCTGGCGGGAGGAGCCGTAAAAACGCCCCCTCCGCTGCCCGACCGCCCGACCGCCCGCCCGAACGATCGACAGCCCGGCGGCCGGACCGCCCGGCCCGCACCTGCCAGTCCTGACCTCTGCCCCCTCCGGCCCGCCCGTTCCCCTTCCCCGCCCCGAGCCGGATTGTCAGTGGAGCGTGGGATCCTTGACCGCGATGGCCAGGAAACCCGCAAACGACAATCCGCTCGCCCCCGTGACGCTCGCCGTGGGCCAGGAGGATCTGCTGCTCGACCGCGCTGTGCAGCAGGTGGTGGCGGCGGCACGTGCCGCCGACGCCGACACGGACGTGCGCGACCTCACGCCGGACCAGTTGCAGCCGGGCACGCTCGCCGAGTTGACGAGCCCGTCGCTGTTCGCCGAGCGCAAGGTCGTGGTCGTACGCAATGCGCAGGATCTGTCGGCGGACACGATCAAGGACGTGAAGGCGTACTTCGGGGCGCCGGTCGAGGAGATCACCCTCGTCCTGCTGCACGCGGGCGGGGCGAAGGGCAAGGGCCTGCTCGACGCCGCGCGGAAGGCGGGCGCGCGCGAGGTGGCCTGCCCGAAGATGACGAAGCCGGCGGACCGACTGGCGTTCGTACGGGCCGAGTTCCGCACGCTGGGGCGGTCGGCGACCCCGGAGGCGTGCCAGGCCCTGGTCGACGCGATCGGCAGCGATCTGCGTGAGCTGGCCTCGGCGGTGACGCAGCTGACGGCGGACGTCGAGGGGACGATCGACGAAGCGGTGGTCGGCCGGTACTACACGGGCCGGGCCGAGGCCTCCAGCTTCACCGTCGCCGACCGGGCCGTGGAAGGGCGGGCGGCCGAGGCGCTCGAAGCGTTGCGCTGGTCCCTCGCCACCGGGGTCGCGCCCGTGATGATCACCAGCGCGCTGGCCCAAGGGGTGCGCGCCATCGGCAAGTTGTCGTCCGCTCGTGGGGGCCGGCCCGCCGACCTGGCCCGGGAGCTGGGCATGCCGCCGTGGAAGATCGACCGGGTGCGGCAGCAGATGCGCGGCTGGACGCCGGACGGAGTGGCGGTCGCGCTGCAGGCCGTCGCGGAGGCGGACGCGGGGGTGAAGGGCGGTGGGGACGATCCGGAGTACGCGTTGGAGAAGGCGGTCGTCGCGATCGCTCGGGCGGCTCGGTCTCGGGGGGCCATGCGCTGAGCCGGCGCGTATGCGGGTCCGCGCCCGCCCGGCGTAACGCTCCTCGCGCTCCTCGCCGCAGCGTCCGCTCCCCGCACCTTGAAGCGGCGTGCAGTTCCCCACCTCGACGCGGCGTGCAGCTCCCCGCACCTCGACGCCGCGTAACGCTCCTCGCCCCCATGCGGCCCTCGCCCCCGCAGTGCGGCCCCTCGCACCCGCCGTTTTCCCCAGCCCCGCCCCTTCCCGAAACTGAGGGCTCCGCCCCCAGACCCCCGCCGGATCGTCCTCCGGGCTCGTCCCCAAACGCCGGACGGGCTGCGGTGCCGAACCCACCAACCCAAAAACCCCGCCACCCGCCCTGGGGAAGGGCGGCCAACGGGGTCTTCGGTTTGGCGAGCAGCCAGAGCTGGCTACCCACCGTTCAAGCCTTGGATCCACACCCGCGTGGCGAACGCAGGCCGCGTGCGGATCCGGGGTGCCGGGCGGGAGCGGATGAGAGGGCCCGCTCGGGGTCCGTCCCGGCGATCAAATCAAGTGTCAGCCCTTGAGGGCGGCCACCTGGGAAGCAAGCGCCGACTTCTTGTTGGCGGCGTTGTTCTTGTGGAGGACGCCCTTCGAGACGGCCTTGTCCAGCTTGCGGTTGGCGTCGCGCAGGGCCGCGGTGGCCTTCTCGACGTCACCCGCGGCGGCAGCCTCACGGGTCTTGCGGATCGCGGTCTTGAGCGACGACTTGACGGCCTTGTTGCGCAGGCGCGCCTTCTCGTTGGTCTTGTTCCGCTTGATCTGGGACTTGATGTTCGCCACGAAAGAGCCTTTTCAGGTTCGATGATCTTTTTCGACAGTGCCTCGTACGCTGAGAGGGCACGCGAGACACAGCTGTCCAGGCTACCAGCGCCCCTCCTGGCGGCCCAAACCGAGCCTTGGTCGCCGCTCATGGGACGATGGAGGCTACGTAACGATCCGACCCGTGGCTGCAGAGAGCTGCAGACGTCTCAAGAATCAGGACCCTGCGTGCCCGCGACCCCTACGAATGTGCCTCAGCCGAGCCGTACCGACCCGGCGCTGATCCGCAATTTCTGCATCATCGCGCACATCGACCACGGCAAGTCCACGCTCGCCGACCGGATGCTCCAGCTGACCGGTGTGGTCGAGCAGCGGCAGATGCGCGCTCAGTACCTCGACCGGATGGACATCGAGCGCGAGCGCGGCATCACCATCAAGTCCCAGGCGGTCCGCCTGCCCTGGGCGCCCACCGAGGGCGAGGGTCAGGACAAGACCCACATCCTCAACATGATCGACACCCCGGGCCACGTGGACTTCACGTACGAGGTCTCGCGTTCGCTCGCCGCCTGTGAGGGGACGATCCTGCTCGTCGACGCCGCCCAGGGCATCGAGGCGCAGACGCTCGCCAACCTCTACCTGGCGATGGAGAACGACCTCAAGATCATCCCCGTGCTCAACAAGATCGATCTGCCGGCCGCCCAGCCGGAGAAGTTCTCCGAGGAGCTCGCCAACCTCGTCGGCTGTGAGCCCGAGGACGTCCTCAAGGTCTCCGCCAAGACCGGCATGGGCGTGGAGGCGCTGCTCGACCGAGTCGTCAGGGACATCCCGGCACCCGTCGGCGTCGCGGACGCCCCCGCCCGCGCGATGATCTTCGACTCGGTCTACGACTCGTACCGCGGCGTGGTCACGTACGTCAGGGTCGTCGACGGGCAGCTGAACAAGCGTGAGCGGATCCGGATGATGTCCACGGGCGCGACGCACGAGCTGCTGGAGATCGGCACCAACTCGCCGGAGATGCTGTCCGCGGACGGGCTCGGCGTCGGCGAGGTCGGTTACCTGATCACGGGTGTGAAGGACGTCCGCCAGTCCAAGGTGGGTGACACGATCACCCAGCAGAACAAGGGCGCCGAAGAGCCGCTCGGCGGTTACAAGGACCCGAAGCCGATGGTGTTCTCCGGGCTCTACCCGCTGGACGGCTCGGAGTACCCGGACCTGCGCGAGGCCCTGGACAAGCTGCAGCTCAACGACGCCGCGCTTGTCTACGAGCCGGAGACGTCGGCGGCGCTCGGCTTCGGTTTCCGCGTCGGCTTCCTCGGCCTGCTGCACCTGGACGTGATCCGGGAGCGCCTGGAGCGCGAGTTCGGGCTCGACCTGATCGCCACCGCCCCCAACGTGGTCTACCGCGTGATCATGGAGGACGGCACCGAGCACCAGGTCACCAACCCGAGCGAGTTCCCCGAGGGCAAGATCGGCGAGGTCTTCGAGCCGGTCGTACGCGCCACGATCCTGGCGCCGTCCGAGTTCATCGGCTCGATCATGGAGCTGTGCCAGAACCGGCGCGGTGTGCTGCTCGGCATGGACTACCTCTCCGAGGACCGCGTCGAGATCCGGTACACGCTGCCGCTCGCGGAGATCGTCTTCGACTTCTTCGACCAGCTGAAGTCCAAGACCCGCGGCTACGCGTCCCTGGACTACGAGCCCACCGGCGAGCAGTCCGCGCAGCTCGTCAAGGTCGACATCCTGCTGCACGGCGACAAGGTCGACGCCTTCTCCGCCGTGACGCACAAGGACCAGGCCTATGCGTACGGCGTGCGGCTCGTCGCCAAGCTGCGGGAGCTGATCCCGCGGCAGGCGTTCGAGGTGCCCGTGCAGGCCGCCATCGGCTCGCGGGTCATCGCCCGCGAGACCATCCGCGCCATCCGCAAGGACGTCCTCGCCAAGTGCTACGGCGGTGACATCTCCCGTAAGCGGAAGCTGCTTGAGAAGCAGAAGGAAGGCAAGAAGCGGATGAAGATGGTCGGCTCCGTCGAGGTGCCGCAGGAGGCCTTCATCGCGGTGCTGTCCAGCGACGAGGGACAGTCGAAGAAGAAGTAGCGAGAAGACGCAGCAGGAAGTAGCGGCAAGAAGCAGCAGCAAGAAGCAGCGGCAAGCTGTCGCAAGAAGTATCCGAATCCCTGCGGATTCCGTCGGAGGCCCGTCGTGCGGCACGCGCGGCGGGCCTTTGTCATGCCGGTGAGCGCCGAGACCGTCACTTCCGTGAGCCCTTCCGCGTTCTGTTGAAAGTGACAGGTCGCAGCCCCTTACGTGGCGGGCGCGGGCGCTCTACTCTGATCTCGCTCGAAGGTTACTCGCTAGTTAAACAACCGCCCCCCAGCAGACGTACGTCCTGTCGCGGGCCCGGAGGATGTCGTGAGCGACACACAGACACTGATCGAGAACCGTCCGCCCTCCGTGGCGAGCCTCTTCCTGGAGCGCGTTGCGGCCACGCCGGACGCCGAGGCCTACCGCTATCCGGTGCCGCCGGCCGCCGGCAGCGGGCCCGACGACTGGAAGTCCCTCAGCTGGGGCCAGGCCGCCGAGCGGGTGTTCGCGATCGCGGCCGGTCTGATCGACCTCGGCGTCGAGCCCGAGGAGCGCGTGGCGCTGGCCTCCGACACCCGCGTCGAGTGGATCCTCGCCGACCTCGCCATCCTGTGCGCGGGCGCGGCCACGACCACGGTCTACTCCTCGACGAACGCCGACGAATCGGCGTACATCCTGTCCGACTCGGGCAGCAAGGTGCTGATCGCCGAGAACGAGGAGCAGCTGGCGAAGGCGCAGGCGCGGCGCTCCGAGCTGCCGGACCTCAAGCACGTCGTGCTCATCGACGGCGACCACGGCCTCGCGACCGACGACGCCGAGGACGGCTGGGTGCTCTCGCTCGCCGACCTGGAGGCGCGCGGCGCCGCGTACCTGGAGAAGCACCCCGAGGCCGTCAAGGAGCGGATCGGGAACATCACCAAGGACCAGCTGGCCACGCTGATCTACACCTCCGGCACCACCGGACGGCCCAAGGGTGTGCGCCTGCCGCACGACAACTGGTCGTACATGGCGAAGGCCATCGCGGCGACGGGCCTGGTCGGGCCGGACGACGTGCAGTACCTGTGGCTGCCGCTCGCGCACGTCTTCGGCAAGGTGCTGACCAGCGGTCAGATCGAGGTCGGGCACGTCACCGCGGTCGACGGCCGCGTCGACAAGATCATCGAGAATCTGCCGGTCGTGCAGCCGACCTACATGGCCGCCGTGCCGCGGATCTTCGAGAAGGTCTACAACGGGGTCGCCGCGAAGGCCCGCGCGGGCGGCGGCGCCAAGTACAAGATCTTCCAGTGGGCGGCCGGTGTGGCCCGCGAGTACGCCAAGGTCACGCAGGACAACTTCCGCAGGACCGGCAACGCCTCGGCGCCGTTCCCGCTCTCGGCCAAGCACGCCGTCGCCGACAAGCTGGTCTACGGCAAGCTGCGCGAGGCCTTCGGCGGCCGGCTGCGCGCCTGTGTCTCCGGCTCGGCGGCCCTCGCCCCGGAGATCGGCTACTTCTTCTCCGGCGCCGGCATCCACATCCTGGAGGGGTACGGGCTCACCGAGTCCAGCGCCGCCTCCTTCGTGAACCCCGGCGAGGCGTACCGCACCGGCACCGTCGGCAAGCCGCTGCCCGGCACCGAGGTGCGGATCGCGGACGACGGCGAGATCCTCCTTCGCGGCCCCGGCATCATGCAGGGCTACCACGGGCTGCCCGAGAAGACCGACGAAGTCCTGGAGTCCGACGGCTGGTTCCACACCGGCGACATCGGCGAGCTGTCGGCCGACGGCTACCTGCGGATCACCGACCGCAAGAAGGACCTGATCAAGACGTCCGGCGGCAAGTACATCGCGCCCGCCGAGGTCGAGGGCCAGTTCAAGGCGGTCTGCCCGTACGTCTCCAACATCCTGGTGCACGGCGCCGACCGGAACTTCTGCACCGCCCTGATCGCCCTCGACGAGGCGTCGATCCTGGGCTGGGCCGAGGAGCAGGGGCTCGGCGGCAAGCCGTACGAGGACGTGGTCGCGGACCAGCGGACCGTCGCGCTGATCGACGGCTATGTGCAGGAGCTCAACCAGGGCCTGCAGAAGTGGCAGACCATCAAGAAGTTCCGGCTGCTGCCGCGCGATCTCGACGTCGAGCACGGCGAGTTGACGCCCAGCCTCAAGCTGAAGCGGCCGGTCGTGGAGCGCGAGTACAAGGCGCTGATCGACGAGATGTACGCGGGCACGGTCGAGAAGTGAGCCGGCGGCGCTGAGCGCCGAACGGTCGAGGCGGCCCCCGGACGGGAACGTTCCGGGGGCCGCTTCCGTGTTCTCGGGAGCGGAACCGGGATTTCGGGAGTGGAACCGCTGTTCTCGGGAGCGGAACCGACCGAAATTTCTTGTGCGGAACTGACCGGAACCGAGCGCGGGCATAGCACGGTTTGCGCTCTTCGCGGCCCACTTCGGTAACTCGGTGCTTATGAGCGGGGTCTGTCTGTCACTCTGGCGTGGCCGCCTGAGGCAGCACACCGTCCGAACCGCTCAGGAGCTGCACGTGGGGTCCATTCCAATGCAGCGGGAGACCGACTCGCATGCGCCGGAGTCCCGCCCGTCGCTTCCGCACGTCCCGCGGGACGCCCACCCCTGCGCGCGCACCACCCTGCCCGGCACCTCCCTCGCCCCCGCGGCCGCCCGCCGCTTCGTCCGCTCCGCCCTCGCCGACTGGGCGGAGCCCGCCGTACGGGCCGACCCGGCCGAGCATCCGGCTCCGCCCGCCGTCGACGGCATCACGGAACGCCTCGCCGACGACGCCGTCGTCCTGGTCAGCGAGCTCGTCACCAACGCCGTGGTGCACGCCGGTACGGACGTCGAGCTGCTCTGCCGTCTGGAGCTGGCCGAGGAGAGCGACGACGGGGAGGGCGCCTCGCTCCTCGTCGAGGTCACCGACCACCACCCCGCCCGGCCCGTGCACGGGGCGAGCGCCGACCGCACCTCGGACGGGGCGGAGTACGGCCGCGGCCTGCACCTCGTCGCCTCGCTCGCCGAGTCCTGGGGCATCACGTACCGCACCGGCAGCAAGACCGTCTGGGCGCGGCTGCCGGTGGACGGGGTGGACGTGGCACGGGAGTTGGAGGTGTACGCGGGGGAGCAGGCCGCCGAGCGGGGGCTCCGCGCCGCCGAACGCCTCGCCCCCGACCGGGACCACGCCTCCGCCCCCGACCACGCCTCCGCGCAGGCCCACGCGCACGAGCGGGACCGCGCGCACGAGTCCGGCGGCCCGCTCGACATCCGGGACCCCGGCTCCTGGGGGCACCGGGACGCCGTCACCTTCCTCGCGGAGGCCTCCGACCTGCTCGCCGGGCAGCTCGACGAGGACCTGGTCGCCGCCCTCGCCGGACAGTTGCTGGTCCCGCACCTCGCCGACTGGTGCGCGGTCTGGCTGGACGACGAGGGCGACCGGCGCAGCGCCGGCCCCGCGTCCGTACCGCGGCTCGCCCGCGTCTGGCACCGCAGCGAGAACCGGATCGAGGAGCTGCAGCGCGTCCTGGAGAAGGAGCCGCCGAACCTGCCCGGCGCCCTGCACTCCGGACCCGTCACCGTGCCCTGGCCCGCCGAGGGGCTCGCCGAGAGCAGCGGCACGGCCCTCGCGCACCGCCTGGTCGCCGGCGGCCGCTCGCTCGGCACGCTGCTCGTCGGCCGCGCCGGGCTTGAGCGGTTCACGGACGACGTGACCGGGCTGCTCCAGGACTTCAGCCGCCGCGTCGCCCTCGCCGTCGGCGCCGCCCGGCAGTACACGCGGCAGGCCACCATCAGCCGCGTCCTGCAGCGCGGGCTGCTGCCCAGCTCCGTCGCCGAGGTCCCCGGACTGCAGTCCGCCCTCGTCTACGAGCCCCGCGACAAGGGCCTCGCGGGCGGCGACTTCTACGACGTGTTCCCCGCGGGCGGCGGCCGCTGGTGCTTCGCCCTCGGCGACGTCTGCGGCAACGGCCCGGAGGCGGCCGTCGTCACCGGCCTCGCCCGCCCCTGGCTGCGCCTCCTCGCCCGCGAGGGGTACAGCGTCGGGGACGTCCTCACCCGCCTCAACCAGGCCCTGCTCGACGACGCGATGGAGGCCGCCGAGGCCGCCGCCCGCGCCGTCGCCGCCGCGGGCCTGCCCGGCATACCGGACGCGCTGCCGCGCACGGGCGGGCCGTACGCCGGGGCGCACGCGTCGGCGCACGGCTCGCCGCACACCGCCCTGCCGCACACCGGAAGCCCCGACACGGCCTCGCCCTCCCGGTTCCTCTCCGTCCTGTACGGCGAGCTCGTCCCCACCGACGACGGCGTACGCTGCACCGTCGCCTGCGCCGGGCACCCGCTGCCGCTGATCCTCGACCCGGAGGGCGGCGTACGGGCCGCGGCCGAGCCGCAGGTGATCCTCGGCGTCCTGGACGACGCGACGTACTCCGCCGAGACCTTCCTGCTCCGGCGCGGCGAGACGCTGCTGCTCGTCACCGACGGGGTGACCGAACGCCGGGACGGGCCGCGGCAGTTCGACGACGGCGACGGACTCGCGGCCGCCCTCGCCGGCTGCACCGGGCTCAGCGCCCTGCACGTCGCCGAGCGGATCCGGCACCTCGTGCACGAGTTCTCCGCCGAGCCCCCGGACGACGACCTGGCGCTGCTCGTGCTCCAGGCGCAGTGAGGACCCGTACGTGAGGCCCGGTCGGGAGTTATCCACAGGCAGCCCGGCTTCCGGCGGCGGTACGGGACAATGGACCTCATGCCCTCCGTACTCCCCGATGGCGAGCCCGTGCCCTCCGACGGGTCGCTGCCCGCGCACGCCCTGGCCGACGCGGCCGCCCGCCCCCTCGGGTTCTATCTGCACGTCCCGTACTGCGCGACCCGCTGCGGGTACTGCGACTTCAACACGTACACCGCGAGCGAGCTGCGCGGCCCCGAGGGCGCCCTGGCCTCGCGGGACAACTACGCGGACCACCTGATCGAGGAGATCCGCCTCGCCCGCAAGGTCCTCGGGGACGACCTGCGCCCCGTGCGCACCGTCTTCGTCGGCGGCGGCACGCCCACGCTGCTGCCCGCCGCCGACCTGGTCCGGGTCCTCGGCGCGCTGCGCGCGGAGTTCGGGCTCGCGCCGGACGCGGAGGTCACGACGGAGGCCAACCCGGAGTCCGTCGGTCCGGCGTACCTCACGGAGCTGCGCGAGGGCGGGTTCAACCGGATCTCGTTCGGCATGCAGAGCGCCCGGCAGCACGTCCTGAAGATCCTCGACCGCACGCATACGCCCGGCCGCCCCGAGGCCTGCGTCGCCGAGGCCCGCGCGGCCGGCTTCGAGCACGTCAACCTCGACCTGATCTACGGCACCCCCGGCGAGTCCGACGACGACTGGCGGGCCTCCCTCGAAGCGGCGATCGGCGCGGGCCCCGACCACGTCTCGGCGTACGCCCTGATCGTCGAGGAGGGCACCCAGCTGGCCCGCCGCATCCGCCGCGGCGAGGTCCCCATGACCGACGACGACGTGCACGCCGACCGCTATCTGATCGCCGACGAGCTCCTCGCCGCAGCGGGCTTCTCCTGGTACGAGGTGTCCAACTGGGCCACCACCGACGCCGGCCGCTGCCTGCACAACGAGCTGTACTGGCGCGGCGCCGACTGGTGGGGCGCGGGCCCCGGAGCGCACTCCCACGTGGGCGGCGTGCGGTGGTGGAACGTCAAGCACCCGGGGGCGTACGCGCAGGCGCTGCTGGCGGGGGGTTCGCCCGGGGCCGGGCGGGAGCTGCTGTCCGAGGAGGACCGGCGGGTCGAGCGGATCCTGCTGGAGCTTCGGCTGCGGGAGGGGGTGCCGTTGTCGCTGCTCCGCCGCGACGGGCTGGCGGCTGCGCGCCGGGCGTTGGGGGACGGGTTGCTGGAGCGTGGTCCGTACGAGGCGGGGCGGGCCGTGCTGACCCTGCGGGGGCGGTTGTTGGCGGATGGGGTTGTGCGGGATCTGGTCGACTGAGGCTGAATCAGTCCCCTACCCGCCCCTACCCGCCCCTTCCCGTAAGCCTGCGGCGCCGTCGTCTGGCTGACCCGCCGTCGTGGTTGCCCGCGCAGTTCCCCGCGCCCCTTTGGGGCGCCGCCCCTACTCGGGGGGCGCCGTCACGAAGTCGATCAGCTCCTCGACGCGGCCCAGGAGTTCCGGTTCCAGGTCCTTGTACGACGTGACCCGTTCCAGGATCGCCTGCCACACCGCGCCCGTGTTGGCCGACGGCCAGCCCAGGGCCTCGCAGACGCCCGTCTTCCAGTCCTGGCCGCGGGGGACGCGCGGCCAGGCCGCGATGCCGAGCGCGGACGGCTTCACCGCCTCCCAGATGTCGATGTACGGGTGGCCCACCACCAGCGCGTGCGCGCTGCTCACCTCCGCCGCGATCCGGGACTCCTTCGAGCCGGGCACCAGATGGTCGACCAGGACCCCGAGCCGCGCGTCCGCGTCGGGGGCGAACTCGGCGACCACCGCGGGCAGATCGTCCACGCCCTCCAGGTACTCCACGACGACGCCCTCGATGCGCAGGTCGTCGCCCCACACCTTCTCGACCAGCTCCGCGTCGTGCCGCCCCTCCACATAGATCCGCCCCGCCCGCGCGACCCGGGCCCGCGCCCCGGGCACGGCCACCGAACCGGACGCCGTACGCGTGGGGCGTGCCGGAGCCGCCGCCGACGGGCGGACCAGGGTGACGACGCGGCCCTCCAGGAGGAAGCCGCGGGGTTCGAGAGGGAAGACGCGGTGCTTGCCGAAGCGGTCCTCCAGCGTGACCGTGCCCGCCTCGCAGCGGATCACCGCACCGCAGAACCCGGTGGTGACCTCCTCCACGACCAGGTCGCGTTCCGCGGCCACTTCGGGAACCGGCTTCCGCTTCTTCCACGGCGGGGTGAGATCGGGGCTGTAGCTGCGCATCCGGCAGACGATAAGAGAAGCCGCGCGAGGACGACTACGACACGCCGAACTGCGCGGCCAGCGTGGCGCGTTGCTCACGGACAAACGCCGCGTTCACCACCGAACCGTGCCCCGGTACGTACACCGCGTCCGCGCCGCCCAGGTCGAGCAGCCGGTCCAGGGCGTGCGGCCAGCGGGCGGGGATCGCGTCCGGGCCCGCCTGCGGTTCGCCGGACTCCTCGACCAGGTCGCCGCAGAACACGACCTCCGGGCCGCCGTCCGTGCCGGGCACGAGAACCACCAGGTCGTGGCCCGTGTGGCCGGGCCCCACGTTCGCGAGCAGCGCCCGCACCCCGCCCAGGTCGAGGGTCCACTCGCCGCTCACCAGGTGGTGCGGGCGGACCAGGAGCTCCGCCGCCTCGCCCGCCGCCCGCGCGTCGAGACCGTGCCGTACCGCGTCCGCCGCCAGCTCGTCGCGGCCGCGCTCCAGGACTCCGTCCACGCCGACCGCGCCGAACACCTCGACCCCGGAGAACGCGGCAGCGCCCAGGACGTGGTCGAAGTGCGGATGCGTGAGCGCGAGATGTGTCACACGCCGGCCGCCGAGCAGCGCCTCCGCCTGCCGGCGCAGCTCGGCGCCCTCCCGCAGCGAGGAACCGGCGTCGACGAGCAGCGCGCCCCGCTCGCCCGCGACCAGGCCGACCGTGCAGTCCCAGCCGGGCAGCCGGCGCCGCGCCGCGCAGGGCGACAACCGCTCCCAGTCGGACGCGTACGGCTCTTCCCAAGTCAACCGCATGGGGAGACGCTAACCCCGGCCGCGAGGGGCCGCGCGGCCCGGCCGCCCCCACCCTTGCCGCGGGCGTACCCACCGGCCGTACACTGGGCCGGTGAAATGCTGGCACTCTGCTGTGTTGAGTGCCAGACGAAGTCGAGGAAGCCGACGAAGCCGAATGCCGTGCCGTGGCAGGGAGGTGTGCGCGCATGCTGAGCGAACGCAGACTTGAGGTGCTGCGCGCCATCGTCCAGGACTATGTCGGCACCGAGGAGCCCGTCGGCTCCAAGGCGCTCACCGAGCGGCACCGCCTCGGCGTCTCCCCGGCCACCGTGCGCAACGACATGGCGGCCCTGGAGGAAGAGGGCTTCATCGCCCAGCCGCACACCAGCGCCGGGCGCATCCCCACCGACAAGGGGTACCGCCTCTTCGTCGACAAGCTCGCGGGCGTCAAGCCGCTCTCCGGCGCCGAGCGCCGCGCCATCCAGAACTTCCTCGACGGCGCCGTCGACCTCGACGACGTCGTGGGGCGTACGGTGCGGCTGCTCGCGCAGCTGACCCGGCAGGTCGCCGTCGTGCAGTACCCGTCGCTGACCCGGTCCACGGTGCGGCACGTCGAGCTGCTCTCGCTCGCGCCCGCGCGGCTGATGCTCGTCGTCATCACCGACACCGGCCGGGTCGAGCAGCGGCACGTGGACTGCCCGGCGCCGTTCGGGGAGACCGCGCTCGCCGACCTGCGGGCCCGGCTCAACAGCCGCGTCGCGGGGCGCCGTTTCTCGGACGTCCCGCAGCTGGTGCAGGACCTGCCCGAGTCCTTCGAGACGGACGACCGCGGCACCGTCTCGACCGTCCTCGCGACCCTCCTGGAAACCCTCGTGGAGGAGACCGAGGAGCGGCTGATGATCGGCGGCACCGCCAATCTCACCCGTTTCGGGCACGATTTCCCGCTCGTGATCCGCCCGGTGCTCGAAGCGCTGGAGGAGCAGGTCGTGCTTCTCAAGCTGCTCGGCGAGGCCAAGGATCCGGGCATGACCGTACGCATCGGGCACGAGAACGCCCACGAGGGACTCAACTCCACGTCCGTCGTCTCGGTCGGCTACGGTTCGGGCGGCGAAGCAGTCGCCAAACTCGGCGTGGTCGGACCGACCCGCATGGACTACCCCGGAACGATGGGAGCAGTACGCGCAGTGGCACGTTACGTCGGACAGATCCTGGCGGAGTCGTAAGTGGCCACGGACTACTACGCCGTACTCGGCGTGCGCCGCGACGCTTCCCAGGACGAGATCAAGAAGGCCTTCCGGAGGCTGGCGCGTGAGCTCCACCCGGATGTGAACCCCGATCCGAAGACGCAGGAGCGCTTCAAGGAGATCAACGCCGCGTACGAGGTGTTGTCGGACCCGCAGAAGAAGCAGGTCTACGACCTCGGCGGCGACCCCCTGTCGCAGAGCGGCGGAGGCGGCGGCGCCGGCGGCTTCGGGCAGGGCGGGTTCGGGAACTTCTCGGACATCATGGACGCGTTCTTCGGGACGGCGTCCCAGCGCGGACCCCGTTCGCGCACCCGCCGCGGCCAGGACGCGATGATCCGGCTCGAAGTCGAGCTGGACGAGGCCGCGTTCGGCACGACGAAGGACATCCAGGTCGACACGGCCGTCGTCTGCACGACCTGCTCCGGCGAGGGCGCCGCCCCCGGCACCTCGGCGCAGACCTGTGACATGTGCCGCGGCCGCGGTGAGGTCTCGCAGGTCACGCGGTCCTTCCTCGGCCAGGTCATGACGTCGCGGCCGTGCCCGCAGTGCCAGGGCTTCGGCACCGTCGTCCCGACGCCGTGCCCCGAGTGCGCGGGCGACGGCCGGATCCGCTCCCGGCGCACGCTCACGGTGAAGATCCCGGCCGGTGTCGACAACGGCACCCGGATCCAGCTCGCGGGCGAGGGCGAGGTCGGCCCCGGCGGCGGCCCCGCCGGCGACCTGTACGTCGAGATCCACGAACTGCCGCACCCCGTCTTCCAGCGGCGCGGCGACGACCTGCACTGCACGGTCACCATCCCCATGACGGCGGCGGCGCTCGGCACGAAGGTGCCGCTGGAGACGCTCGACGGCATGGAGGAGGTCGACATCCGGCCCGGCACGCAGTCCGGCCAGTCGATCCCGCTGCACGGGCGCGGCATCACGCACCTGCGCGGCGGCGGCCGCGGCGACCTCATCGTGCACGTCGAGGTCACCACGCCGACCAAGCTGGACCCGGAGCAGGAGCGGCTGCTGCGCGAGCTGGCCAAGGCGCGCGGCGAGGAACGGCCCACGGGCCAGTTCCAGCCCGGGCAGCAGGGGCTGTTCCACCGGTTGAAGGACGCGTTCAACGGGCGGTAGCCGCCTTGGCCGGGGGCCCGGGGAGAGCGGTGAGCGCCCCGGGTGAGGCTGGATTTAGCGGTCTGCGGTGGACGTGAAAGCATGCGCTCATGTCCACCGCAGTGACCGATCTCAGCCCGTACCCGATCGTGCAGGCCCCGATGGCCGGTGGCGCCTCCTGCCCCGCCCTCGCCGCGGCCGTGTCCGAAGCCGGCGGCCTCGGCTTCCTGGCCGCCGGGTACAAGACCGCCGACGGCATGTACCAGGAGATCAAGCAGCTGCGCGGGCTCACCGACCGGCCCTTCGGCGTCAACCTGTTCATGCCGCAGCCGGACTACGCCGACCCGAGCGCGGTCGCCGTGTACGCGCACCAGCTCACCGGCGAGTCCACCTGGTACGACGCCCCGCTCGGCGACCCGGACTCCGGGCGGGACGACGGCTACGAGGCGAAGCTCGCGGTCCTCTTCGACGACCCCGTGCCGCTGGTCTCCTTCACCTTCGGCTGCCCCTCGCGGGACGTGCTCGAAGCGTTCTCGCGGGCCGGAACCACCACCGTCGTCACCGTCACCAGCGCCGAGGAGGCGCAGACCGCGCAGTGGGCGGGCGCGGACGCGGTGTGCGTGCAGGGCGTCGAGGCCGGCGGACACCAGGGCACGCACCGCGACGACCCCGAGCGGGACGGCAGCGGCGTCGGACTGCTCGCGCTGATCGCACAGGTGCGGGAGACCGTGCAGCTGCCGATCGTCGCGGCCGGCGGACTGATGCGCGGCAGCCAGATCGCGGCGGTGCTGGCGGCGGGTGCGGACGCGGCGCAGCTCGGCACGGCCTTCCTGGTCTGCCCCGAGTCCGGCGCGAACCCCCTGCACAAGCAGGCCATGACCAACCCCCTGTTCGTACGCACGGAACTCACCCGCGCGTTCTCCGGGCGCCCGGCGCGTGGGCTCGTCAACCGCTTCATGCGGGAGCACGGGCCGTACGCGCCCGCCGCGTACCCGCAGGTCCACTACCTCACCGGCGGCATCCGCAAGGCCGCGGCGCAGGCCGGGGACCCGCAGGCGATGAGCCTGTGGGCGGGCCAGGGGCACCGGCTCAGCCGGGAGCTGCCGGCCGGTCAGCTGGTCGAGGTGCTCGCGGCCGAGCTGGACGCGGCGAAGCGTGCGCTCGCGCAGCGGGGCGGCGCGCGATGACGGCGCCGGTCTTCGTGGTGGACGAAGTCCCTTCCGGCGGCGGCGAGTTCGTGCTCGACGGGCCCGAGGGGCGGCACGCCGTGTCGGTACGGCGGCTGCGCGCGGGCGAGCAGATCGTCCTCACGGACGGGCTCGGACGCGGAGCTTGTGGTGTGGTGCTCGCGGCGGAGGGCAAGGACCGGCTGACGGTCGAGCTGACCGGGTCGCTCACGGACCCCGAGCCGGCCCCGCGGATCACCGTCGTGCAGGCGCTGCCCAAGGGCGACCGGGGCGAGCTGGCCGTCGAGACGATGACGGAGACCGGTGTCGACGCGATCGTGCCGTGGGCGGCGTCCCGGTGCATCACGCAGTGGCGCGGCGAGCGGGGGCTCAAGTCCCTCGCCAAGTGGCGGGCGACGGCGCGGGAGGCGGGCAAGCAGGCGCGTCGGCTGCGGTTCCCCGAGGTGGCCGAGCTCGCCTCGACGAAGGACGTCGCCGCGCTGCTCTCCGGTGCGGCGTTCGCGGCGGTCCTGCACGAGGAGGGCAGTACGGCGCTGGCCTCGGCGGAGTTGCCGGGCACGGGTGACGTGGTGCTGGTCGTCGGGCCCGAAGGGGGCGTGTCCCCGGAGGAGTTGGACGTGTTCGCGGCGTCCGGGGCTGCGCCGTACCGGCTGGGGCCCTCGGTGCTTCGTACGTCCACTGCGGGTACGGCGGCTGCGGCGTTGCTGCTGGGGCGCAGCGGGCGGTGGGGCTGAGGGTGTCTTGGGCCCGGCCCCTGCATCGCCCTGCGGGCTTCGCGTCCTCAAGCGCCGGACAGGCTCCTTCCCTTGCCCCTCCCCGCCCCTTCCCGTAAGCCTGCGGCGCTGTGCGTTCGTCTGCGGCGACGTCGTGGCTGGTCGCGCAGTTCCCCGCGCCCCTAGCGGGGCGCCGCCGTGACAGTGTCGAAGAGTGGCCAGCCGTCCGTCTCTCCCGTGCCCGGGAGCAGGCCGGTTGCCTGGGCCGCTTCGATCAACTTCCGTACCGTGCCCGGCTCCCGCAGGTTCAGGAGTCTGCCGTCGCCCGTCGTCACGCAGCCCGCGTACCACCAGCCGTCGGCCACGTAGCGGCCCTCGCCCGCCCGGAACACCAGGCGCAGCGGGACCTTCGAGCCCTCCTCGTACAGGCTGAGGACCTCCGCGCACGGGCCCGTGCGGGAGTGGCGGTGGCGGACCGTCCACAGGTGGACCGAGTCCTCGGTGACCAGGCGGCGCAGGTGGTGGTTGGGGCGCATCGGTTCACCGTAGGCGGGCAAGGGGGCGGCGCGCAGCGGGAATTCGGACGGAGCGGCACCGTCCGGCCAAGTGATCCAAAGCGGCCACCTGTCCCTCCTGGCCTGCATAGGCTGCAGGGGTGACGCAGCCTTCCTATCTTCGGTTTCCGCATGTTCAGGGCGACTTGGTCGCCTTCACCGCTGAGGACGACGTCTGGGTCGCGCCGCTCGACGGCGGGCGCGCGTGGCGGGTCAGTGCCGACAACATGCCGGTCGACCACCCGCGGATCTCGCCCGCCGGCACCTGGGTCGCCTGGACCTCCACCCGGGACGGCGCCCCCGAGGTGCACCTCGCCCCGGTCGCGGGCGGGCCCGCCAAGCGGCTGACGCACTGGGGGAGTTGGCAGACCTCCGTGCGCGGCTGGACCCGGGACGGGCAGGTCCTCGCCGTCACCACCGAGGGCCAGGCCTCGATGCGCCGCAGCTGGGCGCGTGCCGTCCCGCTCGACGGCGGACCCGCGCCCGTGCTGCCGTACGGCCCGGCCCGCGGCCTCGCGTTCGGGCCCGATGGCGAAGTGCTGCTGCAGAGCGTGACGATGGGCCGGGAGGCCGCGTACTGGAAGCGGTACCGGGGCGGCGCGGCCGGGAAGCTGTGGATCGACCGGACCGGGGACGGGGAGTTCGTCCGGCTGCACGAGGAGCTCGACGGGAACATCGAGTATCCGATGTGGGTGGGAGAGCGGGTCGCCTTCCTGTCCGACCACGAGGGGACCGGAGCCGTCTACTCCTCCCTCGTCGACGGGACCGACCTGCGGCGGCACACCCCGCTCGGCGGCTTCTACGCGCGGCACGCCGCCACCGACGGGCAGCGCGTCGTCTACACCTCCGCCGGTGAACTCCACCTCCTCGACGACCTGGTGGACGCCGAGCCCCGCCGTCTCGACATCAGCCTCGGCGGGCAGCGCACCGACCTGCAGCCGCACCCCGTACGGCCCGAGCGGCACCTCGGCGCCGCCGCGCCCGACCACACCGGACGGGGCAGCGCGGTCTCCGTGCGCGGCGCCGTGCACTGGGTCACGCACCGCGACGGCCCCGCCCGCACCCTCACCGCCGAGCCCGGCGTGCGCGCCCGGCTGCCCCGCACCTTCCGTGTGGAGGGCGAGGAACACGTGGTGTGGGTGACGGACGCGGAAGGCGACGACGCGCTGGAGTTCTCCCCGGCCACCGGAGTCGCGCCCGGGGCGTCCGTACGACGCGTCGGCGCGGGGCAGTTGGGGCGGGTGCTGTCGCTCGCCATGGCGCCCGACGGCAGCCGCGCCGCCGTCGCCTCGCACGACGGCCGGATCCTGCTCGTCGAACGGGCCTCGGGCGAGGTCAGGGAGGTCGACCGCAGCGAGCACGGCGAAGCGTCCGGGCTTGTCTTCTCGCCCGACTCCGGCTGGCTCGCCTGGTCCCACCCCGGCCCCTCCCCGCTGCGTCAGCTCAAGCTCGCCAGCACCGCCGACCTCACCGTGTCCGAGGCGACCCCGCTGCGGTTCCGCGACACCGCGCCCGCGTTCACCCTCGACGGCCGGCACCTCGCGTTCCTCTCCGAGCGCTCCTTCGACCCGGTCTACGACGCGCACGTCTTCGACCTCGCCTTCGTCGGCGCCTGCCGCCCGCACCTGATCACCCTGTCCGCGACGACACCCTCGCCGTTCGGGCCGCAGCGGCACGGCCGGCCCTTCGAGAGCGCCGAGAAGTCCGGCGAGGTCCAGGGCGGCGACGACGCCCCGACCACCCGCATCGACCTCGACGGGCTCGCCGACCGGATCGTGCCCTTCCCCGTCGAGGCCGCCCGCTACTCCACGCTGCGCGCCGCCAAGGACGGCCTGCTCTGGCTGCGCCACCCGCTGCGCGGCGTCCTCGGCGCCAACCGCGCCCACCCCGACGACTCGGGGCCGAGCACGACCCTGGAGCGGTACGACCTCGCCCAGCGCCGGATCGAGGAACTGCACTCCGACACCGACCACTTCACCGTCAGCGGCGACGGCAAGCGGGTCCTGCTGCACAGCAACGACCAGCTGAAGCTCGTCCTCAGCGACCGCCGCGCCCCCTCCGACGACGACGGCGACAGCCACATCACCGTCGACCTCGGCCGGATCCGGCAGACCGTCGACCCCGTCGCCGAGTGGCGGCAGATGTTCGACGAGACCGGCCGCCTCATGCGCGACAACTTCTGGCGCGCCGACCTGGGCGGCGTCGACTGGGACGCCGTCCAGGCCAAGTACCGCCCCGTCGTCGACCGCCTCGCCACCCACGACGACCTCGTCGACCTGCTCTACGAACTCCACGGCGAGCTCGGCACGTCCCACGCCTACGTCAGCGGACCCGGCGGGTACGGCGGCTCCGACACCCGGCAGGGACTCCTCGGCGCGGACATCTCCCGCCACGAGGACGGCAGTTGGCGCATCGACCGGGTCCTGCCCTCCGAGACGTCCGACCCGCACGCCCGCTCGCCGCTCGCCGCACCCGGGGTCGCGGTGCGCGCGGGCGACGCGCTGCTCGCCGTCGACGGGCGGCCCGTCGACCCGGTGACCGGCCCCGGGCCGCTGCTCGTGGGCGCCGCGGGCCGGCCCGTCGAGCTGACGGTCTCACCGGCCGGCGGCGGCGATCCGCGGTACGCCGTGGTGGTGCCGATCGACGACGAGGAGCCGCTGCGCTACCACGCGTGGGTCGCCGACCGGCGGGCCCACGTCCACGCCCTCTCCGACGGCCGCCTCGGCTACCTCCACGTACCCGACATGCAGGCGCCCGGCTGGGCCCAGATCCACCGCGACCTGCGGGTGGAGGTCGCCAAGGAGGGCCTGATCGTCGACGTGCGGGAGAACCGCGGCGGGCACACCTCGCAGCTCGTCGTGGAGAAGCTCGCCCGCCGTGTCGTCGGCTGGGACCTGCCGCGCGGGGAGGCCGCCACGAGCTACCCGCTGGACGCGCCGCGCGGCCCGGTCGTCGCCGTCGCCAACGAGTACTCCGGCTCCGACGGGGACATCGTCAACGCGGCGATCAAGGCCCTCGGCATCGGGCCCGTGGTGGGTACGCGGACCTGGGGCGGCGTCGTCGGCATCGACAGCCGGTACCGCCTCGTGGACGGCACCCTCGTCACCCAGCCCAAGTACGCGATCTGGCTGGAGGGACAGGGGTGGGACGTCGAGAACCACGGCGTCGACCCGGACGTCGAGGTCGTCACGACACCGCAGGACTACGCGGCCGGACGCGACCCCCAGCTGGACGAGGCGGTCCGGATGGCGTTGGCGGCGCTTGCCGAGAACCCGGCGAAGCGGCCCCCGGAACTGCCCGAGTTGTGACCCCCAGGGGGCTCCGCCCCCGGCCCCCCGGCTCCTCAAACGCCGGAGGGGCTTCCCTTCCCTGCCCCTTCCCGTCCGTGCGTACCTGTCCCACCGTCGTGGCTGGTCGCGCAGTTCCCCGCGCCCCTTCCGGGGCCGGCCCGACCGATACCATCGGCCGTACGCACACGATCGCTGAGGACCGAGGAGGCCCACCCCCATGGCCGGTGAGGCGCAAGCGGACTGCCTGTTCTGCAAGATCATCGCGGGTGAGGTGCCCGCGACCGTCGTACGCGAGACGGACACCACGTACGCCTTCCGCGACATCAACCCCCAGGCGCCGACGCACATCCTGGTGATCCCCAAGGTCCACTACCCGGACGCCGCGACCCTCGCCGCCGCCGAACCGCAGATCACCGCCGACGTGCTGCGCGAGGCCGGCGAGGTCGCCGCCGAGGAGAAGCTGGAGAGCTACCGGCTGGTGTTCAACACCGGCAGCGGCGCCGGCCAGACCGTGTTCCACGCGCACGCCCACATCCTCGGCGGCCGCGGCATGCAGTGGCCCCCCGGATAGCCCCCGGACCAGCCACAGCTAGCGAAAATCCGGTAACTCACCTTGTCCGTACGTGAATTCGTCGTCCTCGGCACCGCCAGCCAGGTGCCGACGCGACACCGCAACCACAACGGCTACCTGCTGCGCTGGGACGGCCAGGGCATCCTCTTCGACCCCGGCGAGGGCACCCAGCGGCAGATGCTGCGCGCCGGGGTCGCCGCGCACGACATCGACCGGATCTGCGTCACGCACTTCCACGGCGACCACTCCCTCGGCCTCGCCGGCGTGATCCAGCGCATCAACCTCGACCGCGTCCCGCACGAGGTCACCGCCCACTACCCGCGCTCCGGGCAGCACTTCTTCGACCGGCTGCGGTACGCCACCGCCTACCGCGAGACCGTCAAGCTCACCGAGGCCCCGGTCGCCGCCGACGGCGTGCTCGCCGCCACGCCCGCGTACACGCTCGAGGCCCGCCGCCTCTCGCATCCCGTCGAGTCGTTCGGCTACCGGCTCGTCGAGCCCGACGGGCGCCGCATGGTCCCCGAACTCCTCGCCGAGCACGGCATCAAGGGGCCGGACGTGGGGCGGCTGCAGCGCGAGGGGGAGCTGCGCGGCGTACGCCTCGAGGACGTCAGCGCGGTGCGGCGCGGGCAGCGGTTCGCGTTCGTCATGGACACCCGGCTCTGCGCCGGAGTGCACGCCCTCGCCGAGGGCTGCGACCTGCTCGTCATCGAGTCGACCTTCCTCGACGAGGACGAGCAACTCGCCCGCGACCACGGCCACTTGACGTCCGGCCAGGCGGGGGCGGTCGCCCGCGACGCCGGAGTGCGGCACCTCGTCCTCACGCACTTCTCCCAGCGGTACGCCGACCCGCGGGAGTTCGCCCGGCAGGCGCGCGCCGCCGGGTTCACGGGGGAACTGACCGTGGCGGCCGACCTGTCGACCGTCCCCGTGCCCAAGCGCCACACCTGAACCACCTGTCGAAAGTACGGACATGCCCCTTCCCAAGGCCGAACTCCACCTGCACATCGAAGGCACCCTCGAACCCGAGCTGGCCTTCGAGCTCGCCGCCCGCAACAACGTCGAACTGCCCTACGCCGACACCGAGGAGCTGCGCCGCGCATACCTCTTCGAGGACCTGCAGTCGTTCCTCGACCTGTACTACGGCCTGATGGCGGTGCTGCACACCGAGGCCGACTTCGAGCAGCTCGCCGACGCCTACCTGGCGCGCGCCGCCGAACAGGGCGTACGGCACGCGGAGATCTTCTTCGACCCGCAGGCGCACACCGCGCGCGGCGTCGCCATCGGCACGGTGATCGAGGGCCTCGGCCGCGCGTTGGACCGCAGCGAGGAGCGGTACGGCATCTCCACCCGCCTCATCATGTGCTTCCTGCGCGACGAGTCCGCCGAGTCGGCCCTCGCCACGCTGGAGTCGGCCAAGCCGTATCTGCACCGGATCACCGGCGTCGGCCTCGACTCGGCGGAGGTCGGCCACCCGCCCGCGAAGTTCCGCGAGGTGTACGAGGCGGCTGCCGCGCTCGGCCTGCGCCGGGTCGCGCACGCGGGCGAGGAAGGGCCGGCGGCGTACATCACGGAGGCCCTGGACGTCCTCGGCGTCGAGCGGATCGACCACGGGCTGCGGTGCATGGAGGACGCGGCGCTCGTCGAGCGGCTGGTGCGGGACCGGATCCCGCTGACCCTGTGCCCGCTGTCCAATGTGCGGCTGCGGGCGGTCGACGTCCTGGAGGACCACCCGCTCCCGCAGATGATGGCCGCGGGCCTGCTGTGCACGGTCAACTCCGACGACCCGTCGTACTTCGGGGGGTACGTGGGGGACACGTTCCACGCCGTCCACGAGGCGCTCGGCCTCGACCACGACCGGCTGCGGGAGCTCGCGAGGAACTCCTTCCTCGCCTCCTTCCTGGAGGACGACGAGGCCCAGCGGGAGCGGTACTTGGCGGAAGTCGCGGCGTACGAGTTCGACTGATTCTTCCCCCACCCCGCCCCTTCCCGAAAGCCTGCGGCGCTGTTCGTTCGGCTGCCGCGCCGTCGTGGCCGCTCGCGCAGTTCCCCGCGCCCCTGAAGGGGCACGGGGTCTGGGGCGGAGCCCCAGTTCGGGAAGGGGCGGGGAGGGGAAAATCAAGCCTCGGCCGACGCCGCGTCCAGGATCCGGGCCGCCACCGCAGGTGAGTCCACCAGGGGGTGCAGGGCCAGGGCCCTGAGTGCGGCCTCGCGGTCCTTGAACACCGCCGCCTCGATCGTCGCCCGCTCCACCGCCTTCAGCTGAAGCATCAGCCCCAGCTCGGCCTCCCCCAACGGAGCGCCCCGCAGGGGGCGGGCGCCGCGCGAGTCCACCTCGCAGACGGTCTCGACGATCGCGTCGTCCGGCAGCGCAGGCACCGTACCGGCGTTGCGGACGTTCAGGATCAGCCGCGTACCCCCAAAACCGCCGGAGGCGATCGCACGCATCAGGGCGAGGGCGACCCGGTCGTACCCTCCGCCGTCCAGGTCGCAGGAGTCCCGCTGCCAGCCGCCCGTCGCGGCGCGGCTGTCCGCCATGTACGTCTCCTCGCGCTCCAGCCGTGTCGCCTCCCACAACTCCTGGGCGCGGTCCGGGTGTTCGGCCGCGCGGGCGAAGAACTCGCCCTGCTGGTGGTCGAGGAACTCCCCGCGCGTCTCCCCGGCGGAGCGCACCGCGGCGAGGGTCTCGCGGCGGAAGTAGTAGTAGTGCAGGTACTCGTTGGGCAGCGAGCCGAGCGCGCGCAGCCACTCCGTGCCGAACAGCTTGCCCTCCTCGAACGAGCCGAGCGCGGCGGAGTCCGCGAGCAGGCCGGGCAGCAGGTCGCGGCCGTCCGGCGTCGTCAACGACCGCAGCCAGCCGAGGTGGTTGAGGCCCACGTAGTCGTAACCGACCGTGTCCGGGTCCGCGCCGGCCGCCCGCGCCGCGCGGCGCACCAGGCCGACCGGGGAGTCGCAGATGCCGATGACCCGGTCGCCGAGCACCGACGCCATCGCCTCCGTCACCGTGCCCGCCGGGTTCGTGAAGTTGATGACCCACGCGTCCGGCGCCACCGCCGCCACCCGCTCCGCGATGTGCAGGGCGACGGGCACCGTGCGCAGCCCGTACAGGACACCGCCCGCGCCGACCGTCTCCTGCCCGAGCACGCCCTCCGCGAGCGGCACCCGCTCGTCCCGTACGCGGCCCGCGGTGCCGCCGACGCGGATCGCGGAGAACACGAAGTCCGCGCCGCGCAGCGCGTCGTCGAGGCCGTCCGCGACCCGGACCCGAGGGCCGGGCGGCAGGCCCGCGAGGACCGAGCGGATCACGCCGAGCCGCACCGGATCCGTGTCGTACAGGGTGAGTTCCGTGATCTCGCTGCCCGCCAGGGCGCCGTACACGAGCGGCACCCGGAAACCGCCACCGCCGAGAATCGTCAGCCTCATGCCGCGGAAGCTACCCCATGCACCCGGGCGACCTCACGGAGTCCCGGTGAGCCCGTCCGCGTTCCGTCCGCGTTCCGTCGGCGCCCACCGGCCATGAGGCACACTGACCTGACCTGCACGCACCATGGATCTGGCCTGCACGCACCATGTACGGGGAGCGCACGGTGAGTTTCGACGAACAGAGGGCGATCGGCGGCTGCCCCCCACAGGCCCGCTTCGACCACACGACCTGCCTGGACCCGCTCGCGGACGTGCGCGCCCCGGACGACCCGGCGTGCGACGTGTTCCTCACCGGCACCGTCTTCCTCGACATCATCTTCACCGGCCTCGACTCTGCCCCCGTGCGCGGCACCGAGTCCTGGGCCCGGGGCATGGGCTCCAGCCCCGGCGGCGTCGCCAACATGGCCACCGCCCTGTCCCGCCTCGGCCTGCACACCTCGCTCGCCGCGGCCTTCGGCGACGACCACTACGGCGAGTACTGCTGGGACGCCCTGGAGAAGGGCGAGGGCATCGACCTCGGCCCGTCGCGCACCGTGCGCGGCTGGCACTCCCCGGTCACCGTCTCCCTCGCGTACGAGGGCGAGCGGACGATGATCTCGCACGGCCACGAGGCCCCGCCCCCGGAGGAGCCCGCGCCGGAAACGCCACCACGCGCGCGTGCCGCCGTCGCCTCCCTCACGCCCGGCGCCGGCGAGGACTGGGTCGCGGCCGCTGCGGCGCGCGGCACCCGGGTCTTCGCGGACGTCGGCTGGGACGACTCCGGCCGCTGGGACCTCGCCGCCCTGCCCGACCTGCGGCACTGCGAGGCGTTCCTGCCGAACGCCGAGGAGGCCATGCGCTACACCGGCACCAGCTGCCCGCGCGCCGCCGCCCACGCCCTCACCGACCACGTTCCGCTCGCCGTCGTCACGCTCGGCGCGGAGGGCGCGTACGCGGTGGACGGGCGCACCGGCGAGACCGCCGAGGTGCCCGCGATCGAGGTGGAGGCGCTCGACCCGACCGGCGCGGGCGACGTGTTCGTGGCCGGTTTCGTCACCGGCACCCTGGCCGGCTGGCCGCTCGCCGACCGGCTCGCCTTCGCCGGCCTCACGGCGGCCCTGTCGGTCCAGGAGTTCGGCGGCTCCCTGTCGGCGCCCGGCTGGGTCGAGGTCTCCGCCTGGTGGCGGCACGTGCAGTCGTACGACGACCAGGATCCGGCGGCCCTGCGGCGGTACGCGTTCCTCGACGCGATGCTGCCCGAGGTGGTCCGGCCGTGGCCGCTGCGGCGGGCGGTCCCGACGATCGGGTTCGGGGCGCGCTAGCGGGCGTTCGCGGCCCTTCCCCAGGGAGCGGGCGGTCGAAAAACTTCTCGGTGTTGTCGGTGCACCGACGTACCCTGGTACCACCAGAAGCAGTCGCGCGGCGTCAGCCCCGCATCGAGGAGGACGAGCAGGCCACAGAGCCGGCCCATGACTCACACACCGACAGCTCAGACCCCTGCGCAGGGGCAGGCACGAGCCCACTTCTCCGTACCGGCGAAGCACCCGATGGTGACCGTTCTGGGCTCGGGAGACGCCCTCCTGCGTGTGATCGAGAAGGCCTTCCCGGCGGCCGACATCCATGTCCGGGGCAACGAGATCAGCGCCGTGGGCGACAGCGCCGAAGTCGCCCTGATCCAGCGCCTGTTCGACGAGATGATGCTGGTGCTCCGCACCGGACAGCCGATGACGGAGGACGCAGTGGAACGCTCGATCGCCATGCTCAGGGCGGGCGAGAACGGCGAGGGCCCGGAGGAGACCCCGGCCGAGGTGCTCACGCAGAACATCCTCTCGTCCCGCGGCCGCACGATCCGCCCCAAGACCCTCAACCAGAAGCGGTACGTCGACGCGATCGACAAGCACACGATCGTGTTCGGCATCGGCCCCGCCGGCACCGGCAAGACGTACCTCGCGATGGCCAAGGCCGTGCAGGCGCTGCAGTCGAAGCAGGTCAACCGCATCATCCTGACCCGCCCCGCGGTCGAGGCGGGCGAGCGCCTCGGCTTCCTGCCCGGCACGCTCTACGAGAAGATCGACCCGTATCTGCGCCCGCTCTACGACGCGCTGCACGACATGCTGGACCCGGACTCGATCCCGCGGCTCATGGCGGCCGGGACGATCGAGGTCGCCCCGCTCGCGTACATGCGCGGACGCACGCTCAACGACGCGTTCATCATTCTCGACGAGGCGCAGAACACCAGCCCCGAGCAGATGAAGATGTTCCTGACGCGCCTCGGCTTCGACTCGAAGATCGTCATCACCGGTGACATCACGCAGGTCGACCTCCCCGGCGGCACCAAGTCCGGTCTGCGCCAGGTCCAGGACATCCTGGACGGCGTCGAGGACGTCCACTTCTCCCGCCTCACGTCGCACGACGTCGTCCGGCACAAGCTCGTGGGCCGTATCGTCGACGCGTACGAGAAGTACGACAGCGAGAACGGCACGGAGAACGGGACGAACAAGCCGGCCCGTCACCGTCACGGGAAGTAGCGAGAAAGCGCACATGTCGATCGACGTCAACAACGAGTCCGGTACCGAGGTCGACGAGCAGGCGATCCTCGACATCGCCCGCTACGCGCTCGCGCGGATGCGCATCCACCCGCTCTCCGAGCTCTCGGTGATCGTCGTGGACACCGAGGCGATGGAGCAGTTGCACATCCAGTGGATGGACCTGCCGGGGCCGACGGACGTCATGTCCTTCCCGATGGACGAGCTGCGCCCGCCGGGCCGGGACGACGACGCCGAGCCCCCGCAGGGCCTCCTCGGTGACATCGTGCTCTGCCCCGAGGTCGCCAAGAAGCAGGGCGAGGAGGCCGAGACGGGGCACTCCATGGACGAGGAACTGCAGCTCCTCACCGTCCACGGCGTGCTCCACCTCCTCGGGTACGACCACGAGGAGCCGGACGAGAAGGCCGAGATGTTCGGCCTGCAGTCCGCGATCGTCGACGGCTGGCGGGCGGAGAAGGGCCTCACCGGTCCCTCCCCGGCGCCCACCGTGTCGTGAGCGCCTCCCTGGTCGTCGGCGCGGTCCTGCTGGTCGTCGTCGCGTGGCTCGCCTCCTGTGCGGAGGCGGGCCTCGCTCGTGTGTCCAGCTTCCGCGCGGAGGAGGCGGTGCGCTCGGGGCGCCGCGGCAGCGCGAAGCTCGCCCAGGTCGCGGCGGACCCGACGCGGTATCTGAACCTGGCGCTGCTGGTCCGCGTCGGCTGCGAGATGGCCGCCGCCGCCCTCGTCACGTACGCGTGCCTGCAGGAGTTCCCGAAGACGTGGGAGGCGCTGGCCGTCGCGATCGGCGTGATGGTCCTCGTGTCGTACGTGGCGGTGGGCGTCTCGCCGCGCACGATCGGCCGCCAGCACCCGCTGAACACGGCGACGGCCGCGGCGTACGTGCTGCTGCCGCTCGCCCGCATCATGGGCCCGATCCCGCCGCTCCTCATCCTCCTCGGCAACGCCCTCACGCCCGGCAAGGGCTTCCGGCGCGGGCCGTTCGCCTCCGAGGCGGAGCTGCGCGCGATGGTCGACCTGGCCGAGAAGGAGTCCCTCATCGAGGACGAGGAGCGCCGCATGGTGCACTCCGTCTTCGAGCTCGGCGACACCCTCGTACGCGAGGTGATGGTGCCGCGCACCGACCTGATCGTGATCGAGCGGTACAAGACGATCCGGCAGGCCCTCACGCTCGCCCTGCGCTCCGGCTTCTCCCGCATCCCCGTCACCGGGGAGAGCGAGGACGACGTGGTGGGGATGGTCTACCTCAAGGACCTGGCCCGCAAGACGCACATCAGCCGGGACGCCGAGTCGGAGCTGGTGTCGACGGCGATGCGGCCCGCGTCGTTCGTGCCGGACACGAAGAACGCCGGTGATCTGCTGCGCGAGATGCAGCAGGAGCGCAACCACGTCGCCGTCGTCATCGACGAGTACGGCGGCACGGCCGGCATCGTCACCATCGAGGACATCCTGGAGGAGATCGTCGGCGAGATCACCGACGAGTACGACCGGGAGCTCCCGCCCGTCGAGGACCTCGGCGAGGACACGTACCGGGTCACGGCCCGGCTCGACATCGGCGACCTCGGCGAGCTGTACGGCCTGGAGGAGTTCGACGACGAGGACGTGGAGACGGTCGGCGGGCTGCTCGCGAAGGCGCTCGGCCGAGTGCCGATCGCCGGGGCCTCGACGGTCGTGGAGCTGCCCGACGGGCGTCGGCTGCGGCTCACCGCGGAGGCGGCCGCGGGGCGGCGCAACCGCATCGCGACGGTCCTCGTGGAGCCGGTGGCTCCGCCGGAGCCCGTGGAGCCGGTGGGGGAGCAGGAGTGAACCCCGCTCAACTCCGGGAGTTCTGCCTGTCGTTCAACGCGGCGGTGGAGGAGTTCCCGTTCCCGAGCGCGCCCGGGCTGTCCACGTTCAAGGTGCTCGGCAAGATCTTCGCGATCAGCGCGCTGGAGGAGAGCCCGCTGAAGGTCGCCCTCAAGGCGGAACCGGAGATCGCGCTGCGGCAGCGTGAGGAGCATCCCGGGGTGATCGTGCCCGGCTACCACCTGAACAAGCGTCACTGGAACACGGTGACCGTCGGCGAGTTGCCGGCCCGGCAGGTACGGGAGCTGGTGGAGGACTCGTACGACCTGGTCGTCGCGGGTCTCCCGCGGGCCCAACGCCTCCGCCTGGACCGGGACTAGGGGCTCTGCCCCTCCCAGTTCCGGGGCTCCGCCCCCGGCCCCCCCCGCTCCTCAATCGCCGGAGGGGCTTATCGGGGGTCGTCGTTCGGCTTTCCCGCCGTCGTGGTTGCTCGCGCAGTTCCCCGCGCCCCTTATCAGGGGCTCCGCCCCTGCCCCCCGCCTTCGGCTGTCCCGCCGGTGGGACCCCACCCCGACCCCCACCCACCCACAGCGGACAGGTGGGGACGTGCCCCGATAGGGGCGCGGGGAACTGCGCGATCAGCCACGACGAGAGCCGCAGCCGGTCGAACACCGCCGGAGGCCTTCGGGACGGGGCGGGGAGGGGGAAAAACGTCGGGGTTCGTATGCTCGGGGCATGAGCGAAAACGCCCTTGACCCCGAGGACCGCAAGATCGTGACTCTCGCCCGCTCCGCGCGGGCCCGCAACGGCGTCCCGGAAGGGGCGGCCGTACGGGACGAGACGGGGCGTACCTACGTCGCCGGCAGCGTCGACCTGGACTCGCTGAAGCTCAGCGCCCTCCGCACCGCCGTGGCGATGGCCGTCGCCAGCGGCGCCAAGTCGCTCGAAGCCGCCGCCGTCGTCAGCGAGGCACAGGCGGTCTCCGACGAGGACCGCGCGGCCGTGCGCGACCTGGGCGGCGCCGGAACCCCGGTCCTGCTCGCGGGGCTCGACGGCGAGGTCGTCGCCACCGTCAGCGCGGGCTGAACACCCACCGACTCGGAGGGCGGCCGGTTTCCGGCCGCCCTCCGCCGCGTTTTCGCCAAAGCTGAACAGTCTTCCCAAGTCGCTTAAGAATCACGGGACTTGGCCTTGCCATCACACGCCACCCACGTCTCAATGGCCTATGCGCGCGCACCGCACCTGACCAGCTCACCCCCACGAGCCTCCACGAGACTCCGAGCTCTCCCCACGAACGGGAAGGTGAACCGATGAAGCGCAGCAACACGGTCAGCACCAGAAGGGTCGCCCTCGGCGCCGCACTCGCCACGGGCTCCCTCGCCCTCGCCGGGGTCGTCCTGGCGCCCGGCGCCGCCGCGGTCGCCCCGGGCGAGGCCACGACCCAGGCCAACTGCGGCATCTACGGCAGCGGCGGGGTCACCCTCACCGCGACCCAGAGCGGCACCACCGGCACCATCACCGTCACCTCGTCGGAGATCACCACGCCGGTGGCCGTCGAGGCGAACACCGTCCAGTCGACCCTCACCATGACGAAGGCCGACGGCTCGACCGCCACCTTCACCGGCAAGAGCAACCCGGCGATGGAGGCCGGCGGAGGCGTGAACTCCGGCCCGCTCACCGGCACCGTCGCCTCCGGTGACTCCCTCGACCACCCGGGCTCCCTCAAGCTGGTCGTCTCGGGCATCACCGTGACCTGCAACTCCACCCAGTCCCTGGCCCCCGGGCCGTTCGTCTTCGACTGACCGACGCCGGGCACGAGCAGGCCGGCCGGCCGGGTCGCGGCGCAGCCGCCGGGCCCGGTCGGCGCCCGCCGCGGCATCGGGGACAATGGTCGCCATGAGCGCACCTTCCCCGGCCGAGTCCGAGCCCCAGGCCACCGACCACCGCGCAGGCTTCGCCTGCTTCGTCGGACGGCCGAACGCGGGCAAGTCGACCCTGACCAACGCCCTCGTCGGTACGAAGGTCGCCATCACCTCCAACCGCCCGCAGACCACCCGGCACACGGTCCGCGGCATCGTGCACCGCCCGAACGCCCAGCTGGTCCTGGTCGACACCCCGGGCCTGCACAAGCCGCGCACGCTCCTCGGCGAGCGGCTCAACGACGTCGTACGCACGACCTGGGCCGAGGTCGACGTGATCGGCTTCTGCCTGCCGGCCAACGAGAAGCTGGGCCCGGGCGACCGGTTCATCGCCAAGGAACTCGCGTCCATCAAGAAGACGCCGAAGATCGCCATCGTCACCAAGACCGACCTGGTCGACTCCAAGCAGCTCGCCGAGCAGCTCATCGCGATCGACCAGCTCGGCAAGGAGCTCGGCTTCGAGTGGCAGGAGATCGTGCCGGTCTCCGCCGTCGGCGACCAGCAGGTGGACCTGCTCGCCGAGCTGATCACGCCGCTGCTGCCGAAGAGCCCGCCGCTCTACCCGGAGGGCGACCTCACGGACGAGCCGGAGCAGGTCATGGTCGCCGAGCTGATCCGCGAGGCCGCGCTGGAGGGCGTACGGGACGAGCTGCCGCACTCCATCGCCGTGGTCGTCGAGGAGATGCTGCCGCGCGAGGACCGTCCGGCGGACAAGCCGCTGCTCGACATCCACGCGTTCGTCTACATCGAGCGGCCCAGCCAGAAGGGCATCATCATCGGCCCCAAGGGCAAGCGCCTGAAGGAGGTCGGGATGAAGTCCCGCAAGCACATCGAGGCGCTCCTCGGCACGCCGGTCTTCCTCGACCTGCACGTCAAGGTCGCGAAGGACTGGCAGCGCGACCCGAAGCAGCTGCGGAAGCTGGGGTTCTAGGCTCAGGTCGGCCGACCCGGCACCCGGCACCGGCACCGGCACCGGCACCGCACCCGGCACCGGCACCCGGCGCCGGGGCGCGCTCGATCGCCCTCCGGGCTCGTCCTCAAACGCCGGACGGGCTGGATATGCCCCCGAGCCGGCCTCAGTCAACACCCCGTATCCGCCCCACCAGCACCGCCCCCGCCAGCCCGATGGCCGCGGCGGCCAGGTACAGCACCCGGTAGCCGCCGAGGGCGACCAGGGTCGCGGCGAGGGCCGGGGCGGCGACCTGGGGCAGGGAGTTGGCGACGTTGATGACGCCGAGGTCCTTGCCGCGGTCGGCGGCGCGCGGCAGCACGTCCGTCATCAGGGCGAAGTCGACCGACGTGAACACCCCGAAGGCCAGGCCGAGCAGTACCGCCGCGACGATCGCGCCCGGCCAGGTCTGCCAGACCGCGAGCAGCGCCGTGGCGGCGGCCATCAGCAGGCCCGACCAGACCACGAACGGCTTGCGGCGGCCGATCCGGTCCGACCAGGCGCCGCCGGCCACGACCGTGGCGAGCATCGTCGCCCCGTTGACCGCCGTCAGCAGCAGCACGCCCTCCTCCGGCTCCGGGTGCCGCAGCCGGTCCCGCAGGTAGTACAGGAGATAGAGCAGCACGAGCGTGTTGCCGAGGTTGATCAGGAACCGGGTCAGCCACGCCCAGGCCACATCGGGGTGGCGGCGCGGGCTGATCCAGAAGCCGCGCAGGAACGGCCCCCACGCGAACGCCGCCCGCCGCTCCGGCACGAAGCGCGGCTCGCGCTGCAGCAGGACGTACGGCAGGACCCCGAGGAGGGTGAAGAGGGCGCAGGCCGCGTAGCCGGGGCCGATGCCGCCGAGTGCCGTCGCGAGGGCCGTGCCGAGGACCACGCCGAGGAGTTGCGTGGCGCCCAACCAGCCGCCCACGGAGCCGCGTTGGAGCCGCGGCACCCGGTCCGGGACGGCCGCCGTGACCGCGGCGAACGCGGCGTTCAGGGTGAGCTGGACCAGGCACCAGCCGAGGGCCAGGGACAGCACCGACCCCGCGGCGGCGGTCAGCAGCAAAGAGGCCGCCCCGCCCGCCGCACCGGCCACGATCCACGGCGCCCGCCGCCCGAAGCGTCCCGTCGTACGGTCCGAGGCCGCGCCGAAGAGCGGGTTCGCGGCGAGCGAGACGACCGCCCCGGCGCCGGTGACCCAGGCGAGGACCGTCTCCTTGGACGTGCCGGCCGGGGCGAGCTCGGCGGCCTGCAGCGCGAGCAGGATCTGCAGCGGCCCGTACCAGCCCGCCCAGATCGCCCCGTTGGCGAGGCAGAGCGCCGACGTCCAGGCGGGCCGGACCCGGACGACGGGTTCGGCGAGGTCCGTCACCTCTGCGCCCGCAGCGCCTCGCGCAGCCACGCGTACGAGGCCTTCGGGGTGCGCTCCAGAGTGGCGTAGTCGACGTGCACGAGGCCGAAGCGCTGCCGGTAGCCCTCCGCCCACTCGAAGTTGTCGAGCAGCGACCAGACGAAGTAGCCGCGTACGTCGACGCCCGCCGCCAACGCCCGGTGCAGGGACCGCAGATGGCCGTCGAGGAAGGCGATCCGCCGCTGGTCGTCGATGCCCTCGTACGAGCAGCCGTTCTCGGTGACGATCAGGGGCGGGAGGCGGTCGGCGTAGCGGTCGCGGAAGTCCAGGAGGAGTTCGGTGAAGGCCTCGGGGACCACGGGCCAGCCGAAGTCGGTGCGCGGCCGGCCCTCGATCTCCCTCGGCGCGAAGGGGAGTTCGGGCGGGATGTGCACGCCGGAGAACTCCTCGGGTCCCGCGCCGGGGGCGCCCACCAGGGTCGGCTGGTAGTAGTTGATCCCGTACCAGTCGAGGGGCGCGGAGATCAGCTTCAGGTCGGCGTCGAGGCCCGGGGTGTCGAGGATCTCGGCGATGCCGTCGGGGTAGCGGCCGAGGAGCAGCGGGTCGGCGAAGAGCCGGTTGAGGAGCAGGTCGTAGAAGTCGGCGGCCTCGCGGTCGGCGGGCTCGTCGGAGGCGGCCCAGGTCGGTCCGTGCGAGTTGGCGATGCCGATGTGGCCGGCGCCCGCGGCGCGCAGCGCCTGCACGGCGAGGCCGTGGCCGAGCAGCTGGTGGTGGGCGACGGGCAGCGCGTCGAAGAGCAGTCGGTGTCCGGGCGCGTGCTCGCCGAGTGCGTGTCCGAGCAGGGTGTGCTCGGCGGGTTCGTTGAGGGTGATCCAGGTGGGCACGCGGTCCCCGATCCGCTCCGCGACGACGGCCGCGTACTGCGCGAACCGTTCGGCGGTGTCCCGGCGCCGCCAGCCGCCCGTCTCCTCGAGGACGAGCGGGGTGTCCCAGTGGAACAGCGTCGGCACGGGGCGTACGCCCGCGGCGCACAGCTCGTCGACGAGCCGGTCGTAGAAGTCCAGGCCCCGTTCGCTGACCTGGCCCGCGCCGGTGGGCTGCACCCGCGGCCAGGACACGGAGAAGCGGTACGCGCCGACGCCGAGGTCGCGGATCAGGGCGACGTCCTCGCGGTACCGGTGGTAGTGGTCGCAGGCCACGTCGGCCGTCGACCCGTCCTTGACGCGTCCCGGCATGGTCGCGAAGGCGTCCCACACGGAGCGGCCGCGCAGCTCGGCGGCGCCCTCGATCTGGTGGGCCGAGGTGGAGACGCCCCAGAGGAAGTCCCCGGGGAAGCGGGGGAGGGCGGTGCTGCTCGTGCCGGTGCTCGCGCTGACTGCCATGCGCGGGATCATGCGTACCCGCGAGTACGGTGTCAACGGGTAGAGGCGGGCGGGTTGTTGGACTTCCCGCCCGCCTTCCGGCAGTATCCCGGCGGCCTTCCGGTAGTCTCCCGGCCGCCTCCCGTGAGGGGCCCGGAACCGGCCTCGCGCGCCTTACGCGCCTTCCTTCAGGACCCTGGAGATCAGCTTCCGCTGGGGGTCCGTGAGCCGGGGGTCGGAGCAGTACACGGTGCGGTCGTCGACGGTCAGCTGGTAGCAGAAGCCGTCCGGCACGCCGACCGGAGGCTCGCCTCTGCCCTCGGCCAGCGCCTGCTCGGCCAGGCTCCGCCACTCCTCGGCGTCGGAGAGGCCGGCCGTGTCGATCGCGGCGTTCCGCTCGAAGCCGCCGAATCCGCCCGTGCGTTTGACGTGGATACGCATGCTTCCTGTCTACTCCCTCACCCCCGGTCCGGAAACCGGAGTCCTACGCGGTGGGCACGCCGACCTGGGACCAGGCCTTGAGGACCGCCTCGTGCTCGTCGCCCTCGCCGTACCGCTCGGCCGCCTTGCCGACCGTGGCCTTGGCGAAGTCGGTGAAGGTGCAGTCCGTCGTGATCTCGCCGCCGGTCAGCACGTCGTACCAGATCTGCCCGGCGCGCTCCCAGGCCTTGCCGCCGAGGCGGGTGGCGAGGAGGTAGAAGGCGCGGTTGGGGATGCCGGAGTTGATGTGCACGCCGCCGTTGTCCTGGTCGGTGTCGACGTAGTCGTCCATGTGACCGGGCTGCGGGTCCTTGCCGAGGACGTCGTCGTCGTACGCCGTGCCGGGTTCCTTCATGGAGCGCAGGGCCGTGCCCTGGACGTCCGGGGCGAGCAGGCCCTCGCCGATCAGCCAGTCGGCCTGGTCGGCGGTCTGGCCGAGGGTGTACTGCTTGACCAGCGCGCCGAAGACGTCGGAGACCGACTCGTTCAGGGCGCCGGACTGGCCCTGGTACGCGAGGTTCGCGGTGTACTGCGTGACGCCGTGGGTCAGCTCGTGCGCCATGACGTCGACCGGGATCGTGAAGTCGAGGAAGATCTCGCCGTCGCCGTCCCCGAACACCATCTGCTTGCCGTCCCAGAAGGCGTTTCCGTACTTCTCGTCGTAGTGCACGGTCGCGATCAGCGGGAGGCCGTTGCCGTCGATGGAGTTGCGCTCGAAGCCCTTCAGGAACAGGTCGAAGGTGGCGCCGAGGCCCGCGTAGGCGCGGTTCACGGTGGCGTCCTGGCCGGGCTCCTCGCCCTCCGAGCGGACCTTCGTGCCGGGCAGTTCCGTGCCGTTCTGCGCGTCGTGGATCGTGCGGTTGGGGGTCGCTTCGGCCGCCCCGGTGATGGTGGGGCGGGCGGTGGCGGCGGCCGTGGTCAGGCGCCGGGAGCGGTTCGCCTCGTCCTGGACGAGGGTGCGGCGTGCGGCCCCGGCGATCGCCGGGTTCTCGGCCTGCGAGAGCCGGTCGAGGAGGTGGGGCGGGACGATGGTGCAGTAGACGGGCTCGTAGCCCGATCGCGTGATGTCCATACCCAACACCGTGGCATTGCGTGATCGTGGTGTCACTACCCGCTAGCAGGATTGGCGAATTCGAGGTAATTGTCACGTTCGAGCCGTTACCTCAGGGCGGTCCCGCATACTGATACGGGTCGACGCACACCGGACGGTCTCGGCTACGCTCCCTCTCATCATGCGTTTCGGGCTGCTTCTTCTTAGCTGCCGCGGCGAGGGCCTGTAGTCGTAGGCCGACCCCCTCCCCGCGGAGTCGAGTGGTGCACGAACGACCGTCGGCCGTCCCCCGCGGACCCCTCGAGGAGCCCTACGCAATGCCGAACTTCCAGCAGCCCTCCGCCATGCCGATCCACAAGTACCGCGGGTACGACGCCGTGGACATCCCGGACCGCACCTGGCCGGAGAAGCGGATCACCAAGGCCCCCCGCTGGCTCTCCACCGACCTGCGCGACGGCAACCAGGCCCTGATCGACCCGATGTCGCCCGAGCGCAAGCGCCGGATGTTCGACCAGCTGGTCAAGATGGGCTACAAGGAGATCGAGGTCGGCTTCCCCGCGTCGGGCCAGACCGACTTCGACTTCGTACGGTCGATCATCGAGGAGCCGGGCGCCATCCCGGACGACGTCACCATCTCCGTGCTGACCCAGGCCCGCGAGGACCTGATCGAGCGGACCGTGGAGTCCCTGAAGGGCGCCAAGCGCGCCACGGTCCACCTGTACAACGCGACCGCGCCGGTCTTCCGCCGCGTCGTCTTCCGCGGCTCCAAGGAGCAGATCAAGCAGATCGCCGTCGACGGCACGCGGCTGGTCATGGAGTACGCGGAGAAGCTGCTGGGCCCGGAGACCGAGTTCGGGTACCAGTACAGTCCCGAGATCTTCACCGACACCGAGCTGGACTTCGCCCTGGAGGTCTGCGAGGCCGTCATGGACGTCTACCAGCCGGGCCCGGGCCGCGAGATCATCCTCAACCTGCCCGCCACGGTGGAGCGTTCGACCCCCTCGACGCACGCCGACCGCTTCGAGTGGATGCACCGCAACCTGTCCCGCCGCGAGCACGTCGTCCTGTCGGTCCACCCGCACAACGACCGCGGCACCGCCGTCGCCGCCGCCGAGCTGGCCGTGATGGCCGGCGCCGACCGCGTCGAGGGCTGCCTGTTCGGCCAGGGCGAGCGCACCGGCAACGTCGACCTGGTCACCCTGGGCATGAACCTGTTCTCGCAGGGCGTCGACCCGCAGATCGACTTCTCCGACATCGACGAGATCCGTCGCACGTGGGAGTACTGCAACCAGATGGAGGTCCACCCGCGCCACCCGTACGTGGGCGACCTGGTCTACACGTCCTTCTCCGGCTCCCACCAGGACGCCATCAAGAAGGGCTTCGACGCCATGGACGCCGACGCCAGGACCAAGGGCGTCACCGTCGACGACATCGAGTGGGCCGTGCCGTACCTGCCGATCGACCCGAAGGACGTCGGCCGGTCCTACGAGGCGGTCATCCGCGTCAACTCCCAGTCCGGCAAGGGCGGAATCGCGTACGTCCTGAAGAACGACCACAAGCTGGACCTGCCGCGCCGCATGCAGGTCGAGTTCTCCAAGGTCATCCAGGCCAAGACCGACGCCGAGGGCGGCGAGGTCACGCCGAGCGCGATCTGGGCCGTCTTCCAGGACGAGTACCTGCCCACCGAGGCCAACCCGTGGGGCCGCATCCAGCTGCGCTCCGGCCAGACCACCACCGACACGGACGGCGTGGACACCCTGGCCGTCGACGCGGTCGTGGACGGCCAGGAGACCTCCCTGAAGGGCAGCGGCAACGGTCCGATCTCCGCGTTCTTCGACGCCCTGCAGGGCATCGGCATCGACGTACGCCTGCTCGACTACCAGGAGCACACGATGAGCGAGGGCGCCTCCGCGCAGGCCGCCTCGTACATCGAGTGCGCCATCGACGACAAGGTCATGTGGGGCATCGGCATCGACGCCAACACCACGCGTGCCTCGCTGAAGGCGGTCGTCTCCGCGGTCAACCGCGCGGCCCGCTGAAGGAGTTGAGCGCCGCCCCCTGACGGGGTTCGGCCGCTCGGACCCCGCTCATCTGTCCGATGAGCGGGGTCTTTTCCGTTCCGTGCGTGTTCGCCTCCGACTGGTCTTGGCCATGTGCTGCACAAGGTGCTGACGGCGCTTCGCCGGTGTGGCTAACATCACGTCGATACGGCAACGTTGCCGAGGTGTTACGGAGGTGCGGCGTGCTGCCAGGCCTGGGTCGAGGTCGCGGAGAACCGCGTGTCTGGGGGATCCGCACCGCGTGGACGACCGTCGGCGACGGGGAGTTCTTCTGCCCCGGCTGCGGCGGCGACCGCAACTACCGGCGCCGCACCGGCCGTCGGCGCTTCACCGTCCTCGGCCTCCCGCTGCTCGCCCGCGGCGTCGCCGGGCCCGTCGTCGAATGCGCCGCCTGCGCCCGGCACTTCGGCACGGACTGCCTCGACCATCCGACGACCGTGCGCTTCTCGGCCATGCTTCGCGACGCCGTGCACACCGTCGCCCTCGCCGTCCTCACCGCGGGCGGCACGGCCTCCCGCACGGCGCTCGACATCGCTGTCGGCGCGGTCCGCTCCGCCGGGTACGTCGACTGCACCGGCGACCAGTTGAGCACCCTGGTCGACGCTCTCGCCGCGGACACCGGACGCGTCACGACCGGCGACAGTCCCGTGGACGACGCGGGCGTCACACTCGCCATAGAGCTCCACGAGTCCCTCGACCCGCTCGCCCCGCACCTCGCCCCCGCCGGCCGCGAGTCCATCCTCCTCCAGGCGGCCCGCATCGCCCTCGCCGACGGCCCGTACACCCCCGCGGAGCGGGAGGTCCTGGTGGCGGTCGGCAACGCCCTGACGATCTGCCCGGACGAGGTGGCCCGGGTCCTCGAGTCGGCTCGTACGCCGTCGTAGCGAACGGCGGCCGCCCCCAACTCCCTCCCCGTACTTGGGTATTGCCCTCCCTCCGGCTGCGCTGTAGCTTCACCGGGCGTGAGACGTCCTACGTCCTATGTCCCTCGCGGGGCCTTCAGTGCCGGGAGTGCTCATGGCCGGATTGCGTGCCAGTCGATTGCTCGTGCTCGCTCTCGCCCTCGCCGCGGCCGCCTCGACCGGCGCACCCGCGGCCGCCGCGCCCTCCCGTGCCTGTGCGGGTTCCGTGCCGTACCGGGCGGGTGAGGACGGGTACGACACGTTCCGGATTCCGGCCGCGCTGCGGACGCCGGGTGGGGCCGTGCTCGCGTTCGCCGAGGGGCGGGTCGGGGGCGCCGGGGACACCGGCAACATCGACGTCGTCGTGAAGCGGTCCACGGACGGGGGCTGCACGTGGGGCCCGCTGCGGGTGGTCGCGGCGGGGGACGGGGACACGCGCGGCAACCCGGCGCCCGTCGTCGACCCGCGCACGGGCCGGATCGTGCTCGTCACCTCGTACAACAGCGGGCAGGTCACCGAGGCGCAGATCATGCGCGGGGAGGCCACGGCGGAGCAGAGCCGGCGGGTGTTCGTGCAGACCAGCCGGGACGACGGGCGGACGTTCTCGCGGCCCCGGGACATCACGGAGTCGGTGAAGCCGGACCACTGGCGCTGGTACGCGACCGGGCCCGGGCACGCCGTCGCCCTGACGCGCGGGCCGCACGCGGGGCGACTCGTCGTGCCGTCCAACCACTCGTCGGCGCCGCCCGCCGGCTCCGCGGACACCGGGCAGGAGCCCAAGTACTACGGCGCGCACGCGATCTACAGCGACGACGGCGGGCGCAGCTGGCAGCTCGGCTTCGTCGAGGACGCGTACGAGGGCGTGGACAACGCGAACGAGTCCCTCGCCGCCGAACTCCCGGACGGGCGGCTGTACTTCAGCGCACGGGACCAGCACGGGCCGAGCGCGGGCAACCGCCTCGACTCGTACTCCTCGGACGGCGGGGAGTCCCTGGACCGGCCGTACCAGGTCCAGCCCACCCTGAACGACGTGCCGATCGTGCAGGCGAGCGTGCTGCAACTCCGCGGCGCCGACGACGGGTTGCTGTTCTCCGGGCCGTCCGTGCCGACCGCCCGGCAGGCGATGGCCGTGTGGCGCAGCGACGACGCCGGGCGGACCTTCCGGAAGGTCCTGACCGTCTCCGAACTCCGCGCCGCCTACTCGGACCTGGTCCAGGTCGACGGCCGGACGATGGGGCTGCTGTACGAGACGGGGGACACGGGGACGTACGAGCGGATCGAGTTCCGGCGGTACGGGGTGGGGGAGCTGGGGGCGCCGTAACCCCTGCTTCGGGTGAGGCGCTACAGCAGTCCCGCCGTCGCCAGGTGCTTGCCGACCTCGGCGATCTCCGCCGGGGACAGCGGCACCTGCGGGACCGCCGTGGCCGGGCAGTCGATCACGCCCCGCAGATGCAGCGCCGCCTTGAACGCGCCGAGCGCCGACGACGAGCCGCCCATGCGGGCCGGGTCGCCGACGCCCGTCATCCGGAACAGCGCGCACAGCCGCTCCTGCTCGACCCGCGCCCGCTCGAAGTCGCCCGCGCGGCAGGCCCGGTGGAGGCGGACGTACCCGTGCGGGTCGACGTTGCCGAGGCCGGGGACTACGCCGTCCGCGCCCGCCGCGAGCGCCGCGTCGACGGTGAGTTCCGCGCCGGTGAGCACGCTGAACCCGGTCACGTCGGTGCGCGCCCGGGCGGCCAGGAGCAGTGCGCGGAAGGCGGCCTCGTCGCCGCTGGAGTCCTTCACGCCCGCGAGCACGCCGTCGGCCGCCAGGTCGAGCAGCAGCTCGCCGGGGAGTTTCGTGTGCACCGAGACCGGCAGGTCGTACGCGAACACCGGGGCCGGGGAGGCCGCGGCCAGGGTGCGGAAGTGGGTGGCGATCTCGGCCGGGTGGGTGCGGGTGTAGAAGGGCGCCGTCACGACCACGGCGTCCGCGCCCGCCGCCGTCACGGCCGCCACGTGGTCGCGTACCCGCGGCGTCGTCATGTCGATCGCCCCGGCGAGGACGGGGAGTTGCCCGGCCACATGGGCGACCACCGTGTCGACGACCGTGCGCCGCTGCCGGTCCGGCAGGTACGCGGCCTCGGACGTCGAGCCGAGGACGAACAGGCCGTCGACCCCGGCGCCCACCAGGTGGTCCACGAGCCGGACCAGGGAGCCGGTGTCGACCTCGCGGTCCGGGGTCAGCGGGGTGCAGACGGGAGGGACGACACCGGTCAGTGGGGCTGCGGTCATGAACCCTCCAGGGGTGCGGCCGTGGCGGCGGCCTGGGCGACGAGTTCGTGGGTCGACTGGCCGTCGTCCACGGGGTGGTGGCAGCGGAAGCGGTGGCCGCCCCCGGCCGCGCCGGACTCCTCGAACTCCGGCATGCGCTCCGCGCACACCGCGTCCGCCTTCCAGCAGCGGGTGCGGAACGGACAGCCGCTCGGCGGGCGCGTCGCCGACGGCACCGGGCCGACCAGCGGAATCGGGTCGATCGGGTCGAGCAGGCCGGGCGTCGCGGAGAACAGGGCGCGGGTGTACGGGTGCCGGGAGCGGGTGAGGACCTCGGCGGCGGGGGACTCCTCGACGATCCGGCCCAGGTACATGGTGATCACGCGGTCGCTCATCCGCCGCACCGTCTGGATGTCGTGCGACACGAAGACCAGGGCCAGGCCGAGGCGTTCCTTCAGGTCGAGGAGGAGGTTGAGGATCTGGGCGCGTACGGAGACGTCCAGGGCGCTGGTGGGTTCGTCGGCGACGACGAGGCGGGGGTTCAGGGCGAGGGCGCGGGCGATCGCGACGCGTTGCCGCTGGCCGCCGGAGAGCTGGCCGGGCAGCCCGTCCGCGAGCACCTCGGGCAGGCCGACCAGGGACATCAACTCCCGTACGCGCTCCTCCCGTTCGGCGGGGGTGCCGCGGCGGTGGACGTCCAGGGGATCGCGCAGGATGCGGCGTACGGTGAGGCGGCGGTTCAGGGCGGTCGACGGGTCCTGGAAGATCATTCCGGCGCCGGTGCCGACCGCTGCGCGGCGCTCGGCCGGGGGCATCGTCCAGAGGTTCCTGCCGCCGAACTCGACGGTGCCGGTGGTGGGCTGCTGCACGCCGACCAGGACCTTCGCGAGGGTGCTCTTGCCGCAGCCGGACTCGCCGACGACGCCGAGGGTCTCGCCGGGGGCGATGGCCAGGTCGGCGGCGGTGAGGGCGTGGACGCGGTCGCGCGAGAGGAGTCCTCCGGTGCGGGATCGGTGGTGTACGTGGGTGTTCTTCAGCTGTACGAGTGGGTGGTCGTTCACGTGCGGGCCTCCGTGGTCGTCCGTCTTCTTCCCCGACCCCGCCCCTTCCCGAAGCCTCGGCGGACGGCCCCGGGGCTGCCGCCCCCGACCCCCGCCTCCGGTCGTCTTTCGTCTGCGGCGCCGCGGTGGCCGGTCGCGCAGTTCCCCGCGCCCCTGTCGGGGCACGTTCCACCTGCGGGCTGTGGGGGCGGAGCCCCTGTGAGGGGCGCGGGGAACTGCGCGAGCGACCACGACGGTGGGTAAGCCGAAGACGGTGCCCCCGGGGAGCCGCTCCGGCGATTGAGGAGCCGGGGGCCGGGGGCGGAGCCCCCAGGGGTGGTCGTGGGGCACCTCACCGGACCCGTTCCCCGCCCCGTTGTTCCGGCGCCCGCAGGGGGACCGCCGGGTGGTGGCAGGCCGCCGCGTGGGTTCGGGGCGGGCCCGTCAGGGGTGGGCGGGTGGTCGTGCAGAGGGCGCTCGCCAGCGGGCAGCGGTTCGCGAAGCGGCAGCCCGGCGGGAAGTCCGCCGGCGACGGGACGACGCCCCGGATCTGGGTGAGCCGCTGCGCGGCCGACTCCAGGGAGAGGACCGAGCCGAGCAGGCCCCGCGTGTAGTGGTGGGCGGGGGCGGCCACCAGGTCGGTGGTGACGCCCGTTTCCACGATCTGGCCGCCGTACATCACCACCACCCGGTCCGTGACGTCCGCGACGAGCGCCAGGTCGTGCGAGACGAGGATGAGGGCGAAGCCCAGTTCGGCGCGCAGGCGCAGCAGCAGCTCGATCACCTGGGCCTGGACCGTCACGTCCAGCGCGGTCGTGGGCTCGTCGGCGACGATCAGCTTCGGGTTGCGGGACAGGGCCATGGCGATCAGGACGCGCTGGCGCTGCCCGCCGGACAGTTCGTGCGGGTAGCTGCGCAGGGTGCGGTCCGGGTCGAGCCCGACGAGTTCGAGGAGTTCCACGGCCGACCGCGCCCCGCCCCGCCGTACGACCTGTTTCAGCTGGGCGCGAATCGTCATCGACGGGTTCAGGGACGACAGCGCGTCCTGGTAGACCATCGCCATGTCGTGACCGAGGAGCCGGCGCCGGGCGCTCATCGGGAGGGACGTCAACTCCTGGCCGTCGAACATCACTTGGCCGGAGACACGCGCACCCTTCGGTTGCAGGCCCATCACCGTGAGCGCCGTCAGGGACTTGCCGCAGCCGGACTCGCCGACGAGGCCGAGGACTTCGCCGGGCCGTACATCGAAGCTGATGCCGTCGACGATGTCCGTGCCGCCGTGCCGCTCGTCGAAGCCGATCGCCAGGTCGGTGACCTCCAGGACGGGCGGCCCGGAGGGCAGGGGGCGGGCCCGGGAGCGCAGGCGGGCCGCGGCCTCCGTGAGGCCCGGGAGGTCGAGGACCTTGCCCGTGCCCGGCTCGACGGCCTCCAACTTGTCCTGCGTACCGGACCGTTGGGCGGGCACGTCGCGCGCGGCCGGGGCGGCCCAGGCGTCGGACACGCCCTCGGAGAGGATGTTCAGGGCGAGGACGGTGACCAGCATCAGCAGGCCGGGGAAGACGGTCGCCCACCAGCCCCCGGTGAGCACCATGTTCTTGCCGTCGGCGATGACGCTGCCCCAGGACGGGTCGGGCGGGGAGACGCCTGCGCCGATGAACGACAGCGAGGCCTCGAAGACGATGGCCTCGGCGACCTGCACGGTGCAGAACACCAGGATCGGCGCGGCACAGTTGACGGCCACGTGCTTGAGGACGATGTGCGGGGTGCGGGCGCCGATGACGCGTTCGGCGGTCACGTAGTCCTCGCCGTACTGGTCCATCACGTTGGCGCGGACGACGCGGGCGATCGGCGGGGTGTAGAGGAACGCGATGGCGAGGATCAGGACCGGGATGCTGCCGCCGAACACCGCGATCAGGACGGCCGCGAGCGCGATGCCCGGGAACGCCATGACGATGTCGAGGCAGCGCATCATGAACTCGTCGACCGACTTCCGCGACGTCGCCGCGACCGCCCCGAGCACCGCGCCCGCGACCAGGCCGAGGAGCGTCGCGCCGAGCCCGATGACGAGGGAGAGCCGCGCCCCGTACATGAGCCGGCTGAGGATGTCGCGGCCGAGGCTGTCCTGCCCCATCCAGTGCGCACCGGACGGGCTGCCCGTGCCGTCGGCCATCGCGGCCTGGTCGAGCGGGTCGTGCGGTGCGAGCAGCGGGGCGAGCGCCGCCGTCAGGACGACGACGGCGATGACGGCGACCGCGATCCGGGAGAGCAGGGGCAGCCGCCGGAGGCCGCGCAGCCGCACACCGGGCCGGGACAGCGTCTCGGCCAGCTCCTTACGACTCCTCATGAGGCGCTCCTCAACCGGGGGTTGACCAGCAGGTACAGGATGTCGATGGCCAGGTTCACGACGACGAAGCCGACGGCTGTCGTGATCACCACGCCCTGCACCACGGCCGGGTCGCCGTTCTTCACGGCGGTGATCATCAGGTTGCCCATGCCGGGAAGGGCGAAGATCGTCTCGATGACGACCGCGCCGCCGAGCAGATAGCCGACGCGCAGCCCGAGCACCGTCAGCGGGTTGATCAGGGCGTTGCGCAGGACGTTCCGGCCGACCACGACGACCGGCGGGAGCCCGCTGCCGATCGCCGTGCGCACGTAGTCCTTGTCCAGCTCCTCCACGACCGCGGTCCGTACGATCCGGGTGAGCTGGGCCGCGACCGGCAGGGACAGGGCGAACGCGGGCAGGGTCATGGTCCGCAGCCAGCCGGTGAACGAGTCGGCCGGGTTGACGTAGCCGCTGGTCGGGAACCAGCCCGCGCCGACCGCCAGGTACTGGATCATCAGCAGCGCCAGCCAGAAGCCGGGGGCGGCGACGCCGGTCAGGGAGAGCACCCGGATCAGCTGGTCCGGGAGGCCGTCGCGGTGGATCGCGGCGGTGACGCCGAGGACCAGGGCGATCACCACCGCGATGCCGAGGCCGAGGAACGTGAGCTGCATGGTGAGCGGCAGGGCGGTGCTGACCTGGTCGAGCACCGGCGCCCGGGTGAGGACGCTGATGCCCATGTCGCCCTGGAGCAGCTCGCCGACGAACGCCACGTACCTGACCGGCAGCGGGTCGAGCAGCCCGTGCTCCTCGCGGAACGCGTGCAGCTGCTCGGGGGTGGGGTTGGTGCCCTGGTAGAACGCGGCGGCCGGGTCGATGTCCGAGAACCGCATGACGAGGAACACGAACAGCACGATGCCCAGCATCAGCGGGACGAGCAGGGCGATGCGGCGGACCAGGATTCTGGCGATCTGAACCATGCGGACTCATGCCCTCCTGGCGTAGGTCAGGACCATGCGGACTCAGAACTCCCGGCGTGGGTCAAGGCCATGCGAACTCCCGTCGGCAGGAACTCAGTTGGCGGGTTTCGCCTGCAGCAGGTTGATGCCGGGATACGGCTGCGCGCGGACCCCGGAGAGCTTGTCCGGGTCCCAGGCGGTCATGAGCTCGTTGTGGACGACCGGGTAGATCACGGCGTTCTCGGCGACCAGGTCGATGTACTCCTGGACCATCTGCTTCTTCTTCTCGGCGTCGGCCTCGCGCGTGGCCTGGTCCATCATCTTGAAGAGTTTCTTCGCCTCGGAGTTCTTCGCCCAACGGGCGTACTGCATCCAGAGGTTCGCGGGCCCGTAGTTGTAGTGCATGATCAGGTCGGCCTCGATGCCGAACTGGTTGGGGTTGGAGGCGGCCGCGACGACCTGGAAGTCCTTCTTCTGGTCGAGCTTGGTGAACAGGGCGGCGGTCTCCTGCGGCTGGAGGGTGGTCTCGACGCCGATCTTCCGCCAGGACTCCTCGATGGTCGGCAGGCAGTCCACGATCCAACTGACGTTCACGGCCATCAGGTTGATCTTCAGCTTGGACACCCCGGCCTCCTTCAGGAGCTGCCGGGCCTTGTCCGGGTCGTAGCCGTAGACGGTCTTCGCCGCGCGGTACGAGGGGTTGGACTCGTCGAGGAAAGAGCTGGCGGGCTTGCCGTGGCCCTTGAGCGCGGCCGAGATCATCTTCTCCCGGTCGATGGCGTAGTGCAGGGCCTGCCGGACGCGGACGTCGTCGAACGGCTCGTGGGCCGTGTTGAACATCAGGAACAGGTTGTTCATCCCGGCGCCGCCCTCGACCTTCAGGCCGTCCTTCTCCAGCTGGGCGATGTTGGCGTACGGGACGTTGTCCGCGATCTGCGCGCCCGCGCCCGCGCCGGAGATCTTCGCGACGCGGGGCGCGGCGTCCACGATCGTCAGCCAGTTCATCTTCTTGAACGCGGCCTTGCGCGGCCCGTTGTAGTCCGCGAACGCCTCCAGGGTGGAGTTGGACTTGGCGTGGTGCGCGGTCAGCTTGTACGGGCCCGAGCCGACCGCGAGGCCCGTGATCGCCTTGTCCCAGGCGCCGGGCTTCGAGAACACGTGCTTCGGCATGATCTTGGCGAGGGTGAGCCGGGCCGCGCCGTCCGGGAAGGGGAACTTCAGGACCAGTTCGACGTTCTGCTCGTCGACCTTCCTGACCTCCTTCAGCCAGGACAGGAAGAAGCCCTGGGCGAGGGTCACGGTGTCCGGGTCGAGGATCCGGTCGAACGTGAAGACCACGTCGTCGGCGGTGACGGGCTTGCCGTCGTGCCACTTCGCGCCGGAGCGGAGCGTGAACTTCCAGCGCGTCGCCGTGTCCAGGCCGTCGGGGATCGCGGTCGCCAGCGCCGGGTACGGCTCGCGGCTGATCGGGTCGGTGTCGAGGAGGCCCTCGTAGATGTGGTGGTTGGCCGCCATCGAGAACGCGGACGCGGTCTGCGTCGGGTCCCAACTGCCGTCGTTCCCGTAGCCGATGACGGCGGTCAGGGTGTCGAGGGAACCCTTTCCGTCGCCCCCGCCGTCGGTCGTCGACTCCGGGCCGCCCGAGCAGGCGGAGAGGGTCGTGGTGATGGCGGCGGCCGCGCCGATGGCGCCGGAGTACTTGAGGAAGGACCGGCGGTGCAGCGCCGATCCGGAGGTCGCGTCGCTCACGGTGTCTCCAAGTCCCGGAAGAGGATGGGTGGTTGGGAGATCCCACGTCCTACGTCTAAGGGGTAGCGCGACCATAAGAGCGCCACCGGGGCCGGTCAAGGGATCGCGCAAGGATCGGCACAGGGGCGGCGGGGGTGCGGCGGCGCAAGGGGCGGGGCAGGGGGTCGGCGGGCGGCCGGGCAGGGTCGGGCAGCGGGGGCGGGCACTATTTCGCTCCCGACATGGGACGTGGGACGTCCTTCGGTCGTACGCTGTGCCGCATGTCCGAGGAGCCAAGGAACACGAGGCCGACCTCTGCCCGGGAACGACGCGTCGGAGCCCAGATCCGGCGGGACGTCATGCAGCTGATCCTCGACCGCAGACTTCCCCCCGGCGCCCCGCTGCCCACCGAGGCGGAGCTGATGGAGAGCCTCGGGGTGAGCAGAAACTCCGTGCGCGAGGCGCTGAAGGCGCTGCAGGCCCTGGACATCGTGGAGATCAGACACGGCTACGGCACGTACGTCGGCCAGGCCTCGCTCACCCCGCTCGTGGACGGGCTCACCTTCCGCACCCTGGCCCGGGTCGCCGACGACCACGCCGCGCTCGCCGAGATACTGCAGGTCCGCGAGGTCCTGGAGGAGGGCCTGATCCGCCGGGTCGCGGGCGGCATCGGGGACCCGGAACTCGACGGACTGGAGTCGATCGTCGTCCGGATGGAGGCCGCCGCCCGCGCCGGCGAGGCCTTCCCCGAGCTGGACCGGGAGTTCCACGAGACGCTGTACGAGACGCTCGGCAACGATCTGGTGCCCCAGCTCCTCGCGGCGTTCTGGCACGTCTTCCACCGGGTGGCGAAGGTACGCGGCTGGACCCGCGACCCGGCGCCCGCGATCACCGCACGCCGCCACCGCGACATTCTCACGGCTCTGCGCGAGAGGAACGTTTCCGGAGCGCAGAGAGCCATGGCGGACCATTTCCGGGGTATCGAGGCTAGGTCGGGACAAGAGACGCTGGGGGTCAAGTGAGCGGCAGGCAGAGCGAGTTCAGGCCCGGATCGGGTACCGGCGATCAGGGCGCGCCCGGAACGCGCACCAGCCGGCAGGACGGCTTACGGGCGGGCAGGCTGGCCCACTTCTACGACTACCTGGGCTCGATCGCGTACGGCGGGGACTACAACCCGGAGCAGTGGGGCCCGGAGACGCACGCCGAGGACGTCGAGCTGATGCGGGAGGCGGGCGTCAACCTGGCGACCGTCGGCATCTTCTCCTGGGCGAAGTCCGAACCCGCCCCCGGCGCCTACGACTTCGGCTGGCTCGACGCCCACCTGGACCGCCTCGCGGACGCGGGCGTGGCCGTCTGCCTCGCCACGATGACCGCGTCGCCGCCGCCGTGGCTGGCCCGGCTGCACCCGGAGACGCTGCCGGTGCTGGCGGACGGCACCCGCCTGTACCCGGGTTCGCGTCAGCACTGGTGCCCGTCGAGCCCGGTCTTCCGCTCGTACGCGACGCGGCTCGTCGAACAGCTCGCGAAGCGGTACGCGGGGCATCCGGCGCTCGCCCTGTGGCACATCGGCAACGAGTTCGGCTGCCACATCTCGCGGCACTGCCACTGCGAGGAGTCGACGGCCGCGTTCCGCCGCTGGCTGCGCGCCCGCTACGGCACGCTCGACGCCCTCAACTCGGCCTGGTCCACCGACTTCTGGTCGCAGCGGTACGGCGACTGGGAGGAGATCCACACCCCGCGTACGGCGCCGTCCTTCCGCAATCCCACCCAGCAGCTGGACTACCTGCGCTTCTCCTCGGACGAGCTCCTGGACTGCTACCGCGCGGAGAAGGCCGTCCTGGACGCGGTGACGCCGGGGGTGCCGGTGACGACGAACTTCGTGCCGGTCGCGCCGACTCTCGACCTGTTCACGTGGGCCAAGGAGATGGACGTCGTCTCGTACGACTCGTATCCGGACCCGCACGATCCGGACTCGGTGCACGAGGCGGCGTTCTCGTACGACGTGATGCGCGGCCTGCGCGACGGACAGCCGTGGCTGCTGATGGAGCACGCGCCGGGCGCGGTCAACTGGCGGGCGCGCAACGGCCGCAAGGGGTCCGCGCGGATGCGGCTCGACAGCTGGCAGGCGGTGGCGCACGGCGCGGACTCGGTGCTGTTCTTCCAGTGGCGGCAGTCGCGGGGCGGCGCCGAGAAGTTCCACTCGGCGATGGTGCCGCACGGCGGCCGCGAGACCCGGATGTTCCGCGACGTCACGGAGCTGGGCGCCGAACTGGCCGCGCACCCGGACCTCTTGGGCTCGACGCCCGAGCGGGCGGAGGCGGCCCTGCTCTTCGACTGGCCGAACTGGTGGGCCCTGGAGCAGGACGCCCACCCGAGCGCCGACACCCGCATGCTGGACGCGGCGCACGCGCACCACCGGGCGTTGTACGACGCGTCGGTGCCGTGCGACGTGGTGCCGGTCGACCGCGACTGGTCGGAGTACCGGCTCCTGCTCGTCCCCAACCTGTACGCGGTCTCGCAGGACACCGCGGACCGGCTCAGCGCATACGTGGCGGCCGGCGGCACGCTCCTCATGTCCTACTTCTCCGGCATCACCGACGAGTACGACCGCGTCCACCTCGGCGGGTACCCGGCGCCGTTCCGTGAGCTGCTCGGCCTGCGCATCGAGGAGTTCGACCCGCTCCCGGAGGGCGGGGCGCTGCCGCTGGTCGGGGGCGGGGAAGGGCGGCTGTGGTCGGAGGAACTGGTCCTGGAGGGCGCCGCTCCGATACTGACGTACGCCGACGGCCGCCCCGCCGTCACCCGCAACGCGTTCGGCACGGGCCACGCCTGGTACCTGGCCACCCGCCCCGACCCGCAGACGATGCGCGCCGTCCTGGACCGCGCCCGCCTCGACGCGTCGGTCAGCCCCCCGGAACCGGACATCCCGCTGGGCGTGCAGATCCGGCGCAGGATCACGGCCGACGGCCGCGTACGAAGCATCCGCCTGGACTACGGGACCGGGACGGTGACGGTGGACTAGGGACTGGCCGGGGCGACGTCTCTCGCAGGCGCAGATGTGCGTGCCGAGCCCCGTGCCCCCGGCTTGATCCGCCGGACAGGCCCCCAGCGGTCAGGGGAGGGTCGCCGTGGCCAGCAGATCCCCGACGAGCACGAGCCCGACCCCGCCGACGATCAGCGCCAGCGCCCTCCGGGTCCGCCCCCTGCGGGCGAGCACGACCGCCCCCGCGCACCCGAGCAGCGCGAGCCCGCACGGCACGGCCCACCACCCCCACGGCACGCCCCGCGCGACCCGAAGCCACACGACGGCGGGCCCGAGCAGTGCGAGCCCGCCCCCGACGACGGCCACCCACCGCCGAGCGCCCCGAGCCCGCTCCAGCTGCCCCAACACCCGTTCCTGGTAAGCCTCTTCACCCCGTCCGCTCACGGGGTCGAGCGTAACGCCGCCAGGCACCTCCGGTGAGGCGCACACCTAGACTCGGCCCCCATGAGCTGTCCGGAGGGTCCCACGCGCACGGCTACGGCGGTTGTTCTGGTGCCGCGGAACCAGGGTTCGGGGTACGTGGTCTGCGCCGCCACACGGTGTCGCTGAGCGTCGACGAGACCGGCATCCGGCTGGGCAACCGCGACGGTACGAGGCACTTCCCGTGGCAGGCACTGGCCGCGGTCGGCTTCACCTGGGCGCCCACCGGGACCGGCCGTCGGAGCCACACGCTGGAGCTGCGCACGTCTGGGGAGGCCGGAGGAGAGACTCTTCGCATCCCCGCCGACGCGAACCGCCCCCGCGCCCGCCTGCACGAGGCCTTCCAACTGCACGCGCCGCACTTGTACTTCGGCCTACAGGAGCGTTCGCCTTCCGTGCCCCACTAGGCGGCGTCTCCACTCTCGTGCGCCTGCGACTGGCGGTGTCCAAGGAGCTCTTCGACCACGGCCGTGGATCAGTTGAGTGCGAGCACTCATGCCTCGCCGAGTAGCTGCGCCCATCCGTAGCGGTCCGTCTCGGTCGTACCGTCCTTGCATGCCTGACGAGACGACACCGACGAACCCCACCCGTTCCGCGAGCGAGCCTGGGACCGCCTCTTTCGGACGTCGGGCTATTGGACGCGGTAGCGCCGCGGTCGTCGTATGCGGTCTCACCGTCCTGTTCGCATCGGGACTTCTGGGCCCGAAGGAGATGCCTCGCGTCGCCCCCGAGGAGATGGCCGGCCGCGCCTTCCAGCGTTCCCAGGAGGCGTACGGCATTGCAGGGTTCAGCCGCACCATAGAGCCGGGTGTCGAGGACATCGGTGTCGGCACGGAGAACACCTTCAGCTCCGACTACTGCTACGACGGGGGCCTGCTGGGCCTGAAGGACGATGCCGTCGACGGCGCTTACCGGATGCACCACAGCTGGGCCCTGGACCACGTGCCGGCGAGCCAGGCCGTCCCGGGCCTTCGCCGACTGCGCCAACACCTCGAGGACAGTGGTTGGGAAGTCACGTCTTCCCGAGAGGGCACGAAGGACCAGAGCTGGGATCTGTACGTTCGGCGTGACGGCGGAGAGCGGATGTCCTTCACGTGGTACCCGGACCGGGAGTACTTCATGGGTGGGGCGTCCGTCCCTTGCGCCTTCGCCCCCGAGTGGAAGGAGGGCGACGTCGGCCTGCCAGGGGAGGACGAAACGCCACCGGTCTTCGGCCCTGCCCGGCGAGACCAGGGAATGTGAGAGGTTCCAGCGGCATCGGGCCGCCCGGCGCAGGAGCGTCGAGCAGCCGCCTGAGTACGGGAGCTCATGTGCGCCCGAGCGCGAGCCAGCACGATGGGCGCATGACAACTCCTTCCCCGTCTCCTGGGCTTCCGCCGTATCCGTCCGACACCGGCTGCCCGGTGGCGCCGCCGACGCCGCCGCCTGAGCCGGCGAGGAAGCGACGGGCGGTGCTGGCCATCATCGCCGCGGTTGTCCTGGCGCTGCTCGCCGCGGTCGGCGTGGCCTGGTGGCTGTTGCGTGACCAGAGCCCGCTGGCAGGGCGGCCGCGGGTGACGGACAAGGCTGCGGGGGTCTCGTACGGGATTCCTGAAGGCTGGAAGCAGAACAAGGGCGAGCTCCTCTCCGCCTTCACGTCGACCATCGACAAGAAGCCCGTCGACGGCAAGAAGTGGGCCACGGTCATCGCCGGACGCGGCAACGCCGTCCCCGAGGCCGAGCTGAAGGCGCAGACGGAGCGGTACGCGTGGTCCAACGCGGAGTTCTTCTCGCCGAACGAACCGTCGAAGCTCCTGAAGTCGGAGCCGACGACGGTGGACGGTCGCGCCGCGCACGCAGCGACCGTGCGGATGGAGGACGGTGACGGCGGAAAGCTGTACATGCGCATGACGGTGGTGTCCGTGAACGACAGCCGCGCGGTCTTCCTGCTGGGCCTCTTCGCCGAACCCGGGACGCCCGAGGAAGCAGATGCCGACGCGGTGGTGGCCAGCGCTTCCTTCGACTAGCGCTGACCCAGCGACGCCCCGTCGGCCCCGAAAGGGGCGCGGGGGCGCGGGTGTTCGTTCAGTCTGAGCGTAGGAGTGCTGAGCCCAGTGGGGTCAGGGCGTGGTGGACCGTGTTGCGTTGGCGGGTGCTGAGGATCAGGCCCGCTCCGCGCAGCACCGCCGCATGTTCGCTCGCTGTGGAGAGCGAGACCCCGGCCCGCAGGGCGAGTTCCGTCGTCGTGCAGGTGCCCGCGAGGGCGCGGAGGATCGCCGCCCGGGTGTGCCCCATGAGGGGGCCCAGTTCACGGGAGGACGGGGCGAGTCCCGTCGCCGGATACACAAGGACCGGCGGCAGCGACTCGTCCGCGAGCGCCACCGGCGTACGGCAGAAGTACGACGGCACGAGCAGCAACCCCCGCCCCTCCAGCCGTAGTTCCCGCTCGATCGGATACGCGACCTCAAGGACCGGCGCCCGCCACCGCATGTCCGGCCCGTACGTCCGCAGCATCGCCTCCGCCCCGCCCTGCCACAGCGCGTGCAACCGCAACGACCGGTCGGCCTCCGCGCGGCGGGCGACGCGCGGCCAGGCCGGGCCGAGCGCCCGGTGGTGGTAGTCGCGCAGGCACCGGGCGAGCCCTCGCAGCACGGATGCCCGCCCCTCGGCGAGCCCGAGGGTCCACTCGGGCAGTGTGTTCCGCCGTGCGAGGCGCGCGAGTTCGGCCCGCAGCCGCCGCCGTGGCGTGGACATCAGTGCCTCCAGCCCGTGCTCGACCCCGGCCGCCGCCGCGGGCGGAGTGAGGAAGTCCGGGAAGTAGCCGCGGGCGGGTACGAGCGGCAGCAGCAGCCGCAGTGCGGTGGAGCGCAGGCCGGCGTTCTCGCGTACGGCGGCGAGTGCGGGTTCGGGACGCCGGTCCCGCAGCCGGTGCAGGCTGAGGACGGTCTCCCACAGCGGATCGGCCCCGTCGGACACCCGCGTACGTGACAGGTCGGCGGCGGTGAAGTGGATGCGCAGCACAGGTGTTTCCCCCGATTGTTCTCGTGCGGCCGCCGATCCCCCGAGCGGCGACAGGCCGACGATCGCCGCCCGGGCCCCGTCGGGCAAGGAGCCGGCGTCCCGCTGGGACGGTGGGACGTCCGATACCGCCCGACCTGCTATCTTCTGCCGCTGTGGGACGGACGGGGGAGGCGCGCGTTGCCCGGTACTCACGAACTCGCCGCACAACTCCAGGAGTTGAAGGAGCGCAGCGGCCGCAGCTATTCGGCCCTCGCCCAGCGCACGGGCCTCAGCCGCTCGTCGGTGCACCGCTACTGCCAGGGTCTGACCGTGCCCGCCAGCTTCGGCGTCGTCGAGCGCATCGCCCGCGTCTGCGGCGCGGACCGGGCCGAGCTGGACAGCCTGTACGCGGCGTGGGTACGGGCGGAACAGCAGGCGTACGCATCCGATGAGGGCCAGACCCGGCCTCAGCCGCAGGCGGAGGGGGAAGAGGCTGAAGCCGGGACCGGACCCGGGACCGAGACCGAGACCGAGACCGTGACCGGGGCCGAGACTGGGGCCGAGACTGGGGCCGATACGGCGCCCCCTTCTCGGCCCGCCCCTCCGCCCGAGGAGCCGCAACCTCCCAGCACCAACGACGAGCCACCCCGCGTCCGCGTCCGCACCCGCACCCGCACCCGATCCCGCCACGGCCGCCGCCCCCTGCTCGCCGCAGTCCTGGCCCTCACTCTCCTCACCCTCGCCGCCCTCGCGTACGTCACCTTCGCCCCCGACGACCCCGTACGCCCGCCGCGCCCGCAGGCCAAGGCTCCCGCCCAGCAACTGACGGGCCCCGACTGGGACATGGCGCCGCAGCGGATCGACCCCGAGTTCTTCGGGATGACGATGAACACTGACACCGGCCGGATGCCCGGCTTCCGCGTCGGCGGGGTGCGTCTGTGGGACGGGGAGACCCGTTGGGGCCAGGTGGAGCCGGAGAAGGGCGAGTTCGACTGGTCGGTCCTGGAGCGCATGGTCGACGGGGCCGAACGGAAGGGCCTGCCCGTCCTGTTCACCTTCGGCGGTACTCCCGGCTGGGCCGCGCCCGACGGCCCCCGCACCCTCTACACCGACGGCACGCGTACCGCCCCGCCCGACGACCTCGCCGACTGGGACCGTTTCGTCGACGCCGTCGTCACCCGCTACCGGGGCCGCATCGGCGCGTACGAGCTGTGGGACAACGTCGGGGCCCGCTCGCACTACTCGGGGGACATGCGCACCCTCGCCGAGATGGTGCGCCGCGCGGCCCGCATCATCGAGCGGGTCGACCCGAGGGCGGTGGTGGCCTGCCCGTCGTTCGGCCGCCTCTGGGAGCGCGAAGGCCGGGAGACGTTACGGGAGTTCGCCGCGACCGGCGCGTACGACCACTGCGACGCGGCGGCCGTGAAGCTGCATCCGCGGCGCGCGGACGGGCCGCCGGAGGAGATCGTCGACCTGGCCCGCACGGTGCAGGACGACATCCTGTACCGCGAGGACGTCGGCATCCAGCTGTGGAACACGGGCCCCGGCCGCGACATCGTGACCCGCCCCGCCCTCGACGCGCGCCGCGCCCAGGACTACGCGGTCCGCTTCTACCTGGCGGGTTTCCTCAGCCGGAAGGCCGAGCTGAGCCGCATGTACTTCTACAGCTGGGGTTCCACCCGCGTCCCGCTCGTCGTGCAGCCGGTGGGCGGCGCGCCCACGGAGGCGGGCCGGCGGATCGGCCGCCTCCAGGGGTGGATCGCGGGCGCCCGCATCACGTCCTGCGGCCGCGGCCCCCGGGTGGGCCTGCCGGACGGTGTCCACGAGTGTCGTTTCGTGCACGGCCGTACGTCGCGCTGGACCGCGATCCGCTGGACCCGCACGGGCACGGCACCCGCCCAACTCGGCCTCGGGGCGGCCAAGTTGCGCCGCTTGGACGGCACGAGTGAGACGGTACGGGCGGGGGAGCGGGTGGTGTACGGGGAGACGCCGGTGCTGGTGGAGTTCGGGGGTGAGGGTCAGTCGGCGAAGAAGCCGAGGGAGTCGCCCAGCTGAACGACCAGCACGGCGAGGGCCAGGGCGGCGATGGTCCAGCGTGTGCGCCCCAGCTTGGCGAGCGCGAAGCCCGCGACTGTCAGCAGCAGGGACACCGCGCACAGAGCCGCCCACAGGCCCGCCGGGCGTCCCTCGCTGAGCCGGGTGACGAGCACGGTGGCAGCCCCCAGGCCGAGCAGCACGGAGAAGGCCATGCCTGCCCAGCGGGCGATGCGAGCTTGCTGTGAGCGGCTCTGCGCCAGCTCCGCCCGGCTCTGCCGCTGGAACGCCGCCCGCAGCTCGTCCGGATCGGGCCTCGGCCCCTGCCCCTGGGTCCCCCGCATGTCCATGGCACCGCATCGTAGGGGAGGGCCGTTCCCTACACTGCATGGCCATGTCGAGTCCCTACGCGCACGGCCCCGCTCCCACCGCTTCCGTCATCAAGCTGGGCGGCGAGGTGATGCAGCAGTCCGTGAAGGGCGCGGCGGGCTGTTCCGTCTTCGCGCTGTTCTTCATCGGCGCCGGGTTGATGGCGGTACTGGGCGCGACCGGCTCACCCAACAGCGGCGGCTGGGGCTCCATAGCCGTGGGCCTGATCCCGCTGATCGTCGCCGGGCTGTTCCTGAAGCGCGGGTTCAAGGCACGGAACGCGTTCATCGCCGTGGACGAGGTCGGCGTGTGGCTCAGCAACCCGGCCGGCAACAAGGTCGTCCCGTGGGACACGCTCGCCGGGGCCGGGGTGCACTGGAGCCGTGCGGGCCGGGGCAAGTCGCAGGTCGTGTACTCCCTGGAGCTGTGCCCGAACGCGCCGATCGACCCGGACCACCCGGTCCTGTGGCACCTCGTCCGCGACGAGGAGCCGCTGCACCCGAACCTGCCGCGGCAGCGCTACCGCATCCCCGTCGGCCGCAAGAACAAGCCGGCGCTGACGGAGGCGGTCCAGCGGTACGCGCAGCACCTGTGGCTCGGCGAGGTGGAACGCGAGCCGAACCACATCGGCCACCCCGACTACAAGGGCCACAAGGAGCGCACGACTAGGCCTTGACCGCCTCGACGAACGCCGCCCAGCTCCGGGCAGGAACGACCAGTACGGGACTGCCGCCCCCGAGCTTGGTGTCGCGTACGGGGACGATGTGGGGGAGGTTGTGGGCGACCTCGACGCACGTGCCGCCGTTGTCATCGCTGTAACTGCTCTTGAACCAGCGGGCGTTGGTCAGGTCGTCCTCACGCATGATCCGTAATCCTCCGCCGCCGATTCGATCAGGGAGAGGGACGCCTCCGGCGACAGCGCGGCGGCCCTGACCAGATCGTAGACGTCACGGGCTCGCTTCACTACGGCCGGATCGTCGAGGAGATTGCCCGAGTAGACGCCCTCCGTGTAGGCCGTCGGCGGGGCGTCGTCGAACTCCATGAGCGTCAGCACCTTGCCCATCTGCGGGTAGGCGCCGGCGGTGAACGGCAGTACCTGCACGACCACTTTGCGCTCGCGGCGCAGCCGCGCGATGTGCTTCAGCTGCTCCGCCATCACGGCGGCGTCGCCCACGGGGACCCGCAGCACGGTCTCGTGCAGGATCGCCCAATACACGGGCCGTGTAGCGTCCTTGAGCAGTTCGGCCCGGTCGAGTCGGGCACGCACCTTCTCCTCGATGTACTCGTCCGGCGCGAGCAGGTTGCCCGCGAGGGTGAGCGCCCGCGCGTACGCGGGGGTCTGCAGGAGACCGGGCACGATCGCCGGGGCGAAATCACAGATCTTCGTCGCCAACTGCTCAAGCTCGGCCGCCTTCTCGAAGTACTCCGCGTAGCGACCGTCCCTGATCAACTTCCGCCACGTACGCTCGAAAAAACCACCGGTTTGTAGAACGTCGTCAATTCGCTGGGCGACATCCAACTGCGGCTTGCGGAACGCCTGCTCGAACTGGCCGATGTATCCGCCGGACACGAACACCCGATGCCCGAGCTCCGCTTGCGTCATTCCCACTTCCTCGCGGCGCCGCTTCAGCTCCTCCCCGAAGTACTCCCACGCGGCATTCCGCCGAGTACTGGCCATGGCTCAACCTCCCAGCTCTGCGCGGCAGTTGTAGGGTCCGCGCTCTTACGAACTGTATCCACGGCGCGACACGATGCACTCATGAACAGCAAAACGAAAAATGAGAATCGGCACGCGCTCGAATGCCTGCGGGAAGCGGACGAGGCCGTACTTGAATTGCGTACCGCATTTGCGAGGGTCGGTATCGCATTGCCTTCTCTGCGGCTCGACCCGATCTCGTACGCGCGGGAGGCGCCCTGCCCGCTCGTGGAATTGGGGCGGTGTTCCGTGGAGACCGCGCAGCGGATCGCGGCGGCGCTGCCGAAGCCGGGGGAACCGGAGGGGGCGGGAGTGACCCACTGACCCCGGGGCCGCGGCCCGTACGCGACAATGAGGGCATGAGCCTTTTCCGTGACGATGGGATCGTCCTGCGCACCCAGAAGCTGGGCGAGGCCGACCGCATCATCACGCTGCTCACCCGTGGTCACGGGCGCGTACGGGCGGTGGCGCGAGGCGTGCGCCGTACGAAGTCGAAGTTCGGCGCGCGCCTGGAACCGTTCTCGCACGTGGACGTGCAGTTCTTCGCGCGCGGCAGCGAACTGGTCGGCCGGGGACTGCCGTTGTGCACGCAGAGTGAGACGATCGCTGCGTACGGTGGCGGCATCGTGACCGACTACGCGCGCTACACCGCGGGCACGGCCATGCTGGAGACCGCCGAGCGGTTCACGGACCACGAGGGCGAGCCGGCGGTGCAGCAGTACCTGCTCCTGGTCGGCGGGCTGCGGACGCTCGCGCGCGGGGAGCACGCCCCGCATCTGGTGCTCGACGCGTTCCTGCTGCGCTCGCTCGCCGTCAACGGCTACGCGCCGAGCTTCGTGAACTGCGCGAAGTGCGGCATGCCGGGACCGAACCGGTTCTTCTCGGTCGCCGCGGGAGGAGTGGTCTGTGCCGAGTGCCGGGTGCCGGGAAGCGTCGTACCCTCCTCGGAGGCCATCGGCCTGCTCGCCGCGCTGCTGACCGGCGACTGGCCGACGGCCGACGCGTGCGAGGCGCGGCACGTACGGGAGGGCAGCGGCCTCGTGTCGGCGTATCTGCACTGGCACTTGGAGCGCGGACTGCGCTCGCTGCGGTACGTCGAGAAGACCTAGCAAGACCTGATGAGAGCTGTTGCAGGGGAGCGAGTAACCAACATGGCACGACGCGGGATTCTGGGCGGCCGGTCGCGGCGCGAGTACAAGGCGCCGGAGCCGCACCCGTCGGGGGCGAGGCCGCCGAAGCTCCCCGGAGAGCTGGTGCCGGACCATGTGGCGGTCGTCATGGACGGCAACGGCCGCTGGGCGAAGGAGCGGGGCCTGCCGCGCACCGAGGGCCACAAGGTCGGCGCGGAGCGCGTGCTCGACGTCCTGCAGGGCGCGATCGAGATGGGCGTCGGAGCGATCTCCCTGTACGCCTTCTCGACGGAGAACTGGAAGCGGTCGCCGGACGAGGTGCGCTTCCTGATGAACTTCAACCGGGACTTCATCCGCAAGACCCGCGACCAGCTCGACGAGCTCGGAGTGCGGGTGCGGTGGGTCGGCCGGATGCCGAAGCTGTGGAAGTCGGTCGCCAAGGAGCTGGAGATCTCCCAGGAGCAGACCAAGGACAACGACAAGCTGACGCTGTACTTCTGCATGAACTACGGCGGGCGCGCGGAGATCGCGGACGCGGCGCAGGCCCTGGCGGAGGACGTCAGGTCCGGGCGGCTCGACCCGTCCAAGGTCAACGAGAAGACGTTCGCGAAGTACCTGTACTACCCGGACATGCCGGACGTCGACCTGTTCCTGCGGCCCAGCGGCGAGCAGCGCACGTCCAACTACCTGCTCTGGCAGAGCGCTTACGCGGAGATGGTCTTCCAGGACGTCCTGTGGCCCGACTTCGACCGGCGCGACCTGTGGCGGGCCTGCGTGGAGTACGCACAGCGGGACCGGCGGTTCGGGGGAGCGGTGCCGAACGAGGAGCTGGAGCGGATGGAACGCGAGATGGCGGGCCGCCCTGACGAGTCCTGAGCCGCAGCGGCTCTCCGCGCCCCGGCTCTCACCGCCCCGGCGCTCGCCCCTCGCGGGCTGCGCCGGGGTGCTGCTGCTCGTCCTCGGCCTGTTCCTGACGGTGTTCAGCCTGGGGTTCACGGTCGAGATGGAGTCGTTCCCCGGGCTGCGGGACAACGTCGCGCCGATCGCGGTCTTCGCGGTGGCGGTCGCGGTGCTGTGCGGGCTGGCGGGGGTGCTGCTGTGCGCCCGCCGCCTCCCGCGCACGGCCGTGGTTCTCGGGCTCTGCCTGCTGGCGGGCGCGGTCTGGCGGGTGTACGCCCTCGCCCCGATGCTCCCGTGCTGGTCCCACGACACGGTCGCCCGCAACGAGAACGGCACGTACACCTGCTACGACCGTTGAGCTTTCCCCACCCCGCCCCTTCCCGAAAGTCCTGGGCGGACAGCCCCGGGTCCTGCCTCCCCGGCCCCCGCATGGGGCTCCGCCCCTCGCCCCCGATCGCCCTCCGGGCTCGTCCTCAAACGCCGGACGGGCTGGATTTGGCCCCGACAGGGGCGCGGGGAACTGCGCGAGCGGGCACGACGGCGGGACAGCCGGACGAACAGCTCCGCCGGATTTCGGGAAGGGGCGGGGCGGGGAGCAAAGCCCTGGGCCGAGGCACGTCCGACCCGCACCGGCACGTGCCTCGAAAGGGGCGCGGGGAACTGCGCGAGCGGGCACGACGGCGCCGCAGACGCGGGACGGGCCAGGGGTCCGGGGCGGAGCCCCGGAGGCGGGGCGGGGAAACTACTTGCCCGCCGCCGCGCACTCCGCGCATGTGCCGAAGATCTCCACCGTGTGAGCCACGTTCACATACCCGTGCTCAGCCGCGATGGACTCCGCCCACTTCTCGACCGCCGGCCCCTCCACCTCGACCGCCTTGCCGCAGACGCGGCAGACCAGGTGATGGTGGTGTTCGCCGGTCGAGCAGCGGCGGTAGACGGATTCGCCGTCGCCGGTGCGGAGCACGTCGACCTCGCCGGCGTCGGCGAGGGACTGCAGGGTGCGGTACACCGTGGTCAGGCCGACCGAGTCGCCCTTGTGCTTGAGCATGTCGTGGAGCTCCTGGGCGCTGCGGAACTCGTCCACCTCGTCCAGGGCAGCCGCCACGGCGGCTCGCTGCCGGGTCGACCGGCCGCGTACGGGCGCTGTCACTGGGACCTCCTCACGTCGCTGCCGGGCCATTGTGCCAGGTTGGCCCGGCACGTAAGGCATGCCTTACGTGGACGCCCTACGTGCGCGGCTCAGGCCTTGGCGTTCTCCTCTGTCCGCCGAGCCGGCGGAAGCTCGCATTCCAAACCGTCGAAGCCGTCCGGACCGCCCGCCGAGCCCTGCGCCCCGGCCTCCGCGGCCTCCGCCGCCGCGGTCCGCCGCGCCCGCCTGCGCGCGAGCGGCGCCGCGAGCAGCGCCAGGACGAGGAACACGGCGACGGCGAGCAGCACGATCGCGGCGCCGGACGGCGCGTCCACGTAGTACGTCGCGGCCGTGCCGGTCAGGGAGACCGTGACGCCGATGGTCATGGCGAGCGCGAGCGTCGTGACGAAGCCGCGCGTGACCCGCTGGGCCGCCGCGACCGGGATCGCCATCATCGCGCTGACCAGGAGCAGGCCGACGATCCGCATGGCGACGGTCACCGTCACCGCGGCCGTGACCGCGATCAGCAGGTTGAGCAGCCGCACCGGAAGCCCGGTGACGCGGGCGAACTCCTCGTCCTGGCAGACCGCGAACAGCTGCCGCCGCAGCCCGATCGTGATCGCGACGACGAACGCCGCGAGGACGCAGATCGCCGTGACGTCCTCCGGCGCGACCGTGGTGATCGAGCCGAAGAGGTACGTGTTGAAGCTGGCCGTCGAGTTGCCCGGCGACAGGTTGACGATCATGACGCCGCCGGCCATGCCGCCGTAGAACAGCATCGCGAGGGCCACGTCACCGCTGGTGCGGCCGCGGGAGCGGACCATCTCCATGCCGACGGCGCCGAGGATCGCGACGAGCGTGGCCATCCACACCGGGCTGGTGTTCATCAGGAAGCCGAGGGCGACACCGGTCATCGCGACATGCCCGATGCCGTCGCCCATGATCGCCTGGCGGCGCTGCACCAGATACGTGCCGATCGCGGGCGCGGTGATGCCGACCAGCGTCGCGGCGATCAACGCCCGCCGCATGAAGTCGAATTCGAGGATCTCCAGCATCAGGTCAGCAGCCCCGTCCGGATCGGCTCCGCGGCGTCGGCCGCGTGCGGGTGTACGTGGTCGTGGCCGGGCAGGGCGTGCTGGCCGACGGCCTTCGGGGGCGGGCCGTCGTGCAGCACGCAGCCGTCGCGGAGCACCACGGCACGGTCGATCAGCGGCTCCAGGGGGCCGAGTTCGTGCAGGACGAGCAGCACGGTGACGCCGGCGGCGACCTGTTCGCGCAGGGCGGCGGCGAGCACCTCCTGGTTGGCCAGGTCGACCCCGGCCATCGGCTCGTCCATGATCAGCAGTTCGGGCTCGGCGGCCAGGGCGCGGGCGATCAGGACGCGCTGCTGCTGCCCGCCGGAGAGGGCGTTCACGGAGTCCTTGATCCGGTCCGCCATGCCGACGAGTTCCAGGGCGCGCGTGACGGCCGCCTTGTCCCCGCGGCCGGGCAGGCCCAGCTTCGTACGGGCGAGACGGCCCGACGAGACGACCTCGCGGACCGTCGCCGGGACGCCGGACGCGGCGGTGGTGCGCTGCGGCACGTACCCGATCCGGGACCACTTGCGGAAGCGCTTCAGCTCGGTGCCGAACAGCTCCAACGAGCCGCCGCTGAGCGGGACTTGACCGACGACGGCGCGGACGGCGGTGGACTTGCCGGAGCCGTTGGCGCCGAGCAGGGCGACGACTTCGCCGCGGCGCACGGTGAGGTCGACACCGCGCAGGACGGGGCGTGAACCGAGGGTCGCCCTGGCTCCCTCGAGGGAGATCACGGTCTCGCGATCCCCGGGTTCCTGGTCCTGTTGGTGCATGTCCGTCTCCGTCTCAGCCTCTGCCGCCGTCGCCGCTGCCGTGCGCGAGGTCACTTCGCGCCGAGCGCCTTCTTCAGGGCGGTCAGGTTGGCGCGCATGACCTCGATGTAGTCAGCGCCCTTGGACTTGTCCGTGATTCCCTCCAGCGGGTCCAGGACGTCCGTCTTCAGGCCGGCGTCCCCGGCGAGGGTCTTCGCGGTCTTGTCGCTGGCGAGGGTCTCGAAGAAGATCGTGGAGACCTTCTCGTCCTTGGCGACCTGCTGCAGTTCCTTCATGCGCGCGGGGCTCGGCTCGGCCTTCGGGTCGAGGCCGGTGACGCCCTCCTGGTGCAGGCCGTACCGCTCGGCGAGGTAGCCGAAGGCGGTGTGCGCGGTGATGAAGGTCTTCGTCTCGGTGCTCTTCAGGCCGTCCTCGAAGTCCTTGTCGAGGCCTTCGAGCTTCTTCACCAGGGCGTCGGTGTTCTTCTTGTAGTCCGCGGCGTGGTCCGGGTCGGCCTTCTCCAGGGACTTGCCGACGCCCTTCGCGGCCTCGGCGTACTTCGACGGGTCGAGCCAGAAGTGCGGGTCGGTGGCCTCGCCCTCGTGGCCCTCCTCGGCGTGCTCGCCGCCGTGCTCCTCGTGCCCGGCCTCCTCGTGGCCCTCCTCGGCGTGCTCCTCGTGGCCGCCGTGGTCGTGGCCGTCGTCCGCGGAGTGCAGGTCGAGGTCGGTGAGCGACGCGGCGTCGACCTTGTTCTTCACGCCGGACTGCTCGACCGCCTCGTCCACGGCGGGCTGCATGCCGCCGAGGTACAGCAGCAGGTCGGCCTCGCCGAGCTCGGCGATCTGGCGGGGCTTGAGCTCCAGCTCGTGCGGCTCGACGCCGGGCTGGGTGAGGGTGTTCACGTCGACGTGCTTCCCGCCGATCTCCTCGGCGAGGAACTGCATCGGGTAGAACGACGCGACGACGTTCAGCCCTTCGCCGTCCTTGCCGTCGGCGGCGTTCGAGTTGCCGCAGGCGGAGAGGGCCAGCAGGCCGAGGGCGGCGGCTCCGGCGACGGCGGTGGTGCCTATTCGGGAGCGGGAGCGGGAGCGTCGTACGTTCATGACACTCATTTTCATCAAAGATGGAAACGATTGTCAACAAAGGTCAGGCTGGTGCATAGCAGGTACAGAGAGGGACCGATTTGGTCAGGGGCCGGGCCACGCCGGTAACCTGAATCAATTCGCTGCCGTCCATTCGTACTGAAGAGAGCACCGTGGCCGCCGACAAGATCGACACCATCGTCAGCCTCAGCAAGCGCCGTGGCTTCGTCTACCCCTGCAGTGAGATCTACGGCGGTCAGCGTGCCGCCTGGGACTACGGACCGCTGGGCGTCGAGCTCAAGGAGAACCTCAAGCGCCAGTGGTGGCGCTACATGGTCACGTCCCGTGAGGATGTCGTCGGTATCGACTCGTCGGTGATCCTGGCGTCCGAGGTCTGGCAGGCCTCCGGCCACGTCGCCACCTTCACCGACCCGCTCACCGAGTGCACCTCCTGCCACAAGCGCTTCCGCGCCGACCACCTGGAGGAGGCGTTCGAGGCCAAGCACGGCCGCCTGCCCGAGTCGCTCGCCGAGGTCAACTGCCCGAACTGCGGCAACAAGGGCCAGTTCACCGAGCCCAAGCAGTTCTCCGGCCTGCTCTCCACGCACCTCGGCCCGACCCAGGACTCCGGCTCGGTCGCGTACCTGCGCCCCGAGACCGCGCAGGGCATCTTCACCAACTTCGCCCAGGTCCAGCAGACCTCGCGCCGCAAGCCGCCGTTCGGCATCGCGCAGATGGGCAAGTCCTTCCGCAACGAGATCACGCCCGGCAACTTCATCTTCCGCACCCGCGAGTTCGAGCAGATGGAGATGGAGTTCTTCGTCAAGCCGGGCGAGGACGAGAAGTGGCAGGAGTACTGGATGGAGCAGCGCTGGAACTGGTACACGGGCCTGGGTCTCCGTGAGGAGAACATGCGCTGGTACGAGCACCCGGCGGAGAAGCTCTCCCACTACTCCAAGCGCACCGCCGACATCGAGTACCGCTTCTCCTTCGGCGGCTCCGAGTGGGGCGAGCTGGAGGGTGTCGCCAACCGCACCGACTACGACCTGTCGGCGCACGCGCAGGCCTCCGGCAAGGACCTCTCGTACTTCGACCAGGAGGCCGGCGAGCGCTGGACTCCGTACGTCATCGAGCCCGCGGCGGGCGTCGGCCGCGCCATGCTGGCGTTCATGCTCGACGCGTACGCCGAGGACGAGGCGCCCAACGCCAAGGGCAAGCTGGAGAAGCGCGTCGTGATGCGCCTTGACCCGCGCCTGTCGCCGGTCAAGGTCGCCGTCCTGCCGCTGTCCCGCAACCCGGAGCTGTCGCCGAAGGCCAAGGGCCTGGCGTCCGCGCTGCGCCAGCACTGGAACATCGAGTTCGACGACGCCGGCGCGATCGGCAAGCGCTACCGCCGCCAGGACGAGATCGGCACGCCGTTCTGCGTCACCGTCGACTTCGACACCCTCGACGACAACGCGGTGACCGTGCGCGAGCGCGACACCATGAAGCAGGAGCGCGTCTCCCTCGACCAGATCGAGAGCTACCTCGCGGCCCGCCTGATCGGCTGCTGAGCTCCCGCGACGCCTCGCTGAAGGCGCCGGGCCCGTCCGCGTACGGGCCCGGCGCCTTTCGCGTACGCGGGGGCGCCCGCCGTACAACGACCCTGCAACGCAAGCCTGTTGATGTTGCTCCTGTTGCAGACTGGGCGGCGCACGCAGACCGGCCCCCGTACGCGAGTGCCAGGAGGCACCGATGCCGTCCACGCAGCCCGAGCGAGCCATGCAGTCCAGCAAGGTCAGCCGCTGGGACCAGCACGGCCGCGAACACACCGTCCGCGTCCGCAAGTCCGGCGTGCAGCGCACCCTGGTCTGCGAGACCTGCGACTGGAACCGCCGGGCCCAGTTCCTGCCGTGGCTGAAGGCGGAGGAACATCTGGCGGAGGCGCATCAGGCGACGGTCGGCCCGTGAAATTCAGCCCGTCCGGCGTTTGAGGACGAGGCCGGAGGCCGACAATCCAGCCCGTCCGGCGTTTGAGGACGAGGCCGAAGGCCGATGGAAGCGGGGCCCTGGGGCGCAGCCCCGGTACCGAGCCCAGGTCGACCCGCACGTTCCGTACGACCGAGCTCAACCCTGCCGAAGCCCCCGCAGGAGCAGCGCGCAGACCTCGCCGAACCGCTCGTCCACACCCTCGCGGGTCCACAGGTGCGCGTGCCGCGGGTCGTGGAACACGGCCGTCGCGTCGAACACCGCGCGGGCCGTGACCGCCGGGTCGCCGGTCGCGAACTCGCCCGAGCGCGCGCCCCGTTCGACGATCCCGGCGAGCTGCCCGACGAGCCGCTCGGCATGCCGCTCGACCGAGGGGTCGCACTCGGCGGCCAGCTCGGCGTACGCCGCGTACAGCTCGGGGTCGTCGGCGGCCTTGCGGCGTTCGGCGGTGAACAGCTCGGCCAGCCAGCGGCGCAGCGACGCCGAGCCGTCCCCGCCCGGCCGCTGTGCGACCTCGGCGAGCCGGTCCGCCGTGCGGTCGAGCCACTCCTCGGTCACGGCCGCGCGCAGCTCGGCCTCCGTACGGGTGTGTGCCATGGGGTGACCGTACCCGCGGAAATCAGGTGCGCGGGCGGGCCGCACCCGGCTATGTTCGCGGGCATGTACTTCCACCTTCCGATCTACGAGTGAGAGCGCGCGGGACGCGATCCCGCCCTCCGCGACGGCACACGACCAGACCTTCACCGTGAACGGGAGTACGCATGGCCAAGAGCCGCAACAACCTCCTCGGCGTGGGCGGACAGCGCAAGAAGCTGTCCCGCACGGACGCCCAGGGCGCGGCCGCCGACAGCGCCGCCGACCGCAGGACCGCTGCCGAGCGGAAGCAGGACCTGCTGCGCAAGATGCGCGAGCGGGCGCAGAGCAAGTAGCAGGCGCACCACCGAGTGAGCCGAGGCCCGTGACTCCTTTGGGAGTTGCGGGCCTCGGCGTCTCAACACGACCGTCTGCGCGGTCAGTTCACCCGGCGCGGCAGCCGCAGGCTCAGCAGGGCCGTCAGGACGATCGTGCCCAGCTGGGCGACGAGCGTGACCAGCAGCGCGTCCCGCATGCCGAGCCCCGGCACGAGCGCGAGGAACAGCGTGCCGAGCGTGGCCACGCCCAGGGTGAGCGCGGTCTGCTGGGTCGTCACCATCACCCCGCTGCCCACACCGGCCCGCTCGGCCGGCACGTCGGACAGCACGATCCGCAGCAGGACCGGGAGTTGGAACGCCTGCCCGAGCCCGGCGAGCGCCACCGAAGGCGCCAGCGCCAGGACGCCCGTGTCCGGCCAGCCCCGCCACACCGTCACCGCGAGCAGCGTGATCCCCAGCCCCTGCAGCACCCCGCCGACCGTGACGATCCGGCTGCCGTACCGCCGGGTCAGGCGCGGGCCCGCGAGCGAGCCGAAGAAGAACACCACGGCCATCGGCGCGAGGGCCAGACCGGCCGCCACCGGGCCCATCCGCAGGCCCTGCTGCAGCGCCACCGCGATCACGAACATGAAGCCGCCGAAGCCGACCGAGAACGGCAGGATCAGCGCCAACCCCCGCCGCAGACTGGGCAGTCGGAGCAGACTCGGCGGCACCAGCGGGGTGCGCCCGGCCCGGTCCGCGCGCCGCTCCACGGCATAGAACGCGCCGGACGCGAGCGGGAACGCGGCGAGCGACAGCCACGTCCACAGCGGCCAGCCCGCCGCCCGGCCCTCGGTGAGCGGCGCGAGCAGCGTCACCAGGGCCACGGCGAGCAGCAGCGTGCCCGGCACGTCCACCGGCGCGGGCCGCTCGCTGCGGCTCTCCGGCACGTACCGCACGGCCAGGACCAGGCCGAGCAGCACCACCGGCACGTTCACCAGGAAGATCGAGCGCCAGCCGGTCCCGGCCACGTCCGCGGCGACCAGGACGCCGCCGAGCACCTGCCCGGCGACCATCGACAGGCCGGCCGTCGCCCCGTACAGGCCCATCGCGCGGGCCCGGCGCGCGCCCCGCGTCGTCGCCTGGATCGTGGCGAGCACCTGCGGGAGCATCAGCGCGGCCGCGGCACCCTGTGCCACCCGCGCCGCGACCAGCGTCCACGCGCCGGGGGCGAGGCCGCAGACCAGCGAGGTCACGCCGAAGGCCGCCATGCCGATGAGGAAGAGCCGGCGCCGCCCCGCGGTGTCCCCGAGCCGGCCGCCGAGGACGAGCAGCACGGCGTACGCGACCCCGTACCCCGCGACGATCAGTTCGAGGAGCGCGGGCCCGGCGGCCAGATCGTGGTCGATGGTGGGCAGCGCGACGTTGACGATGAAGAAGTCGACGAGCGGCAGCGCCGCCCCGAGCAACACGGTGAACAGGCCCAACGGCCCGAGCACCGCGCCGTGTTGAACACTGCGGACGGAGGGGACGGCGGTCGGGTCGGCTGCGGTGGCGCGTACGGTCGTTTCACTCACGTCGTCGACGATCCCGCTCCCCGCAGCCTGGTACCAGAGTGTCTTTATCCTGGTACAAGCACTACCTGGCAAGGGGTACGCCCCTTCGGCAGCCTTGGGGGCATGGCGACGATGGTGCAGGAACGAACGGCCGATACCAGAGACGCGGACGCCGCTGCCGGCGACGTGCGGCGGCACGAGCTCGCCGCGTTCCTGCGCAGCCGCCGCGAGCGCATCACACCCGAGCAGGTCGGCCTGCCGCGCGGCGCCCGACGACGCACGCCCGGGCTGCGCCGCGAGGAGGTCGCCCACCGCTCGGCGGTCGGCGTGACCTGGTACACGTGGCTGGAGCAGGCCCGCCCCATCCAGGTCTCCCCGCAGGTCCTCGACGCCCTCTCCCGCGCCCTCCTCCTCGACACCGGCGAGCGCGCCCACCTGTTCGCCCTCGCCGGGGCCACCGACCCGGCGCCCGGCACACCCTGCCCCTCGGTCACCCCGGCCCTGCGCGCCCTGCTCGACCAGCTGGAGCCGGTGCCCGCCTGCGTCCAGAACAGCAGGTACGACATCCTCGCCTACAACCGCACGTACGGGCGGCTGCTCTGCGACCTGGACGCGCTGCCGCCCGAGGACCGCAACTGCCTGTGGCTGTCGTTCACCCACGACGAGTGGCGGGCCTCGCTCGGCGACCGGGACGAGACGATCCGCCTCATGGCCGGCAAGTTCCGCGCCGCCATGGCCGGGCACCTCGCCGAGCCCGCCTGGAAGACGCTGCTCAAGCGGCTGCAGACCACGTCCGCCGAGTTCCGCGAGATCTGGGAGCGGCACGACGTGGTCGCCACCACCGACAAGACCAAGCGCTTCCTCAACTCCCGCGTGGGGCAGCTCAATCTGAGCCACACCAGCCTCTGGCTCGGCCCGTCCCAGGGACCGCGCCTGGTGACGTACGTACCGGTCGACGAGGAGTCGCGGGCCCGCCTGGAGAAGCTCCGCGCACTGGTCGAGGGCTGAACTGTCCTCGCTGCTCCCTTCAGCGCGCGGCTCAGCGCGCGGCGGGTTCCGGCTGCTCCTCGGTGTGCTCCAGGCGCCGCGCCGTGCGCAGTGCGGTGGAGCGGGCCCAGCCGCCACTGGTCAGCGCGCCCACGACGAGCACGCAGAGGCCGCAGCCCGTGATGATCCACCAGGCGGGGCGGCTCGCCGCCACGAAGTCCCCGTCCGCGGGCGCCCCGGCGAGCCCGGACGCGAGGCCCGAGGCGAGCACCGCGCCGATCACCGCGACGCCGAGGGTGCCGCCGATCTGCCGGCTGGTGGAGGCCACGGCCGCCGCGACCCCGGCCTGGGCACGCGGCATCCCGGCGACGGCGGTGTTGGTGATGGGCGCGTTGACGAAGCCGAAGCCGAGCCCGAACAGCACATAGCCGAGCACCAGCGTCACGTTGTCCGCCTCCGCGTCGAACGCGGCGAACAGCACCCCGCTCGCGCTCATCGCCACCCCGGCCACGAGCAGCGGCAACCGCGGCCCGCGACTGCCGACGAGCCGCCCGGACAGCGGCGCGCACAGGAACGTCAGGGCCGCCATGGGCAGCATCCACAGCCCGGCGTGCAGCGCGTCGAGCCCGCGTACGTCCTGCAGGTACAGCGTGGACAGGAACAGGAACCCGGAGAGAGCGGCGAACGCGCTGACCGCGATCACGGTGGCCCCGCTGAACGGCGCACTGCGGAAGAACCGCAGGTCGATGAGGGGTTCGGCACGCCGCGGCTCGTACCGCAGCAGCCCGGCCAGGGCCAGCGCCGCAAGCCCCGCGAGCAGCAGCGTCCCGGGCGAGCTCCAGCCGGCGGCGGGCGCCTCGATGATCGCGTACGTCAGCGAGCCGAGCAGCAGCACCACCAGGAGCTGGCCGACCGGGTCGGGGCGGCGGGGCCTCGGGGCGCGGGACTCCGGCACGTACCGGACGGTGAGGAGGAGCGCGGCGAGGCCGACCGGGAGGTTGACCCAGAAGATCGATCGCCAGCCGACCGAGTCCACGAGCAGCCCGCCGACCAGTGGCCCGGCCGCCATCGAGATGCCGACGACACCGCCCCAGACGCCGATCGCGCGGGCCCGCTCGCGCGGTTCCGTGAAGGTGTTGGTGATGATCGACATCGCCACCGGGTTGAGCATCGAACCGCCCACGGCCTGCACCATCCGGAACGCGACCAGCGACTCCAGGTTCGGCGCGAGCGAGCAGAGCACCGAGCCGAGCGTGAAGAGCACGAGCCCCGCCTTGAACACCTTGCGGCGCCCGATGCGGTCGGCGGTGGACCCGGCGAGCATCAGCAGCGAGGCGAGGACCAGCGTGTACGCGTCGATGGTCCACTGCATGCCCGCGACGTCCGCGCGCAGATCCGCGCGCATCGAGGGCAGGGCGACGTTCAGGACGGTGTTGTCCAGGCTGACGATCAGCAGGCTCATGCAGCAGATCGCGAGGATCAGCAGCCTTCGGCGGTGGGTCGGCTCGGGCATGAGATCCATGCTACGTCCACTAGTACGGCTAACTAACGAGTATCCACAGGGGCACCTGGACCGGCTCGCGGTACGCGACAATGGGGGGCATGACCTCGCTCGCCCAGGGCACCTCGCCGAAGCCCGCCACCGCCCTCGCCATCGGACCGCACACCGTGCAGCCGCCGGTGGTGCTCGCCCCCATGGCGGGTATCACGAACGCGCCGTTCCGCACCCTCTGCCGTGAATTCAGCGGCGGCAAGGGCCTGTTCGTGAGCGAGATGATCACGACGCGCGCGCTGGTCGAGCGCAACGAGAAGACCATGCAGCTGATCCACTTCGACGCGTCGGAGAAGCCCCGCTCCATCCAGCTGTACGGCGTCGACCCCGTCACCGTCGGCAAGGCCGTCCGCATGATCGCGGAAGAGGACCTCGCCGACCACATCGACCTCAACTTCGGTTGCCCCGTCCCGAAGGTCACCCGCAAGGGCGGCGGCTCGGCCCTGCCCTTCAAGCGGCCGCTGCTGCGCGCCATCCTGCGCGAGGCCGTCACCGGCGCCGGTGACCTCCCGGTCACGATGAAGATGCGCAAGGGCATCGACGACGACCACATCACGTACCTGGACGCGGGCCGCATAGCCGTGGAGGAGGGCGTGACGGCCATCGCCCTGCACGGCAGAACGGCCGCCCAGCACTACGGCGGCACGGCGGACTGGGACGCCATCGCCCGCCTCAAGGAGCACGTCCCGGAGATCCCCGTCCTCGGCAACGGCGACATCTGGTCGGCGGACGACGCCCTGCGCATGGTCCGCGAGACGGGGTGCGACGGCGTGGTCGTGGGCCGCGGCTGCCTCGGCCGGCCGTGGCTGTTCGCCGACCTGGTCGCGGCGTTCGAGGGGCGCGAGGAGCGGGCGCGGCCCACGCTGCGGGTGGTCGCGGACGCGATGGTGCGGCACGCGACGCTATTGGGCGAGTGGATCGGTGACGAAGCACGCGGTGTCATCGACTTCCGCAAGCACGTCGCCTGGTACCTGAAGGGCTTCGCGGTCGGCTCCGAGATGCGCAAGCGCCTGGCGATCACCTCGTCCCTGGCCGAACTGCGCGCGGGGCTCGACGAGCTGGACCTCGACCAGGAGTGGCCCACCGGCGCGGACGGCCCCCGGGGGCGTACGTCGGGGAACAACCGGGTGGTCCTCCCGGACGGCTGGCTCAAGGATCCGTACGACTGCGCGGGCGTGAGTGAGGACGCGGAGCTGGACACGTCCGGGGGCTGAGGCGTCCTTCCGTCGTCGTCCGGTGCGGGGCGTTCGGGGCTCGGTCCCTTCGGGGCTGCCGCCCCGGGCCCCGCTTCCCTTTTTCGGCCTCCGGCCTCGCCCTCAGGCGCCGGACGAGCTTTCCGTCGGCCCCTTCCGCCTGTTCGTTCGGCCGTCCCGTCGTCGTGGCCGGTCGCGCAGTTCTCCGCGCTCCTTTCGGGGTGCCCCGCCGCCCGGATCCCGCCCGGATCCCGTCCGCATCCCGTCCGGATCGTGGAAATCCGGCCCCGTGGACGGCGTGATTCTCGCCACCCCTGATCGGGGTCACGCTCAGATGAGCGGATCTTGCTCGTTTGCACGCCTCAAACGCTGGCACTCAGTGCCAAGCGTTTTGAGTTCAAGAGTTGAACGCAAATGAGGTTTAACCCCGCTCATCTGAGCGCCAAATCGGGATCTACCGGGGTAGTCCACTTCGGGGCGTGAACTCCGCTCCGTCGACCACATGACCTGGTCATTACTTTTGATCTGCTGGCGGACGGGTGGTTGCGGCCGTATGACCTCTGAGTGGACGTACCCAGATGCCTTCGATCTGGGTATGTTCCTCGCCGTCAGGGCAGCCGCACCGAGGAGACAGGCCCGTGTCGGATCACGTAGACCGCCAGAAGTTCGTTTACGACTTCACCGAGGGCAACAGGGACCTCAAGGACCTGCTCGGTGGCAAGGGTGCCAACCTGGCCGAGATGACCAACCTCGGTCTCCCCGTGCCCCCCGGGTTCACGATCACCACCGAAGCCTGCAAGGAGTACCTCGCCAACGGTGAGGAGCCGGCCGCGCTCCGGGACGAGGTGACCGCCCACCTCGACGCGCTCGAGCAGAAGATGGGCAAGAAGCTCGGCGACGGCAAGGACCCGCTCCTCGTCTCCGTGCGTTCCGGCGCCAAGTTCTCCATGCCCGGAATGATGGACACCGTCCTCAACATCGGGCTCTCCGACAAGTCCGTGCAGGGCCTCGCCAAGCAGGCCGGCGACGACCGCTTCGCGTGGGACTCGTACCGCCGGCTGATCCAGATGTTCGGCAAGACCGTGCTCGGCGTCGACGGCGACCTGTTCGAGGACGCGCTGGAGGCCGCGAAGTCCGCCAAGAAGGTCACCGTCGACACGGACCTGGAGGCGGCCGACCTCAAGAAGCTCGTCACCAAGTTCAAGAAGATCGTCAAGACCGAGGCCGGGCGGGACTTCCCGCAGGACCCGCGCGAGCAGATGGACCTCGCCATCGAGGCGGTCTTCAACTCGTGGAACACGGACCGCGCGAAGCTGTACCGCCGCCAGGAGCGCATCCCCGGCGACCTCGGCACGGCCGTCAACGTCTGCTCGATGGTCTTCGGCAACCTCGGCCCCGACTCGGGCACCGGCGTCGCCTTCACGCGTGACCCGGCCTCCGGCCACCAGGGCGTGTACGGCGACTACCTGCAGAACGCGCAGGGCGAGGACGTCGTCGCGGGCATCCGCAACACCGTGCCGCTCGCGGAGCTCGAGCAGATCGACAAGAAGTCGTACGACGAGCTCATGCAGATCATGGAGACCCTTGAGACGCACTACAAGGACCTCTGTGACATCGAGTTCACCATCGAGCGCGGCCAGCTGTGGATGCTGCAGACCCGCGTCGGCAAGCGCACTGCCGGTGCCGCCTTCCGGATCGCGACCCAGCTCGTCGACCAGGGCCTGATCGACGAGGCCGAGGCGCTGCAGCGCGTCAACGGCGCGCAGCTCGCGCAGCTGATGTTCCCGCGCTTCGACGAGAACGCCAAGGTCGAGAAGATCGGCCGCGGCATCGCCGCCTCGCCGGGCGCCGCGGTCGGCAAGGCCGTCTTCGACTCGTACACGGCCGTCAAGTGGTCGCGGTCCGGCGAGAAGGTCATCCTGATCCGCCGTGAGACCAACCCGGACGACCTGGACGGCATGATCGCCGCCGAGGGCATCCTGACCTCGCGCGGCGGCAAGACCTCGCACGCGGCCGTCGTCGCCCGCGGCATGGGCAAGACCTGTGTCTGCGGCGCCGAGGACCTGGAGGTCGACACCAAGCGGCGCCGGATGACCGTCGGCGACACCGTCGTCGAGGAGGGCGACGTCGTCTCCATCGACGGCTCCACCGGCAAGGTGTACCTCGGTGAGGTGCCCGTCGTGCCGTCCCCGGTCGTCGAGTACTTCGAGGGCCGGATGCACGCCGGCGCCGACGAGGCCGACGAGCTGGTCGCCGCCGTCCACCGCATCATGTCCTTCGCCGACGGCAAGCGCCGCCTGCGGGTCCGCGCCAACGCCGACAACGCCGAGGACGCGCTGCGCGCCCGCCGCTTCGGCGCCCAGGGCATCGGCCTCTGCCGTACGGAGCACATGTTCCTCGGCGAGCGCCGCGAGATGGTCGAGAAGCTGATCCTCGCCGACACCGAGGACGAGCGGGAGGCCGCCCTCAAGGACCTGCTTCCGCTGCAGAAGAAGGACTTCGTCGAGCTGTTCGAGGCGATGGACGGACTGCCCGTCACCGTCCGCCTCCTCGACCCGCCGCTGCACGAGTTCCTGCCCGACATCACCGAGCTGTCGGTGCGCGTCGCGCTCGCCGAGTCCCGCAAGGACCCGAACGAGAACGACCTGCGGCTCCTCCAGGCCGTGCACCGCCTGCACGAGCAGAACCCGATGCTGGGTCTGCGCGGTGTCCGTCTCGGCCTCGTCATCCCGGGCCTGTTCACCATGCAGGTACGGGCCATCGCCGAGGCCGCGGCCGAGCGGAAGAACGCCAAGGGCGACCCGCGCGCCGAGATCATGATTCCGCTCGTCGGCACCGTCCAGGAGCTGGAGATCGTCCGCGAGGACGCCGAGAAGGTCATCGCGGAGGTGCAGGAGCAGACCGGCGTCGAGCTGAAGCTGGCGCTCGGCACGATGATCGAGCTGCCGCGCGCCGCGCTCACCGCCGGGCAGATCGCCGAGGCCGCGGAGTTCTTCTCCTTCGGCACGAACGACCTCACGCAGACGGTGTGGGGCTTCTCCCGGGACGACGTGGAGGCCTCGTTCTTCACGGCCTACCTGGAGAAGGGCATCTTCGGTGTCTCGCCGTTCGAGACCATCGACAAGGACGGCGTCGGCTCGCTCGTCCGCAACGCGGTCAAGGCCGGGCGGGAGACGCGGCCCGACCTGAAGCTCGGCGTCTGCGGTGAGCACGGCGGTGACCCGGAGTCCGTGCACTTCTTCCACGAGGTCGGCCTCGACTACGTCTCCTGCTCGCCGTTCCGGATTCCGGTGGCGCGGCTGGAGGCGGGTCGCGCGGCGGCCGAGTCGAAGGGCAGCGACAGCCGCTGAGTCCGGGGCCCTTCCGGGCCCCGCCCGAACCCCGGGACCGGGGTCGTGTCACCCGACCCTCAACCGATCCGATTCCGGTCCCGGTTTGCGAGGATGAGGGGCGCCCATGTGCGGGGGCGCCCCTCATCGCTTTTCCTGCCCTGAGTCCTCAGCGGACGGCTTCGGGGTTGTTCTTCGGCTGTCCCACCGTCGTGGTCGCTCGCGCAGTTCCCCGCGCCCCTGTCGGGGCACGTCCCCCTGGGAGGGGTTACGCGCGGAACGGGCCCGTTACCTCGTAGGTGATTCCGCCCGACGACGACCCCGTCGTGCCGCGCTGGGACGAGAAGTAGAACCGCTTGCCGTCGGGGGAGAACGCCGGGCCGCAGATCTCCGAGCTCGACTGGCCGTTGATGCGCAGGAACGGCGCCACCACGTCGTCGGGCGTGATGATGCAGATCTCCATGTTGCCGCCGTCCTCCGCGATGAAGAGGTCGCCGGAGGAGGACCCGGTGACGTTGTCGACGCCGGTCAGCGGGGCCGAGCCGTTGGTGACGAGGCTGTCGTCGTAGGCGAGTTCGTACGTGCCCGCCGTCAGGTTGAGCTGCCAGACGCGGTTGTCGCCCTTGGTGGTGAACCAGACGTTGTCACCGGCGTAGTGGCAGCCCTCGCCGCCGTTGAAGATCTTCGCGCCGGAGACCTGGTCCCGGGTGTAGGTGGGGGAGCCGTCGGGGTCGGGGACGTTCGCCCAGCCGAAGGTGCCGGACGTGCCGCTGCCGGCGGTCAGGACCTGGAGAGTGCCGGAGGAGAGGTCGCCCCAGGTGGTCGGCACGAACCGGTAGAAGCAGCCGTCCGACTCGTCCTCGGTGAGGTAGACGACCTTGCGGACCGGGTCGGCCGCGGCGGCCTCGTGCTTGAACAGCCCCATCGCCGGGCGGCGTACGGCGGCCTTGGCGCCCCACGGGTCGGTCTCGTAGACGTAGCCGCGGCTGACCTCCTCGCAGGACAGCCAGGTGTTCCACGGGGTCGCGCCGCCCGCGCAGTTGTTGCGGGTGTTGGACAGGATGCGGTGGGCGCCGGTGATGCGGCCCGTGGAGTCGAACTTGACGGCGCCCGCGCCGCCCCCGGTGCTGACCTCCGAGTTGGAGACGTAGATCCAGCCGGTGCCGTCGGCGAAGCAGGCGCCGCCGTCGGGGGCGTTGTGCCAGGTGTACGAGGTGCCGGCGACGGTCTGCCCGGACCGGGCGACGACTCTGCTGGTGAAGCCGCTGGGCAGCTGGATGCCGTTGGCGTCGGCCGAGCCGAGCGCTCCGTACGGGCCGGGGCCGTTCTGGGCCGGGGCCGCGTAGGCGGCGCCGCGCATGAGGGTGCCGCCGAAGGCGGCGGCCGAGGTGCCGATGACCGCTCCGCGCAGGAAGGTGCGACGTTCCACAGTTCACTCCGGGTGGGTGAAGTCCGCCCCGTGCCGCCGAGGTGCGGCCACAGGGTCGCGCGCTTCCGGAACCTAAGCTTCTGGGGTTGACGGTACATGGACAAGAGGGGGCGCGGGGATGACCGCGGAGATGACCCCTCACTCGCTGATCCCCGTCCGCTCCACGCCCGCCACGATCCACCGCTGGAACACCAGGAACGCCACGAGCAGCGGCACGATCGACACCGCCGCAGCCACGAACAGCTGGTTCAGCCGCACCACTTGGGCGTTGGTGAACGACGACAGCGCCACCTGCACCGTCCACGCCTCCTGGTCCTGCCCGATGACGAGCGGCCACAGGAAGGAGTTCCAGGCGCCGATGAACACGATGGTGCCGACCGCCGCGAACACCGGCCGCGTGTTGGGCACGACGATGCGCCAGTACGTACGCCAGTGGCCGAGCCCGTCCACCCGCGCCGCGTCCTCCAACTCCCGTGGAAAACCCAGGAAGTACTGCCGGAACACGAAGCACGCGAAGGCCGAGAAGAGCGTCGGGACGATGAGCCCGCGCAGCGTCGAGACCCACCCGAGGGTGGACACGAGCACGAAGCTCGGCACGAACGTGACGGCCGCCGGGACCATCAGGGTGCCGAGGATCGCGTAGAACACCTTGTTCGCGTGCCGGTACGGGATGCGGGCGAGGCCGTACCCGGCGAGCGAGGCGAGGAGCAGCGTGCCGAGGGTCGTCGCGACGGCGATCAGCGCGGAGTTGAGCAGCGAGCGGGCGAACGGCACGCTCGGGTCGGCGAACAGCTCCGTGACGTTGGACCAGCGCAGCTCGGCGGGGAAGAACGTCCAGTCGGGCGAGGTGATCTCCTGCTCGGAGGCGAGCCCGTTGCGTACGAGCAGATAGAACGGGATCAGGAACAGCACCGCCAGGGCGATCAGGAGGGTGAGGCGCAGGGCGCGGCCCACGCGTACGGAGGCGTCGGCGCGCATCACGCGTCCTTCCTGCCGAGGCCGAACCAGCGGGCCTGGCCGATCGTGACCACCGCGATGAGGACGGCGAGGAGCACCGCCCCGGCGCTGCCCATGCCGAGGTTCTGCCCCTGGCCGAGTGCCGTGTAGTAGAGGTACACGAGCGGCGGGCGGGCGTACGGCGGGTAGCCGCGGGAGTCGGAGAGCAGGTTGTAGAACTCGTCGAAGGCCTGGAAGGCGTTGATGACGAGGAGCAGCGCGACCGCGACGGACGTGGCGCGCAACTGCGGGAACGTGATGTGCCGGAACACCTGCCAGCCGGGCCTGGCGCCGTCCACCGCGGCCGCCTCGTACAACTGCGGGTTGATGCGCTGCAGTCCGGCCAGGAAGAGGATCATGAAGAAGCCGGCCTGCAGCCACAGCCGTACGGTGACGATCGCCAGCCAGTACCAGGGCGGGTCCGTCGTCGACAGCCAGGCGATCGAGTCGGCGTCCACGTAGCCGAGGAGCGTGTTGGCGAGGCCGAAGCGGACGCCGTTGAAGATGGACAGCTTCCAGATGAGGGCGGCCACGACGTAACTGCACGCCGCCGGAAGGAAGAAGACCGAGCGGAAGAACGCCTGGGCGCGCCGCAGCCGGTTCACCATCAGCGCGAGCGCGAGCGAGAGGGCGAACGTCGCGGGCACGATGAACAGCGAGAACACCAGGAAGGTGAGCAGGCTGTCGGTGAACGCGCCGTCCGACAACATCTCCGCGTAGTTCCCGAGCCCCACGAAGTCCCGCGCCGGGTCGGGCGTGACGGTGTTGTGCGCGTCGAAGAAGCTGAGGTAGACGCTCCACAGCAGCGGGATGTACGTGAAGACACCCAGGCCGAGCGCGAACGGTCCGACGAACAGCCAGAACCACAGGGTGTGGTGCCGCCTCCCCGACAGCCTTGCCCGTGCGCTCACTTGGCCTTGACCCGGTCGAGCTCGGCCCGCACCTTCCGCACCACCGACCTCAGCTCCTTGTCCGGGTCGGCGCCGTCCTTGACGATGCGGCTCAGGGCGTCCTGGTACACGGTCTGGCTGCGCGGCGTCCACAGCAGCGGCTGGGCGGCGAACCCGCTCTCCGTGGCGAAGCGCACCGCGTCGGCCGCCGCGCCCTGCTTCAGCTTGTCGGCCTTCTTCGCGAGCGACAGCCGCGCCGGGATGTGGAAGCCGTACGACAGCGCGAAGTCCTCCTGATACTTGGCCTGTTCGACCCAGAGCCACTTCACGTACGCCTTCGCCGCGTCCTTGTCGCGGGCCTTCGCGCTGACGGCCGCGCCGTACGCCCCGACCGGCACGGACGGCTCGCCCGCGCCGTCCTTCGGGAACGGCAGGACGCCGAAGTCGTCGCCGAGGGCCTTCTGCACGGCGGGCAGCGCCCACAGGCCCGACCACTGCATGGCGGTCAGGCCCTGCACGAACGCGGCCGGGTCGGACCAGTCGGAGGGCGCGCCGAGCAGCAGTGACTTGTCGGCGTACAGCTGCCGGATCTTGCCGAGGGCGCGGGCGGCTGCGGGGTCGTCGAAGCCGACGTCGCCGCCGTCGGTGACGAGCTCAAGTCCGGCCGCCTGCAAGGGGGTTCCGCCGAGCGCGCCCACGCCGGCGTCGTTGCCGAGGAACAGGCCCTTCACGTCGCGGGTGGTCAACTCGGCTGCGGCGTCCACGAGTTGGTCGAGCGTACGGGGCGGCTCGACGTTCGCGTCCGCGAGCAGGCTCTTCCGGTAGTAGAGCAGCTGCATGTCGACGACCTGCGGGATGCCGTAGATCCGGCCCTCGTGGGTCTTCGGGGCCAGTACAGCCGGGTTGTAGTCGTCCTTGACGTCCTCGATCAGCTCGGTCAGGTCGAGGACCTGCTTGCCGCGGATCTGGTCCAGGTTGGGGCCGGGGGACTCGAAGACGTCGGGCCCGGAGTCGGTGAGGAGCGCGGCGGCGGTCTGCCGGTCGTAGTCGCCGGGCCGCCACTGCACGGTCACGTCGGCCTCGCCGTACGCCTTCGCGTACCGGCGGACGGCCTGTTCGGTGCCGGGTTCGCCGTACTGGTGGTACCAGTGCGAGAGGGCGGGCCCGCCGCCGCTGCCGCTGTCGCCGCGGCCGGTGTTGGACCCGCACGCGGAGAGGAGGCCGGCGGCGGCGCTGGTGGCGGTGGCGGCGAGGACGTGCCGTCGGCTGATGGTCGGGCGATGGCGGTGCATGCGTTCCCCCTCGGTTGCCGTGGAGCGTTCGCTCGGCCCAACGATCAACCATGCAGGGGAAATACGACCAGGCTGTTGCGCGCCTGTGTACGAGCTCCGGGGACGGATTCCGGCCAGGGGCCGACAGCCCTCGTCCGGACGTCGTCCGGACCTCGTCAGGCTTCGAGCAGCGCCTTGAGGGCCGCGAGCCGCTCACGCCAGAACTCCTTGTACGCCGCGACCGCGTCGGCGTCGTCCAGCTTGTGGTGGCCGACGCCGACGAGCGTCTTCGCCGGGCCCTTGACCGTCAGGTACACGGAGATCCGGCTCGACCCGTCGTCCCAGTCGGCGGTGAGGGACTTGCCGGGCCGGTGCGTACGGATCGTGAGGTCGGCGTCGGGGAGCCAGCGGCGGCGCACGGACGGATCGACGAAGGCCTCGGTGATCCGCTCGGCGGGCACGTCGACGGTCTTGCTGCCGCTCGTCTCCCACGTGCCGGTGCTGGACTGGCCGACCTCGCGCAGGCCGCGCTCCTGCTCGTACCCGACGGTGATCGACTGCGCGTGCCAGCCGTTCACGCCGTGCTCCTCGCGCAGGTGCCGGGCGATCTCGGTGTGGCTGCGCACCGGCGGCCCGGCGGCGCCCCACCGGTCCAGCACGGCGAACCAGCCGAGCCAGTCCTTCCCGGTGGACTCGGCGAGGGCGGCGGCGGAGAGCTTCTCGGTGATCTTCTTTCCGGTAGCGCTCATGGAACCGACGCTACTCGCGCGGGGGCGGGCGGGCACCGCGACTCCGATCGCGCACAGGGCTCCGGCCCTGCGGACGGGGGCGGCTGCAGGGTCGCCTGCTTTCCCGGCGAGAGGGGCGGCGTCTGACTGACGCCGCCCCTGCACCTATTTCAGCCTCACGCCCATGCGCTTTGAGGCTCTTTCCGTGTCCTTCGTGTGCCACCACTCGAAGATGTGAGTTCGAGCGAGCAGGGCCAGATAGTCGATCGTTTCGTCGGCGAGGTCACCGCTGACGAGGCTCGCCTCCTGCCTCGTATATGTCAGGGAGACGCGCCAGACTTCTTCCGACGCCTTCACATCGACATCGAGCAGCAGAGCGGGCGAGACTGCGGCGACGTGCAGCTTCAGGACCTCGATGGGAATTCCGGGCCCTTCGTGCTGCACTCCCTGGAGTTTCGCTCCGAGCGCTTCCTGAACTTGCTCTGCGGTGGCCATGGGGACCCTTCTAGCATGCTGCCTTCGCGCTGCGCGGTGTGTATTCGACGGTGGCTGTGATGATCCCCTGAGGCGTCAACCCGCCGGGTTTCCCACCGAGCGGCCCGGCGTTGTACACCACCTTGAAGTTCTTCACCGGCTTCGGAGAGCAGCCGGTGCCGGGCCGATACCGGTAGATCACCCCCGGCCTTACCTGGTGACCCTTCCAAAGGGTGTCATTGATCTTGTTCTTGAAGGACGTGCTCCACCTGCCGTGGTTGGCGATGTGCTTGTATCCCCAGGTCTTGGTGCCGCAACGGAGCGGAACCTTGGAGGGGCCGCGATAGAACGTGTAGGCGACCTTCGAGTACTTCTGGCGCTTGCACTTGTCCGCCGCGGCGTCGACGGACTGTGCAAGGTGTTCCGAATGCTTGGTCTGCGCGCCGGCGGTCGGTGAGAGCGAAAGGCTTGCCACTCCGACTGTCGCCGCGAAAAGCACCGATAACTTACGGCTGAAACTCACTTGACTTCCCCCTTTTGTCGGTCAGGTGATCATGATCCTCTGCCAGCCGGACGATGGCGGGCAAGGCATTTCAGCGGTGACGACCGTCACGGAATGCAGTGCAACCTGCACGTTCGGTTATTCATCTTGAGGGTGATGGGCTGCTCCGCACCCGGTCGGCAGGCGTGGCGGACGTCGTACGCTGGAACGTCCTGACTCCTTCGGAAGGACGCCTTCATGCCGGCCGGCTGGAACGTGCGTGACATTCCCGACCAGAGCGGCCGTACGGCCGTCGTCACCGGGGCCAACAGCGGCATCGGGTACGTCACGGCCCGCGAGTTGGCCCGGCGGGGCGCCCGTGTCGTGCTGGCCTGTCGCAGTGAGGCGCGGGGGAGGGCGGCCGAGGAGCGGCTCGGCTCCGAAGTCCCGGGCGCCGCCGTGGAGTTCGCGCCGCTCGACCTCGGCGACCTGAAGTCCGTGCGCGAGTTCGCCGACGCGTACGCGCCCGCGCGGATCGACCTGCTGATCAACAACGCGGGCGTCATGGCCCTGCCGTACGCGCAGACCGCCGACGGCTTCGAGACGCAGTTCGGCGTGAACCACCTCGGGCACTTCGCCCTCACCGGCCTGCTGCTGCCCCGTGTCGAGAACGTGGACGGCGCCCGTGTCGTGACCGTCTCCAGCGGGCTGCACGCCCTCGCCAACATCGACATCGGCGACCTCAACAGCGAGCGCCGCTACCGCCGTTGGGTGGCGTACGGCCGCTCCAAGACCGCCAACCTGCTGTTCACGCACGAGCTGGCCCGCCGTCTCGCGGCCCGGGGTTCCGGTGTCGTGGCCGCCGCCGCACACCCGGGCTACGCGAGTACGAATCTCCAGACCGCCGGTCCCCAACTGGAGGGGCGTCGCGCCGTCGAGCGGCTGGTCGGCCTCGCCAACCGGGTCGTCGCCCAGCCCGCGGAGGCCGGCGCGCTGCCCACGCTGTACGCGGCCACGGCCCCCGGCGTCCGCCCCGACTCCTTCACCGGCCCCCGCATCCAGGGCTGGCGCGGCGCCCCCACGAAGTCGTGGCGAGCCCCGTGGACCCTCAACGACGTTGCGGGGGAGCGGCTTTGGGTGGCTTCGGAGCAGCTTACGGGTGTGAGTTACCCAGCTCCTTGAGGAAGCGCGTCCAGCTTTCGGCCCCGAAGAGCAGTACGGGGCCGCTCGTCTGCTTGCTGTCGCGTACGGGTACGACGGCGGGTACGTTGCGGGCGACCTCGACGCAGTTGCCGCCCTCGCCGTTGCTGTAACTGCTCTTGGCCCAGCGGGCGTTGCTCAGGTCGTACGTGCGCATCGTCTGTGGTCCTCCGCCGCCGATTCGATCAGGTCGAGGGACGCCTCCGGCGTCAGTGCGGCGACCCTGAGCAGATCGTATGCCCGCTGTGCCCGCTTCACCACGGTCGGTTCGTCGATCAGGGTTCCGGCGAACGAGGTCTCCGTGTACGCGACCGGGGGTGCGTCCTCGAACTCCATGAGCTTGAGGTCCCCGCCCATGGAAGCGTGCGCTCCCTTCGCGAACGGGATGACCATGACGAGCGCCTTCCGCGCGCGGATCTGGTCAGCGATGTGGCCCAGTTGCTCGGCCATGGCGGCCGGGCCGCCCACGGGAGTGCGCAGCACGTTCTCGCGCAGCACGACCCAGAATTCGGGTCGCGTGGCGTCGGCGAGAATCTTCGCCCGCTCCATCCGCGCGTCGACCGTGTCCTTCACGGAGTCGTCCGTGGCGAACGGGTCGGACTCCAGGGTGAGTGCGCGGGCGTACTCCGGAGTCTGGAGCAGGCCGGGGACCACCAGCGGTGCGAACTCGCAGATCTTCGTGGCCGTCCGCTCCAGCTCAACTACTTCCTCGAAGTAGGAAGCGAACCGCCGCTCGCGGATCAGCTTGTGCCACATCCGCTCGAAGAACCCGCCCGTCCGTAACACCTCGTCGATCCGCGTCGCCACATCCAACTGCGGCTTCCGGAACGCCTGCTCGAACTGGCCGATGTAGCCGCCGGAGACGAACACCTGCTGTCCCAGTTCGGACTGGGTCAGTCCGGCGTCCTCCCGGCGGCGTTTCAACTCCTCGCCGAAATACTCCCAAGCGGCACTCTTGCGTGTGGGGGCCACCGCTCAACCTCCTTGCTAGGTCTGTGCGTTGGCGAGCCTAGCCACGGAGGGTGAGCGGCAACACACTCACCGCGAAATTCTCATGTTGTAGCGATCCGCACCGCATAAGCCCGTACCGAGACCTCCTCGTCGTCCAGGCACCGCCCGGTCGTCAGGTCGAAGCGCTGCTTCAGGAGGGGGGAGGCGACGAACGCCGATCCGCCATGAGATCCCAGCAGGCCGCGGGAGAGGACCGCCGCGCCCGTGAACGGGTCGCGGTTGTCGATCGCGTACCAGCGGCCCGCGCGGTCCTGGAAGATCGCCGCCTGGCTGCCGTCGGGGAGGAGCACGGCCACGCCGCGGCCGGGGGTCACGCGGTTCGGGTCGCAGAGCGGCAGCCAGTCGCCGTCGACCTCCAGCTGGACCAGGGCAGTCGTGTCGAGCGTCAGCGTCGTCATCGCGTGGCAGTCCCTTCGAGGGTGCGCGTCGGGTTGAGGGTGAGCAGCGGCAGGTCCGGCTTGATCTGGTCGCGTTCCGGTACGAACTGCACCGTCGGGTCGGGGACGTCGGGGGCGTTGACGAACGACACGAAGCGGGCGAGGCGCTCCGGGTCGTCGAGCGTGGACGCCCACTCGTCGCGGTAGCCGGCGACGTGGTCGGCCATGAGCTGCTCCAGGTCGGCGCAGATGCCGAGGGAGTCCTCGACGACCACCTCGCGTACGTGGTCGAGGCCGCCCTCGATCCGCTCCAGCCAGGTCGACGTGCGCTCCAGGCGGTCGGCGGTGCGGATGTAGAACATCAGGAAGCGGTCGATCAGGCGGATCAGCTGGTCGTCGTCCAGGTCCTGGGCGAGGAGGTCCGCGTGGCGCGGGGTCGCGCCGCCGTTGCCGCCGACGTACAGGTTCCAGCCGTTGGACGTGGCGATGACGCCGAAGTCCTTCGACTGGGCCTCCGCGCACTCGCGGGCGCAGCCGGAGACCGCCGACTTGAGCTTGTGCGGGGAGCGCAGGCCGCGGTAGCGCAGCTCCAGGTCGATGGCCATGCGGACGCTGTCCTGCACGCCGTAGCGGCACCAGGTCGAGCCGACGCAGGACTTCACCGTGCGCAGGGACTTTCCGTACGCGTGGCCGGACTCGAAGCCCGCGTCCACCAACTTTGCCCAGATCAGCGGGAGTTGTTCGACCCTCGCGCCGAACATGTCGATGCGCTGGCCGCCGGTGATCTTCGTGTAGAGGCCGAAGTCGCGGGCGACCTCGCCGATCACGATGAGCTTCTCCGGGGTGATCTCGCCGCCGGGGATGCGCGGCACGATCGAGTACGAGCCGTTCTTCTGCAGGTTGGCGAGGAAGTGGTCGTTGGTGTCCTGGAGGGCGGCCTGCTCGCCGTCGAGGACGTAGCCGTCCGCGCCGAGCGTGGGGGCGAGGGAGGCGATGATCGAGCCGACGGTCGGCTTGCAGATCTCGCAGCCGTCCCCGCCCCGCGCCTCCTCGCGGCCGTGCGCGTCCAGGAGTTCCTGGTACGAGGTGAGGCGCAGGGCCAGGACGATCTCGTACAGCTCCTGGCGGGTCTGGGCGAAGCAGCCGCACAGGCCCTTGTCGACCTCGACGCCGCCCGCCTCCAGCTCGGCGGTGACGAGCTGGCCGAGGACCTTGACGCAACTCCCGCAGCCCGTACCGGCCTTGGTGCACTTCTTGACCTCCGGCACGGTCGTGCAGGAGTGCTCGGTGACCGCTCCGCGGATGGCGCCCTTGGTGACGTTGTGGCAGGAGCAGACGACGGCCTCGTCGGGCAGCGCCGCCGGGCCGAGGGCCACGGGCGCGCCCGCTCCGGCCGGGAGGACCAGCTGCTCGGGCGCGATCGGCGGCACCGTGCCGGTGAGGGGGCGGAGCGTGCCGTACGCCTCCGCGTCGCCGACGAGGACGCCGCCGAGGAGTTCGCCGCCCGCGCCGATGACCAGCTTCTTGTACGTGCCGGAGCGGGAGTCCGCGTACACCACGTCCAGGCAGCCCTCGGTGGTGCCGTGCGCGTCGCCGAACGACGCCACGTCCACGCCGAGCAGCTTCAGCTTGGTCGACATGTCGGCGCCCGTGAAGCCGCTCCCCGTGTCCGCTGAGGCGATCGCCGCCGCGGCGACCTGCGCCATCTCGTAGCCGGGCGCGACAAGGCCGTAGACCCGGCCGTCGGAGGCGAGCGCGCACTCGCCGATCGCGAAGACCTTCGGGTCGCTGGTACGGCACTGCTCGTCGACCGCGATGCCGCCGCGCTCGCCGACCTCCAGGCCGCAGTCGCGGGCGAGCTGGTCGCGGGGGCGGACGCCGGCGCTGAACACGACCATGTCCGTGGGCAGTTCGGAGCCGTCGGACAGCAGCATGGCCCGCACGGAGCCGTCCTCGCCGGTGACGATCTCCTGCGTGCCGACGCCGGTGTGCACGGTCAGGCCCATGTCGGTGATCGTGCGGTGCAGCGCGGCGCCGCCGCCCTCGTCGACCTGGACGGGCATGAGGCGCGGCGCGAACTCCACGATGTCGGTGGCCAGGCCGAGGCCCTTGAGCGCGCCCGCCGCCTCCAGGCCGAGCAGCCCGCCGCCGACGACGGCGCCGTTCGTGGCGTTCTTCGCGTACTCCTCGATCGCCAGGAGGTCCTCGATCGTGCGGTACACGAAACAGCCCGTGGCGTCCTTGCCCGGCACCGGCGGCACGAACGGGTACGAGCCGGTGGCGAGGACCAGCGTGTCGTACGCGACCGTCAGACCCGAGCGGGCCGTGACGGTGCCGCGCTCCCGGTCGATCGTCTCCGCCGGGTCGCCTAGGTGCAGCTCGATGCCGTACTTCGCGAGGAACTCCTCGTCCGACAGGGAGAGTTCGGCAGGCGTGCGGCCCGCGAAGTACGAGGTCAGCTGCACCCGGTCGTAGGCGGGGCGGGGCTCCTCGCACAGGACGACCACCCGGTCGCGCCCGGCGACCCCGTGCTCGGCAAGCGCCTCCAGGAACCGCTGGCCGACCATGCCGTGGCCGACGAGCACGATCGTGCGGGGGGTTGCTGTGGACATCAGGAGCCTCCGTCAGGGGTGAGCAGATGGAGCAGGGGCGCCTCGGGCAGCGGCTCGGCCGCCTCCCAGGCGCGGGCGAGCGCGCCGACGGTGCCGAGCTCGCCGAGGAGTACGCCGCCGACCAGCCGGTCGTCGCGGACGACGACCTGGCGGTAGGTGCCGCGGGTGGCGTCGGCGAGGCGGACCACGTCGTCGCCGGGCAGCGGGTCGGACTCGCCGAACGTGGCGAGGTCCAGGGGGCCGGCGCCGTTCAGGGTGAGGCGGGTGAGGGCGCGGGTGCCGGTGTACGGGGCGCTCCCGGCCCGGGTCAGCGACTCGGCGAGCGCGTCGGCCTGTTCGATGGCCGGGGCGGCGAGGCCGTACACCCGGCCGTCGTGCTCGGCGCAGTCGCCGATGGCGTGGATGTGTGGGTCGCTGGTGCGCAGCTCGTCGTCGACGACGACGCCGCGCCGCACGTCGAGCCCGGCCTCCTGCGCGAGGCCCACGCGGGGCCGCACGCCGCAGGCGAGGACGACGAGGTCGGCGTCGAGCGCGTACCCGTCGGCGAGCGTGACGCCCGTGACGGCGCCGCACTCCACGGTCAGACCGCGCACCCGGCACTCGGTGTGCACCTCGACGCCCAGGGTGCCGGTCAGGTGCCGCCGCACCAAGTCGCTCGCGGTGGCGTCGAGTTGGCGCTCCATGAGCCGTTCGCCCTGCTGGGCGAGGACGACCTGCGCGCCGCGTTCGGCGAGCGCGCGGGCCGCGGAGACGCCGAGCAGCCCGCCGCCGATGACGACGGCCCGGCTGCCTTCCCGCACGGCCTGGGAGAGGGCGAGGCAGTCGTCCATGGTGCGGAACGCGTGCACGCCCTCGGGGAGTTCGGGGAACAGCCCGCGCAGCGGGGGCAGCACCGGGTTCGAGCCGGTCGCGAGGACCAGCTTGTCGTACGCGATCCGGCCGCCGTCCGCGAGGTGCACGCAGCGGCCCGCCCGGTCGATCCGCTCCACCCGGCCCCGGCGCACCGGCACCGGCGAGGGCAGCGTGACCACCTCCGGCCCGTACCGCCCGGCCAGCACCTCGGCGAGCAGCACACGGTTGTACGGGGCGTGCCGCTCGTCGCCGAGCAGGGTGACGGCAGGAGGTGTGCCGCCCGCGGCCGAGGCCTGGGCGAGCTGCTGCGCGAGCCGCACGCCCGCCGTGCCCGCGCCGATCACCACGATCTGTGAACCCATGCCGAGCAGCGTGCGGGCCCGGTGTTACCCGTCCGCATCCCTTCTGTTTCCCGCGCGGAACGCTGCGCTCAGCGGGGGCGGGCGGCAGTTGTGAGGGTCCCTCGCCCCGGCCGACGGGCGGTGTGAGGGCGCCTGGCTTAACCGGCCGTGAGGGGGTTCTCAAGGGAACCTTAAGGATCGGCGTAAGGGGTCTGACCTGGTGTTTTCCCCGGTTTCCAGGGCCTAGGTTCGAGGGCGTGAGAGCTTCTGCCCCTGCCGCCCGCGCAGCCGCCGCCGCTGCCGCCGTGCCCGAACCGGTCCGGCCGCTCAGGGTCGACCCCCGAGCCCTGCGGACCGCCCTCGTCCTCGGCGGCGCCGCCGTCACCGCGCTCTGGGCGGCGCAGGCCCAGTACTCCGCGAGGCTCGACGCCCTCTTCGCCACCGGCGCCCACCTCACCGGGCTGCTCGCCGCGTACGGGGTGCTCGTCATGCTCTTCCTGATGGCCCGCGTCCCCGCGGTGGAGCACGGCGTCGGCGCCGACCGCCTCGCCCGACGGCACGCGCTCGGCGGGCGCTGGGTCCTCGGCCTGTGCGCCGCCCACACCCTGCTCGCCCTGTGCGGGTACGCCGCCCACACCGGGGCCGACCTGCTCAGCGCCGCCGTCGACCTGCTCGGCTACCCCGGCCTCGCGGCCGCCGCGGTCGGCACCGCCCTGTTCGGCGCCGTCGGCGTCAGCTCGGCCCGCGCGGTACGCCGCCGCGTCCCGCACGAGACCTGGCGTGCCCTGCACCTGCTCACGTACGTCGGCGCCGGGCTGGCGTTCGCGCACCAGCTCGCCGGGCCCGACCTCGCGGGCAGCGCCCTCGCCGGCTGGTTCTGGTCGCTCCTGCACGCCACGGTCGCGGTGCTGCTCGTCTGGTACCGGCTCGTCGTCCCCGTACGCCAGGCGCTGCGGCACAGCCTGCGGGTGCGGGAGGTGCGGGTGGAGGGACCCGGCGTGGTCTCCGTCGTCATGCAGGGCATCGGGCTCGACGAACTCCGCGCGGAACCCGGGCAGTTCCTCCGCTGGCGGTTCCTGCAGCGCAGGCTCTGGCACACGGCGCTGCCGTTCTCCCTGTCGGCGCCGGTCCGCGACGACGTCGTACGCATCACCGTCAAGGCCATCGGCACCCACACGCGCCGCATCCGCCGCCTGCGGCCCGGCACCCGCGTCCTCGCCACCGGCCCGTTCGGCGCGCTCACCGCGCACCGCCGCAGCCGGCGCAAGGTGCTGCTGCTCGCCGGGGGCGTCGGCATCACGCCCATGCGGGCCCTGTTCGAGACGCTGCCCTGCGCGCCGGGCGACCTGACGCTCCTCTACCGCGCGGGGAACGCCGAACAGCTCGTGCTGCGGGCCGAGTTGGAGGCCATCGCCGCCGCCCGCGGCGCCCACCTGCACTTCCTGCTCGGCCCGTCCGACGCGTCCTTCGACCCCCTCGCCCCGCAGGCCCTCGCCAACCTGGTGCCGGAACTCGCCGCCCACGACGTGTACTTGTGCGGCCCGCCCGGCATGGCGAGCGCGGCGACCACGGCGCTGGTCCGGGCCGGGGTGCCCGAGGAGCGCATCCACGCCGAGAACTTCACGTACTGACAGCTCTTGAGATCTCTGGAGGGGCGTACGCCCATGGCCCGGCACCGCAAGCCCGTTCCCGTACGGGAAGTCACCCGGCAGGCCCGGCGGAACCTCGCCGTCGGCCTCGCCTCGGCGAGCGCGCTCGCCGCGACGCTGCTCGCGGTCACCGTCGACCCGGCGGCCCCGCCCGCACCGGACCGGCTGCCCGCGCCGGTGACGGAACCCCGGGCGGCACCCTGAGCCACCGGGTAGCACCCTGAGCCACCCGGGCGGCACCCTGAGCCAGGGGCGGGCCCGGGAGGGCGAGGCCCTCCGGTTACTGTCGTGATCATGCCCGACATATCCCTGACCACGGTCGTGGTCCTCTGCCTCGCCGCGGCCGCTGCGGGCTGGGTCGACGCCGTGGTGGGCGGCGGCGGACTGCTCCTGCTGCCCGCGCTCCTCATCGGCGTACCGCAGGTGCACCCGACCTACGTCTACGGCACCAACAAGGCCGTCGCGATCGTCGGCACCTCCGCCGCGGCCGTCACGTACATCAGGAAGACCCCGGTCGAGGTCGGCACCGCCGTGAAGATCGGGCTCGGGGCCCTCGCCGGGTCGATGACCGGGGCGTTCTTCGCGGCCGGGATCAGCGCCGACGTGCTGCGGCCCATGATCATGGTCGTGCTGCTCGGCGTGCTCGCCTTCGTGATGCTGCGCCCCGCCTTCGGCACCGGCGCGACCGCGGGCCCGCCGACCCGGCAGCGGGTGCTCGCCGCGATCGTCCTCGCGGGCCTCGGACTCGGCTTCTACGACGGGCTGTTCGGGCCCGGCACCGGCACGTTCCTGGTGATCGCGCTGACCGCCGTCCTGCACATGGACCTCGTGCACGCCTCCGCCACCGCGAAGATCGTCAACGTCTGCACCAACTTCGGCGCCCTCGCGATGTTCACCTACCAGGGCACCGTGATGTGGCAACTGGCCGCCGGAATGGCCGTGTTCAACCTCGTCGGCGGCATGGTCGGCGCGCGCATGGCACTGAAGAAGGGCAGCGGGTTCGTCCGCGGCGTGCTCGTGGTCGTCGTGGTCACGCTGGTCGGGAAGCTGGCGTACGACCAGTGGCTCGGGTGAGTCACGCGGTCACGCGCGGGTGTCCGTCAGGTGGGCGAAGACGACCACGTTGCCGAGGTAGCCGCTGTTCTTCGACCAGCCGCCGCCGCAGGTGATGACCCGCAGCTCGGGGCGCGCGGCGGCGCCGTACACCTTGTCGTCCGGGAAGTCCCGGCTGTCGTACACCTCCACCGCGTCGACCGTGAACACCGCCGTCCTGCCGTCGTCCCGGTCCACCTCGACGGTCTGGCCCTTGCGGAGCGCACCGAGCGCGTAGAACACGGCGGGCCCCTCCGCGTTGTCGACGTGCCCGGCGACGACCGACGTGCCGCGCTCGCCCGGCGTGGTGCCCGCCTCGTACCAGCCGGCCAGGTTGCGGTTCTCCGCGGGCGGCACGTCGAGGCTGCCCTCGCGGGTCAGGCGCAGGCCCATCAGCGGGGCGTCGACGCGGAGCGAGGGGATGCGTATGCGGGTGGGCGGCGCGGCGGGCAGCGCGGGCGCAGCCTCGGTGGCGCGCGGGTCCGGGCCCGCGGAGGAGGCGGCGGCCTCGGCGGCGGACGGCTGCGGCGGCGCGTGCGTGGCGCTGCCGTTCTGCAGCAGCCACACGCCGGAGCACAGGGCGAAGGCGGAGACGGCGGCTATCGCGGCACGGAGCGGCTTACGGGTTCCGTTGCTGCGGGTCCCGTTGCTGCGGGTCCCGGGTTCACGGTTCGGCACGGTGGGCCCCCTGGGGTGGTCGTACGCGGTCGTACCCGCTCGTACGCGGTCGTACGTGCCCCGCGTCCCCCTCCGAGCCGCGTGCGGAGGCGGACTCGAAGGGGGCCGGGGCGGCGGTACCGGTGGACAGCGGAGGTTGTCCGGTCAGATCCCGTCGCCTCTCGCCCGGCGATGCAGGAGCCAGGTACCGCCCGCGGCGGCGACGGCCAGGGCCGCCACACCCGCCGCGGTCTGCACGGGGTCGGGCCCGAGCGCGCCGCCGACCCCCGTCTTCACATGTCCCTTCGGGTTCACCGGCTCAGTCGGCGCCGTCAGGCTCACCAGCAGATCGCCCGACACCTCCTTGCCGTCGGCGCACCGCGCCCGGATCGCGTACGTGCCGGGCGACGCCGACGACGGCACGACGAAGCTGCCGACGACGACCTCGTCGTGCGTGCCGACCGCCAGCTTGAACATCCCCGCGCCGACCGCGCTCGCGTCCCCGGCGGCCCGCGAGCGGACCCCGCAGGCGAGCGTGTGCACGGTGACCTTGGAGCCCGGCACGACCGTGGCGGGGTAGAGGTCGAGCCGGGTGTCCGGCGGATCGCTGTCCTCCGGGAGGACGCGGGCGGCGCGGGCCCTCTCGGCGGCGAGGGCGGGGGCGGTACGGGTCCCTTCGACGGCGAGGGCGGTACGGGTCCTTTCGACGGCGGGGGCGGAGGCGGGAGCGGCGGCGCGGGCCGAGTGGGGGGCTGCGACGGTCGTGGTCGGGGGGCCGGCGGGTCTGGGGACCGCTTGCGCGGGACCCGCGGAGAGGCATGCGGAGGCGGCGACGACGAGCGCGGCAGCGGTCAGCGGGCGGATGGCGGTGCGCATCTCAAGTCCTCCGAGAGAACGCGGCCCGCGGCACCCCCATGTGCCGCTGCGTCGGTCGCGCCCTTGTTACGAGGAAAGGCGCACTCGGCCCGGCACGCCTGCCGGTGAGCGCCCGGTTCCCCCGCCCCGGGGGCCCGTTGTGCCGGGCGGTCGCCGCGTTCCAGCAGGTCATGGCCGTGCGGCGAGAGGCTCGGGGCGCGTGACCGAAGTCGGGGGGTGAGGGCTGTGAACGGGTGACCGGCCCGCTCGCCCGCCGTGGCTCAGCGCTCGGTGGCGGTCCCCGTCGGAACCGGGTCCTCCAGGAGGCGGCGCGGGCCCGGGCCGTGGTCGGCGAGGGCGTCGTCCGGGTTGGACAGCCGGCACCGGTCCAGGGAGAGACAGCCGCAGCCGATGCAGTCCGTCAGGTTGTCGCGCAGCCGCTGCAGGGTGCAGATGCGCTCGTCCAGGTCGGAGCGCCAGCACTCCGAGATCCGCGCCCAGTCCTCCCGCGTCGGCGTGCGGTCCTCCGGCAGCAGCGCGAGCACCTCGCGGATCCTGGCGAGCGGAATGCCGAGCCGCTGCGAGGTGCGGATGAACGCGACCCTGCGCAGGGTGTCCCGGCTGTAGCGGCGCTGGTTGCCCGAGGTGCGGCGGCTGCTGATCAGGCCTTCCCGCTCGTAGAACCGGAGCGCGGACGGCGCGACCCCGCTGCGCTCGGCGAGCTCTCCGACGGTGGCTTCCTTGGCGTTCCAGGCGAGTTGAGGCATACGACAAGGATGCTGGACGGAGCGGCTTGACCTCAACAATGGTTTAACTATCAGGCTGTTCCGCATGACTACAGCGACGCATTCCGCGCCCACCACCGATGCCCGTACCCAGAAGGCCGCCGCCCCGCTGCGCGTGGCCGTGATCCTCGGCTCCGACCGGCACGGCCGTTTCGGCCCCGTCATCGCCGACTGGCTCCTCGCCCACGTGCGCGGCCGGGAGGATCTGACCGTGGACGTCGTCGACGTCGCCGAGGCCGACCTGCCCACCGCCTTCTCGCCCCACCACGAACCCGCCGTACGGGAACGCCTCGCGCGGGTCGCCGGACAGATCGACGCCGCCGACGCGTTCGTCGTCGTCACCCCCGAGTACAACCACTCCTTCCCGGCCGGACTGAAGAACCTCATCGACCGGCACCGCGCCGAGTGGGAGGCCAAGCCCGTCGCCTTCGTCTCGTACGGCGGGATCTCCGGCGGGCTGCGGGCGGTCGAGCAACTGCGGCTCGTCTTCGCCGAGTTGCACGCCGTGACGGTGCGGGACACCGTCTCCTTCCACGGCGCGCAGGGCCACTTCGACGACGAGGGCAACCACCTCGACCCCGCAGGCCCCGACGCCGCCGCGAAGGTCCTGCTCGACCAGCTGACCTGGTGGGGCCACGCCCTGCGCGACGCCAAGGAGGTCCGGCCGTACGGGAGTTGAGGCGGGCGGGCGGGTGGCCGGTCGGGGGTTCGGCCCTGGGGGTGGTCCGGGGCTCGGTCCTGGCGCGGTACGGGGTTCGGGCCGGCGCTCGGTCCGGGGTGGTCCGGGGCCGTCCGGGGCCGTCCGGTCGGGGAGACTGGTGCGGGGGCGTCGCGGACGGCGTCCCTCCGTATCCGCCGACACGGAGGCAGTACAGGCATGGAGCAGCTCCCCGAGACCCCCGACCTTCCCGTCGACACCGTGCTCACGGTGCTGACGACGACCGACTCCGTCGCCAAGGCGCAGGCCCTCGCCGCGGGCGCCGTCGAGGCCCGGCACGCGGCCTGCGCACAGGTGTCGGGGCCGGTCACGTCGGTCTACCGCTGGGAGGGCGCCGTCACCACCGACCAGGAGTGGCAGGTGCTGCTCAAGACCACCGCCGACGGCTACCCGGCCCTGGAGCGCTGGCTCACCGACGCGCACGACTACGACACCCCGGAGATCATCGCCACCCCGGTCGTCCGCGGCAGCGCCGACTACCTCCGCTGGGTGCGGGCGGAGACGGGCAAGTGAGCCACGAGAGGCGTGCGCCGGGGCCGTTGCCCAGGTCGGCCTCGGCCTCGGCCTCGGGCTCGGCCTCGGGCTCGGACTCGGAGTCGGCCTCGGGCTCCGCCTTGCCGTTCTTCGTCTACGGCACGCTCCGCCCCGGGGAGTGCAACCACGACCGCCACCTGCACGGCCGCCTCGCCGCCGCCACCCCGGCCCTGCTCCCGGACGCCGTCCTGTACGCGGGCCCCGGCTACCCGTACCTCGTGGAGCAGCCCGGCGCCGGACCCGTGCACGGCGAACTCCTCACCGCCCGCCCCGAGTCGTACGACGCCCTCCTCGCCGACCTCGACCGCCTGGAGGACTACCGCCCCGGCGACCCGCACAACGACTACGAGCGCGTCGCCCGCGCCGTCCGCCTCCCGGACGGCGCCACCCGCCGAGCCTGGGTCTACGTCGCGGCCCCCGCCGTACGCGCCCGCCTGCGCGCCCACGCCCGCCCGCTCTCGACGGGGGACTGGCGGGCCGAGAGCGCCTAGCCGAGCGCGCCGAGCCGAGAGCGCCCAGCCCCCCCTGGTTCCGGTCAGCCCGCCGCCGTCTCCGGAGGCGTTCGTTCCAGGCGGACCGCGCAGACCTTGAACTCCGGCATGCGCGACACCGGGTCGAGCGCCGGGTTCGTGAGCGAGTTGGCCCGCCCCTCGCCCGGCCAGTGGAAGGGCATGAACACCGTGTCCGGCCGGATCGTACGGGTCACCCTGGCCGGCGCCGTCGCCTCGCCCCGGCGGGACACGACCCGCACCGCCTCGCCGTCCGCCACCCCGATCCGCGCGGCGAGCTGCGGGTGCAGCTCCACGAACGGGCCGGGCACGGCGGCGTTCAGCTCGGCCACCCGCCGGGTCTGCGCCCCCGACTGGTACTGCGCCACCACCCGCCCCGTCGTCAGCAGCACCGGATACTCGGCGTCCGGCTCCTCCGCCGCCGCCCGGTGCGCCACCGGCACGAACCGGGCCCGCCCGTCCTCCGTCGCGAACCGGTCCAGGAACAGGCGAGGCGTCCCCGGGTGGGCGGTATCCGGGTGCGCGGTATCGGGGCCGACGGCACCCGGACGCGCCGTCCCCGCGTCGGCCGAGACCGGCAACTTCCCCCGTACGTCCGGCAGTTCGAGCGGTTCGGACGGTTCGGTCAGTTCGGTCGCCGGGCACGGCCAGAACACGCCGTCCTCCGCCGCGAGGCGCTCGTACGTGATCCCCGAATAGTCCGCGGGCCCGCCCGCCGAGGCCCGGCGCAGCTCGTCGAAGACCTCCTCCGGATCCGTCGGGAACCCCTTCTCCACGCCGAGCCGCGCCGCGAGTTCGTGCAGCACGAACAGGTCCGTACGCACCCCTTCCGGCGGCGTGATCGCCCGGCGGCGGAGCAGTACCCGGCCCTCCAGGTTCGTCGTCGTCCCGGTCTCCTCCGCCCACTGCGTCACCGGAAGCACCACGTCCGCCAGCTCCGCCGTCTCCGACAGCACCACGTCCGCCACCGCCAGGAAGTCCAGGGAACGCAGCCGCCCCTCGATATGCGCGGCCCGCGGCGCCGACACCACCGGGTTCGATCCCATCAGCAGCAGCGACTTCACGTCCCCGCCGAGCGCGTCGAGCAGCTCGTACGCACTCCGGCCCGGGCCCGGCAGCGCGTCCGGGTCCACGCCCCACACCTCGGCCACGTGCGCCCGCGCCGCCGGGTCGGTCAGCTTCCGGTACCCCGGCAACTGGTCAGCCTTCTGGCCGTGTTCGCGTCCCCCCTGCCCGTTCCCCTGCCCCGTCAGGCACCCGTACCCGGAGAGCGGGCGGCCCGCCCGGCCCGTCGCGAGCACCAGGTTGATCCAGGCGCCCACCGTGTCCGTGCCCTTCGCCTGCTGCTCGGGGCCGCGCGCGGTCAGCACCATCGCGTGCTCCGGCGCGCAGAACAGCCGTACCGCCTCCCGCAGTTCGGGCACCGACACCCCGGTGATCCGCTCCACCAGCTCCGGCCAGTGCGCCATCGCCCCGGCCCGCGCCTCCTCCCAGCCGCTCGTCCGCTCCCGGATGAACTCCTCGTCCGTAAGCCCCTGAGCCACCACCACGTGCAGCAGCCCGAGCGCCAGCGCCAGGTCCGTGCCCGGACGCGGCGCCAGATGCAGGTCAGCCTGCTCCGCCGTGCGCGTGCGGCGCGGGTCGACGACGATCAACTTGCCGCCGTTCTCCCGCAGTTCGGTCAGGTAGCGGAGCGCGGGCGGCATCGTCTCGGCGAGGTTCGAGCCGACCAGGATCACACAGCCGGTCCGCGGGATGTCCTCCAGCGGGAACGGCAGCCCCCGGTCGAGCCCGAACGCCCGCTGGTGCGCGGCCGCCGCCGACGACATGCAGAACCTGCCGTTGTAGTCGATCTGCGACGTGCCCAGCACGACCCGCGCGAACTTCCCGAGCCCGTACGCCTTCTCGTTCGTCAGCCCGCCCCCGCCGAACACCCCGACCGCGTCCGGCCCGTGCTCCGCGCGCGTCCGGGCGAGGCCCGCCGCGATCCGGTCGAGCGCCTCCTCCCAGGTGGCCGGTTCGAGCCTGCCGGTGGCGTGGGTCCGGATCAGCGGCTCGGTCAGGCGCACCCGGGAGGACAGCACCTCGGTCGCCGTACGGCCCTTGCCGCACAGCGCGCCCCGGTTCACCGGGAACTCCCGCTCCACCACGGCCAGACCCCCGTCCCTGCCGGGGTCCCGCGCCAGCCCCATCCCGCATTGCAGCGCGCAGTACGGGCAGTGCGTCGGAGTGGGCGATGCCGTGGTCTTGTGCATGCGCTCCAGCGTGCGTCCGGCGTGTTACGCGGCACGGTGCGGCCGGGTTACATGCCAGGTACGCGCGCCTCAGCGCGGGCAGCGGGCGACGGTGAGGTGCCGTCCCGGCGCGACGGACGGCCGTACCCGCATGGGTCGGTCCTCAGCGGTGGGAGGCCAGCGCCCGCGCTATCCCGTCCTCGCGCGGGCCCAGGAACTGCGGGTCCGGTTCGAGGAGCGCGTCCGCCGCGGCCTTGCCGGAGGCCAGCAGCTCTCTGATCCCGCCGTAGTACCAGGTCGCGTCGTGCGGCTCGGCCACCCCCAGGCCGTACGCATCCACGCCCGCGTCCCGGCAGAGCGCCACCGCCCTGCGTATGTGGAAGCCCTGGCTGATCAGCACCGCCCGGTCCACGCCGAAGATCTTCCGGGCGCGCACGCAGGAGTCCCAGGTGTCGAAGCCCGCGTAGTCGCTCACGATGCGGCGGTCCGGAACGCCGCGCGCCGTCAGATATCTGCGCATGGCGTCCGGCTCGTCGTACTCCTCCCGGCTGTTGTCGCCGGTGACGAGCACCACCTCCACGCGGCCCTCGCGGTACAGCCCGGCCGCCGCGTCCAGCCGATGCGCCAGATACGGGGAGGGCTCGCCGCCCCACAGGCCCGCGCCGAAGACGACCGCGACCTGTGTCCGCGGCAGCTCGCCCGGTCCGCGCACCCGCTCCGCGGCAGCGGCGTGCAGCCAGGTCGCGGGCAGCAGAGCCAGCACGCAGCCCAGCATCAGAGCTTGCAGGAGGCGCCGCCGCCCACGCCGACTGCGCGGCAGCCGGAGCCGGGGTCGCTTCCCAGCGTCGCGGCGAACGACATGACCGGGCTCGCCACCCGGCCGCCCCGCAGCACCGCCGGTCGACCCGGTGTCGGTCGGGTGGTGGTCGGCTTGTCCGGTGTCGGTCGGGTGGTGGTCGTCTTGTCCGGTGTCGGTCGGGTGGTGGTCGTCTTGTCCGGTGTCGGTCGGGTGGTGGTCGGCTTGCTCGGTGTCGGTCCGGTGGCTGTCGGCTTGCCCGGTGCTCGGGTTGTCGTCGGGGGTGCTGGCGGTCCTGCCGTGCGGTGTCGTGCCCGCGTCGCCGTCGGTCGACCCGGCGCCTGCCTCGCCGTCCTGGGCCGTGTCCTTGTCGCCGGCCGATCCGGTGCCCGCCTCGTGGTCCGGGCCGGTGCCTGACCTGTGGTCGCTGGGGTCGCGGCTGGCGCCCGTCTCGTCGGCGGGTTTCGACCCGGGGGCGTCGACGGGTCCGGCCCCTGGCCCGGCGGTCGGCTTCGTGTCGGAGCTGCCGTCGGGTCGAGTGCCTGTCCTGCCGGACGGGCCGCTGCTCACCTCGCCACCGGTGCCGGTGCCGGTGCCGTCGGTCGGCCTCGCGTTCGCCTTGTCGGTCGGCCTTGCGTTCGCCTTGTCGTCGGGCCCCGTGCCTGTGCCGTCGGCCCGCCTTGCGCCCGCCCCGTCGTCGTACCCCGTCCCCGTGCCGTCGGCAGGTCCGGCGTCCGCCCCGCCGGTCGGCCTCGCGTCCGCCCTGTCGGTCGGCCTCGCGTCCGCACCGCCGGTCGGCCTCGCGTCCGCCCTGTCGGCGCGCCTCGCGTTCGCCTTGTCGGTCGGCCTCGTGCCCGCCCCGTCGGCCCGCCTCGCGTCCGCCTCCTCGGTCGCCCTCGCGTCCGTCCCCTCGTCGTGCCCCGCCCCCGCCCCGTCGTCGTACCCCGTCCCCGTGCGCTCGGCGGGTCCGGCGTCCGCCCTGGCAGCCGTCCCGGCGCCCCTCGGCTCGTCGGGCCCCCAACCCGTCCTGTCGTCGTCCTGCATGTGCCCCCCGTTTCGTCCCGCGCGCCGCCCCTCGGTCAGCTCTCTGCGTGCGGGCCCCGCTTCGTCCTCGTCGTGTGCTCGACGAGGACAAGTGTGCGACGCGGGACTGACAATCGGGGGTCCGGGGGCGTGAGACGGGGGACATCGACCGTCATCGTCGTGCAATCACCGTGCAACGTCGGCGGGCGAGCCTTGGTTCATGACGCCGACCGAGACACCCGGCGAACACCCCGGGCCCCCGAAGGAAACCCTGGACCCACTGGCCAGTACGGCGCAGCTCATCGACCGCATCACCAGCGACGCCGGCAGCCGCCTGCGCCGCGTCGGCCGCGACGTGCGGACCGGCCCGCACCCTGCCCCCGTACCCCCGGCCCTCGTCGTGGTGGCGCACGGAAGCCGGGACCCGCGCACGCTCGCCACCGTGCGCTCCCTGCTCGACGCGGTACGCGCACGCAGGCCCGAACTGGCCGTCCACCTCGGCCACATCGAGCTGAACGAACCCCTCCTCCCCGACACGCTGGCCCGACTCGCGCCCGGCCGGGCCGTCCTCGTACCGCTGCTGCTCGGACGCGGCTACCACGTCAAGCACGACCTGCCCGCGGCAGCAGCCGCCGCCCCGCACCTCGACGCGCGGGTCGCCGCGCCGCTCGGGCCGCATCCGCTGCTCGTCGACGCGCTGCACGACCGGCTGGTCGAGGCCGGCTTCCCGCCGGGAGCGGCGCCCGCCGGGTACGGGGTCGTGCTCGCCGCGGCCGGGTCGCGGGACCCGGAGGGCCTCGCCGACACGCGCGGTACGGCGGCCGCGCTCGCCGAGCGGCTCGGCGTTCCGGTCGTGCCCGCGTACGCGTCCGCGGCGTCGCCGACCGTGCCCGAGGCGGTGCGGGCGCTTGCCGCGCGGGGGTGCGGGCGGGTCGCCGTCGCGTCGTACTTCACCGCGCCGGGGCGGTTCGCGGCGCAGTCCGCGCAGGCCGCGACGGCGGCGCCCGGAGTGCCCGGAGTGGCCTCCGCTCCGCTGGGCACGCACCCGGCGGTCGCCGAGCTGCTTCTGCTCCGGTACGAGGCCGCGGTGCGGTCCTTCGGGGCGAGGGCGGGGAGCGCGGGGAGTGCGGCGGGGGAGCGGTTGCAGCTGGCCTCCGCGTAAGCCGTCCCGCACCCCCCGTCCAGGGAAAACGCGCCCCCGGTGCCGCCGCGCGGTTACCGTCGGCTCATGGCCCCGACCCAGCGCGCCGACGAGACCCAGCAGCCCCACCGCGCGGCCGACAGCGCCGGTTACACGGAGCGGGACGCCGCCCGGTGGGTGTCCGAGCCCGACAAACGGCCCGGGCGGACCGCGTTCCAGCGGGACCGGGCGCGGGTGCTGCACTCCTCCGCGCTGCGCCGCCTCGCCGGAAAGACGCAGGTCGTCACGCCCGGCACGCGCAGCCTCGCCTGGGACGCCAGCCCCCGCACCCGGCTCACGCACTCCCTGGAATGCGCCCAGGTCGGCCGCGAGCTCGGCGCCGCCCTCGGCTGCGACCCGGACCTGGTCGAGACGGCCTGCCTCTCCCACGACCTCGGCCACCCGCCGTTCGGGCACAACGGCGAACAGGCCCTCAACGAGTGCGCGGCGGACTGCGGCGGATTCGAGGGGAACGCCCACTCCCTGCGCCTCCTCACCCGCCTCGAACCCAAGCGCTTCGTGGACGACGCGACCACCGGCCGCCCCGTCAGCGTCGGCCTGAACCTCACACGCGCGGCGCTCGACGCCGCCACCAAGTACCCCTGGCCGCGCGGCCACCACCCCACCGACCCGGGCTCCGCGAAATTCGGCGTCTACGAGGACGACCTCCCCGTCTTCGAGTGGATCCGCGAGGGCGCCCCCGCCCACCGCACCTGCTTCGAGGCCCAGGTCATGGACTGGTCCGACGACGTGGCGTACTCCGTGCACGACGTCGAGGACGGGCTGCACGCCGGCCACATCGACCCCAACTGCCTGCACGCCGAGCCCGAACGGCAGGAGATCTTCGCCGTAGCCCTGGAGCGCTACGTACCGCACGGCACCGACCCGGCCGAACTCGCCGCCGCCCTCGACCGGCTCCTCGACCAGGAGTGGTGGCCGCACGGATACGACGGCACCGCGGTCGCCCAGGCCCGCCTCAAGGACGCCACCAGCCAGCTGATCGGCCGCTTCTGCCTCGCCGCGGAAGGCGCCACGCGCGCGAGGTACGGCAGCGGGCCCCTGACCCGGTACGCCGCGGAGCTCGTCGTACCGAACGAAACCCGCCATGAATGCGCCGTCCTCAAAGCCGTCGCCGACCGGTACGTGATGCAGCGCGACGAACAGGAACGGCTCCGCGCGAACCAGCGCATCGTCATCGCCGAGCTCGCCGCAGGGCTCACCGCGCGGGCGCCCGAAGGACTCGACCCGCAGTTCCGGGCGCTGTTCGACGCGGCGCCGGACGACACCGCGCGGAAGCGGGTCGTCATCGACCAGATCGCCGCCCTCACCGACGCCTCCGCCCGGACCCTGCACGCCCGCCTCGCCGGAGCCGGAACCGGTGGCCGAACCTGAGCCGGTCCGCCGCGCCCACCTGATGTGATCGAGCCACACAGGGGTGACACTGAAGGGACGGCCCCTTCCCCCACTACGCTCCGTGCGGGACGCTCGAGATGGCGGCCACGCTGCGTGCGGGACGCCCGCAAGTGGCGGCAAGGTTGTGAGGAGGCATCAAGTGGTCGACGCGGATCAGACGTTCGTCATCGTCGGAGGCGGACTGGCCGGGGCCAAGGCGGCCGAAACCCTGCGCTCCGAGGGCTTCACCGGCCGGGTGATTCTCATCAGTGACGAGCGCGAGCACCCCTACGAACGACCCCCGCTGTCCAAGGGCTACCTCCTCGGCAAGGAGGAACGGGACAGCGTCTTCGTGCACGAACCCGCGTGGTACGCACAGCACGACATCGAGCTGCACCTCGGCCTGCCCGCCGTGGCCGTCGACCGCGGCGACAAGACGGTCCGCCTCGGCGACGGCACCGTCGTGCGCTACGACAAGCTGCTCCTCGCCACCGGCTCCGAGCCCCGCCGCCTCGACATCCCCGGCACCGACCTCGCGGGCGTGCACCACCTGCGCCGGATCGCGCACGCCGAGCGCCTCAAGGGCGTCCTCGCCGCCCTCGGTCGGGACAACGGCCACCTGGTGATCGCCGGCGCCGGCTGGATCGGCCTGGAGGTCGCCGCCGCCGCGCGGGAGTACGGCGCGGAGGTCACCGTCATCGAGCCCGAGGCCACGCCGCTGCACTCCGTCCTCGGCCCCGAGATCGGCCGCCTCTTCGCCGACCTGCACCAGGAGCACGGCGTCCGCTTCCACTTCGGCGCCCGCCTCACCGAGATCACCGGCCAGGACGGCATGGTCCTCGCCGCCCGCACCGACGACGGCGACGAGCACCCCGCGCACGACGTCCTCGCCGCCATCGGCGCCGCCCCGCGCACCTCGCTCGCCGAGACCGCGGGCCTGGAGCTCGCCGACCGGGCGCACGGCGGCGGCATCGCGGTCGACGCGAGCCTGCGCACCTCCGACCCGGACATCTTCGCCGTGGGCGACGCGGCCAGCGCCCACCACCCGCTGTTCGACACCCGGCTGCGCGTCGAGCACTGGGCCAACGCCCTCAACGGCGGCCCGGCCGCGGCCCGCGCGATGCTCGGCAAGTCCGTCACGTACGACCGGGTGCCGTACTTCTTCTCCGACCAGTACGACGTCGGCATGGAGTTCTCCGGCTGGGCGCCGCCCGGCAGTTACGACCAGGTGCTGATCCGCGGGGACGCCACGAAGCGGGAGTTCATCGCGTTCTGGCTGTCCGACGGGCGGGTCCTGGCCGGCATGAACGTGAACGTCTGGGACGTGACGGAGCCGATCCAGACGCTGATCAAGGCCGGCGTCCGCCCCGACCCGGAGCGCCTCGCCGACCCGACGGTCCCGCTTGAATCCCTCCTGGAGGGCTGACCCCACGGCCCCGCCGCAGGCCGGGCGGCCACCCGGACGAGTTGTCCGTGCCGCCCCGTAGAATTCACGCGTGGCAGGACGGATCAACGACGAGGACGTGAAGGCGGTACGGGACGCGGTCCCGATCGACGCCGTCGTGTCCGAGTACCTCCAGCTGCGCAACGCCGGCGGCGGCAACCTGAAGGGCCTGTGCCCCTTCCACGACGAGAAGTCACCGTCCTTCCAGGTCAGCCCGAGCAAGGGGCTCTTCCACTGCTTCGGCTGCCAGGAGGGCGGCGACACGATCGCCTTCGTGATGAAGATCGACCACCTCTCCTTCTCGGAGACGGTCGAGCGCCTCGCCGCCCAGGCGGGCATCACGCTGAGGTACGAGGAGGGCGGGTACAACCCGTCCCACCAGCGCGGCGAACGCATCCGCCTGGTCGAGGCACACAAGATCGCCGCGCAGTACTACGTGGACCAGCTGGGCGGAGCCGAGGCCGAGATCGGCCGCAAGTTCCTCGCCGAGCGCGGCTTCGACCAGGCCGCGGCCGTGCACTTCGGCGTCGGCTACAGCCCGGCGGGCTGGGACCACCTCACGCGCTTCCTGCGCGGCAAGGGCTTCACCGACAAGGAGCTGATCCTCTCCGGCCTCTCCCAGGAGGGCCGCCGCGGCCCCATCGACCGCTTCCGCGGCCGCCTGATGTGGCCGATCCGGGACATCTCCGGCGAGGTCGTCGGCTTCGGCGCCCGCAAGCTCCGCGAGGACGACAACGGCCCGAAGTACCTCAACACCCCCGAGACCCCGATCTACAAGAAGGGCCAGGTCCTCTACGGCATCGACCTCGCCAAGAAGGAGATCGCCAAGACCTCCCGCGCGGTCGTCGTCGAGGGGTACACGGACGTGATGGCCTGCCACCTCGCCGGCGTCACCACCGCCATCGCCACCTGCGGCACCGCCTTCGGCGGCGACCACATCAAGATCCTCCGCCGGCTCCTGATGGACAACGGCTCGGCCCGCGTGATCTTCACCTTCGACGGCGACGCCGCAGGCCAGAAGGCCGCGCTCCGCGCCTTCGAGGACGACCAGAAGTTCGCCGCGGAGACGTACATCGCGATCGCCCCCGACGGCATGGACCCCTGCGAGCTGCGCCTCGCCAAGGGTGACGAGGCGGTCGCCGACCTGGTCGAACCGCGTACGCCGCTCTTCGAGTTCGCCCTCCGCCAGATCGTCAGCCGGTACGACCTGGAGACCCCCGCGGGCCGCGCCGCCGCGCTCGACGAGGCGGCGCCGATCGTGGCCCGCATCAAGAACAGCGGCGCGCAGCACGAGGTGGCCGTCGAGCTCGCCGGCATGCTCGGCATCCTCGACACCCAGTTCGTCGTCAAGCGCGTGGCTCAGCTGGCCCGTTGGGCCCGGGACCGCGGCGGTCGCGGCCCCGCCCCGCAGCAGCAGCAACGCCCCCCGCAGGCGTACGACGAGGCGCCCCGCCCCGCCGGCGGCCCCGCGCTCAACCTGCGCAGCCCCGCCCACCGCACCGAGCGCGAGCTGCTCAAACTCGCCCTGCAGCACCCGCAGTTGGTCTCCCCGGCCTTCGACGCGTACGGCGCGGACGAGTTCACCGCCCCGCCGTACGCCGCGGTCCGCGAGGCCATCGCGTACGCGGGCGGCGCCGAGCAGGGCGTCCAGGACCCGTCGGGGTACCTCGCGCGCGTGCGGGACGCCGCGCCGGACGACACGGTGCGGGCCATGGTCACCGAGCTGGCCGTCGAGGCGATCATGCGGCGCACGGTCGACGAGGTGTACGGCGGCGAGCAGCTCGTCCAGGTCCGGCTCCGCGCCGTCGACCGCCGCATCCGCGACCTCCAGGGCAGCTTCGCCCGCCTCGGCCCGCACGCCGACCCGGCCCAGCTCTCCGCCGCCCAGAACGAGTTGTGGGTCCTGCAGCAGTACGGCAGAGCCCTGCGGGAGCGCGGCGCGGACGCGCTGTGACGGCCGCCTCGGCCAACACCCCTTGCCGCGCCCGAAGTTGACTCCTGAGTAACTGCGCGGCTACGCACCGGACTCAAAAAGTGCCCGCACGACTCTCCTCGCGGAGATGTGTCGTACCCCACACTGGGGGCGGTGCCTGAGTCTTCGGAGCGCGGCCGGCCCACCGGGCGTGGGCCCGGCAATCCCGCGGATCCGTTCATCGATGACGGGACGGACCGCGGCGCGGCCGCCGGTACCGCCCCCGCCGTACCGCTGCCGCGCACTCCCGACGTGGCCGCGATCACCCTGGAGGTCGCCCCGTGCAGACCCGGACCCAGACGTTGACGCAACCCACCCCCGCCGCCGCGGACGTCATCGAAGCGGTGCCGCCGCAGAGCCGGGTCGGCCGCCACCCGGAGAACCCGCCGAGCCCGCCGAGCCCGCAGCCCCCGCCGAGCGCGGAGCCCCCCGAGGCCGCCGAACTCCCCGACGCACCCGAACCCCCCGACGTGCCCGAACCGCCCGACGTGCCCGAACCGCCCGAGCCGCGTGCCGTACGCACCGAGACGAGCGGGCCGTCCGCCGACCTGTTCCGGCAGTACCTGCGCGAGATCGGACGCATACCGCTGCTCAGCGCCGCCGAGGAGGTCGAGCTCGCCCGCCGCGTCGAGGCCGGCCTCTTCGCCGAGGAGAAACTCACCCACGGCACCGACCTGGACAGCCAACTCGCCCTGGACCTGGACAAGTTGGTCGTCATGGGCCGGATGGCGAAGCGCCGCCTGATCGAGGCCAACCTGCGCCTCGTCGTCTCGGTCGCCAAACGGTACGTCGGCCGCGGCCTGACCATGCTCGACCTCGTCCAGGAGGGCAACCTCGGCCTGATCAGGGCCGTCGAGAAGTTCGACTACGCGCGCGGCTACAAGTTCTCCACGTACGCCACCTGGTGGATCCGCCAGGCGATGTCCCGGGCCCTCGCCGACCAGGCCCGGACCATCCGCGTGCCCGTGCACGTCGTCGAGCTGATCAACCGCGTCGTCCGCGTGCAGCGCCGCATGCTGCAGGAACGCGGGTACGAGCCCACGCCCGAAGAGGTCGCCGCGCACCTGGAACTGCCGCCCGAGCGGGTCGGCGAAGTGCTGCGCCTCGCCCAGGAACCCGTCTCCCTGCACGCCCCCGTGGGCGAGGAGGACGACGTGGCCCTGGGCGACCTCATCGAGGACGGCGACGCCGCGAGCCCCGTGGAGTCCGCGGCGTTCCTGCTGCTGCGCCAGCACCTGGAGGCCGTCCTCTCCACCCTCGGCGAACGCGAACGCAAGGTGGTGCAGCTGCGGTACGGGCTGGTGGACGGGCGGCCCCGCACGCTGGAGGAGATCGGCCGCATCTTCGGCGTCACCCGCGAACGCATCCGCCAGATCGAGTCCAAGACCCTCAACCGCCTCCGCGACCACGCCTTCGCGGACCAGCTGAGGGGCTACCTGGACTGACCGTGCGCGGGGGCTAGTCCACCTCCGCCACCGCCTGCGCGAACTGCGCCTCGTACAGCCGTGCATACGCCCCACCCGAGGCCAACAGCCCCGCGTGCGAGCCCTGTTCGACGATCGAGCCGTCCTCCAACACGAGGATCGTGTCCGCGTCCCGGATCGTGGAGAGCCGGTGCGCGATCACGAACGACGTACGCCCGTGCGCGAGGCGCGCCATCGCCTTCTGGATGAGCACCTCCGTACGGGTGTCGACCGAGCTCGTCGCCTCGTCGAGGACCAGGATCACCGGGTCGGACAGGAAGGCCCGCGCGATGGTGATCAGCTGCTTCTCGCCGGCGCTGACACCGGTGCCCTCGTCGTCGAGGACGGTGTCGTACCCGTCGGGCAGCGTGCGGATGAACCGGTCGGCGTGGGCGGCCCGCGCGGCCTCCTCGATCTCGGCGCGGCTGACCTCCTTCGCCGCGCCGTACGCGATGTTCTCCGCGATCGTGCCGCCGAACAGCCACGTGTCCTGCAGCACCATGCCGATGCCGGACCGGAGTTCGTCCCGCGACATCTTCGCCACGTCGACCCCGTCGAGCGTGATCCGCCCGCCCGTCACCTCGTAGAACCGCATCAGCAGGTTGACGAGGGTGGTCTTGCCCGCGCCCGTCGGGCCGACGATCGCGACCGTGTGGCCCGGCTCGACCGTGAGCGACAGGTCCTCGATCAGCGGCTTGTCCTCCTCGTACCGGAAGGACACATGCTCCAACTCGACCCGCCCGCGCAGCCGTTCGGGGCGTTCGCCGGGGATCGGGTCGGCCTCCTGCTCGTCCGCGTCGAGCAGCTCGAAGATCCGCTCGGCCGACGCGACGCCGGACTGCACCAGGTTGGCCATGGACGCGACCTGCGTCAGCGGCATCGAGAACTGCCGCGAGTACTGGATGAACGCCTGCACGTCACCGATCGACAACGCACCCGACGCCACCCGCAGACCGCCCACCACGGCCACGAGCACGTAGTTCAGGTTCGAGATGAAGAACATCAGCGGCTGCATGATCCCGCTGTTGAACTGGGCCTTGAAACTCGCCTCGTACAGCGCGTCGTTGTGCTCCGCGAACAGCTTCGCCGACTCCTCCTGCCGCCCGAAGACCTTCACCAGGGCGTGCCCGGTGTACATCTCCTCGACGTGCGCGTTGACCTTGCCGGTGGACCGCCACTGCTGCACGAACTGCGGCTGCGACCGCTTGCCGACACGGGTCGCGACGACGAACGACAACGGCACCGTGATCAGCGCGACCAGCGCGAGCAGCGGCGAGATCCAGAACATCATCACCAGCACGCCGACGATGGTGAGCAGCGAGTTCACCAGCTGCCCGAGGGTCTGCTGCAGCGTCTGCCCGATGTTGTCGATGTCGTTGGTGGCGCGGCTCAGCACCTCGCCGCGCTGCCGCTTGTCGAAGTACGACAGCGGCAGCCGCGACAGCTTCGCCTGGATGTCCTCGCGCATCCGGTACACGGTCAGGTTCACCGCCCGGTTCACCAGCCGCGTCGCCACCGCCATCAGCAGCCCGGCGGCCAGGAACACGCCGAGCGCGAGCAGCAGCACCTCGCCGACGGCCGCGAAGTCGATGCCCTCGCCGGGTGTGAAGTCCGTACCGGAGAGCATGTCGGCGACACCGTTGTCACCGCGCTCCCGCATCGCGTCGAGCACCTGCTCCTTCGTGGCGCCCTCGGGCATCTCGCGCCCGACGATCCCCGCGAAGATCAGGTCGGTGGCCTCACCGAGGATCTTCGGGCCGACCACGGAAAGCGCGACGCTGAAGAAGACCGCGACGAGCATCGCGTACATCGTCACGCGCTGCGGCTTGAACTGGGCGAGCAGGCGCTTGCCCGAGCCCTTGAAATCCAGAGAACGCTGATCGGGGCCGCCCCCGGCCATCATCCGCCCGCCAGGCCCGGCCATCAGGCTGCCTCCGCTTCCGTGAGCTGGGAGAGCACGATCTCCCGGTAGGTCTCGTTGTCGGCCATCAGCTCGTGATGGCGTCCGGCGCCGACGACCCGGCCCTCGTCGAGGACCACGATCCGGTCGGCCTCGCGGATGGTCGACACCCGCTGGGCGACGATCACCACGGTCGCCTCGGCCGTCTCCCGCGCGAGGGCCGTGCGCAGCGCCGCGTCGGTCGCGTAGTCGAGCGCCGAGAACGAGTCGTCGAACAGATAGATCTCCGGCCGCTGCACAAGGGTCCGCGCGATCGCGAGCCGCTGCCGCTGTCCGCCGGACACGTTCGTGCCGCCCTGCGCGATGGGGGAGTCGAGCCCGTTCTCCAACTTCTGCACGAACTCCTTCGCCTGCGCCACCTCCAGGGCGTGCCACAACTCCTCGTCCGTGGCGCCCGGATTGCCGTACCGCAGATTCGTCGCGACGGTCCCGGAGAACAGATACGGCTTCTGCGGCACAAGCCCCACCGTCCGCGCGAGCAGCGCCGGGTCGAGCTCCCGCACGTCCACGCCGTCCACGAGCACCTCGCCCTCGGTGGCGTCGAACAACCGCGGTACGAGGCCGAGCAGCGTCGACTTGCCGCTGCCCGTCGACCCGATCACCGCCGTGGTCTCGCCGGGCCGCGCCACCAGGTCGATCGCCTTCAGCACCGGCTCCTCGGCCCCCGGGTACGCGAACCCGGCGGCCCGCACCTCCAGGTGGCCGTGGCGCTTCAGCTCCCGTACGGGGTCGGCGGGCGGGACGACGCTGGACGCGGTGTCGAGGACCTCCTCGATGCGCTCGGCGCACACCTCCGCGCGCGGCACCATCATGAACATGAAGGTGGCCATCATCACGGACATGACGATCTGCATCAGATAGGCGAGGAACGCGGTCAGCGCCCCGATCTCCATGCCGCCGCTGTCGATCCGCTGCGCACCGAACCAGACCACCGCGATCGACGACACGTTCACCACGGTCATCACGATCGGGAACATCAGCGCGAGCAGCCGCCCCGTCCCGAGCGACACGTCCGTCAGCTCCCGGTTGGCCCCCTCGAACCGCTCCTTCTCGTACGCGTCCCGCACGAACGCCCGGATCACACGGTTGCCGGTGATCTGCTCGCGGAGCACCCGGTTCACCGTGTCGAGCCGCTCCTGCATGGTGCGGAACAGCGGCCGCAGCTTCCGCACGATCAGGCTGACCGCGATGCCCAGCACCGGCACGACCGCGATCAGCACCGACGACAGCGGCACGTCCAGGCTCAGCGCCATCACGATGCCGCCGACGCACATGATCGGCGCCGACACCATCAGCGTGAACGCCATCAGGACCAGCATCTGCACCTGCTGGACGTCGTTCGTGGTCCGCGTGATCAGCGACGGCGCCCCGAACTGGCCGAGTTCACGCGCCGAGAACGACTGCACCCGGTCGAAGACCGCCCCGCGCACGTCCCGCCCGAGCGCGGCCGCCGTACGCGCGCCGTAGTAGACGGCGCCGATGTTGCACAGCACCTGCACCACGGTCACCCCGATCATCAGGGCCCCGAAGGTGAGGATGTAGCCCGTGTCCCCGCGCACGACACCGCGGTCGATGATGTCGGCGTTCAGGGTGGGCAGGTAGAGCGTGGCGCAGGTCTGCAGAAACTGCAGCGCCACGAGCAAGGCTATGGAGTTCTTGTACGGAGCTAGATGGCTCCGCAGGAGTCGTATGAGCACGCGATACCCATCGCAGTAGCCGGAGGCAACGTTTCACCCCATCCTCCGACACTCCACCGGCCGGAGCTCAACCGAATTACGAAACGGTCGAGCCCGGCCGGCGGTGGGTGCTAGCCCTGGAACGCCCCGGGATGCGTCTGCTCCCGCACCGCCACGTACTGCTGCCGCACGGCCTTGCCGACGGGCAGCTCCTCGCCCGGCTCGAAGACCTGCGCGGCCGCGCCCTGCCAGACCGGCGGCTGCTGCGGGCCGAGCGTGCCCTGGGACACCCCGAGCGCCCACGCCGCCTGCCGGGCCGCGCCGAGCGCCGCGTAGTCCGCGGCCTGCGGGACGACGACCTGCGCGCCGAACAGCATCGGCGCCGCCGCCTGCACCGCGGGCAGATCGGCGGCCGGCCCGAGCAGGAACACCCGGCGCACCTCCACACCCCGGTTGCGCAGCACGTCCAGCGCGTCGGCGAGCGAGCACAGCATGCCCTCGAACGCCGCCCGCGCCAGGTGCTCCGGCTTCATCGACTCCCGCCGAAGACCGCTCAACGTACCGGCCGTGTGCGGCAGTTGAGGCGTCCGCTCACCCTCCAGATACGGCAGCAGCACAAGCCCGTGCGCGCCCGGCGTCGACTTCGTCGCGAGCTGCGAGAGCCCCTCCAGATCCGTCCCGAGCAGCTCCGCGGTCCCCCGCAGCGCCCGTACGGCATTGCTCGTGTGGACCACCGGCAGATGCATCCCGGTCGCGTCCGCGAGCGACGTGATCATGCCGTGCGGGTCGGCGAGCGCCTCGTGGTGCACGGCCATCACGGACCCGGACGCCCCGAGCGACACCACGGCGTCCCCGACCCCGATGCCGAGCCCGAACGCGGCGGCCATCGTCTCGCCCGTACCGGCCGAGATCAGCAGCCCCTCCGGCGTCGTCCCCGCGGCCTCCCACGGCCCCAGCACCTCCGGCAGCGCCGTCTGCTGCCCGAGCGCCAACTCCACCAGATCCGGCCGGTACGAGGCGTTCGCCGCCGACCAGTAGCCCGTACCGGAAGCGCCGCCGCGGTCCGCGGTGCGCCGGGCCGGCCGGCCGAGCAGCTGCCACACCAGCCAGTCGTGCGCCTGCAGCACCATCGCGGTGCGCTGCGCCGCCTCGGGCTCGGTCCGCGCCAGCCAGCGCAGCTTCGTCACGGGCTGCGGCGCCTGCGGTACGACGCCGACGGCCTCGGCCCAGGCCTGCCGCCCGCCGAGCGCGTCGATCAGATCGACCGCGGCGACCTGCGCCCGCTTGTCCCCGCCGACCATCGCGGGCCGAACGGTGCCGCCCTGCGCGTCCAGCGGGACGACCGCGTTCTGCTGCGCCGACACGCCGATGGCCTGCACGCCTTCGAGCAGCCCACCCCCGGCGGCCTCACCCAGCGACAACAGCCAGGCCTGCGGATCGACGTCCGACGGCCTGCCCTCCAACGGATGCGGGGCGTACCCCTGCCTGAGCACGGCACCGGTGTCGGTGTCGCAGACGACGATGCGTGTGGACTCGGTAGAGCTGTCCAATCCGGCGACTATCCCCATGCCAGAAGATTTTGCCCTACGGCACGGGCGCCCCGTCCCGCCGGAGTTCGACCGGGGGACGGGGCGCCCGCGCCCGTACGTCCATACGTCCTAGGTGTTGCTGGTGCCCCAGTCGTCGTCCTCCGAGGCCCGGCTCTTCTCGCGCAGCGAGCGCACCCGGGTGGCCACGGAGTCCGGCATCCGGTCGCCGACCTTGTCGCTCACCGAGGCGAAGGCCTTGCCCGCGACTTCACGGCCGCTCTGGGCCGCCGACTCCACCGTGTTCCGCACGGCCGGGTTCTGTGCGACCTGGCGGGCCGATTTCTTCAACTGCTCGTAACGCTCGCGTCCGGCCCGCGTGCCGATCACGTAGCCCAGGGCCAGTCCGGCGACGAACGTGAGCTTGTACCGCATGGCTGTCACCCTTCCCTTGTCCGGTGCAGGGCGCCTACCCGATACCGATTGGCGGAGCACCCCCCTGCTTGCGCTAATGTATGTGTCGCAGCGAACGCGCGCCGCCCGGGAATCCCCAGGCAGGTGACGTCGTTGCAGCGGGACGATCCCCTGTAGCTCAATTGGCAGAGCAGCCGGCTGTTAACCGGCAGGTTACTGGTTCGAGTCCAGTCGGGGGAGCTCGGTCTCCTGTAGCTCAATTGGCAGAGCAGCCGGCTGTTAACCGGCAGGTTACTGGTTCGAGTCCAGTCGGGAGAGCAACGAAAAAGGACCCCCCAGGGGGTCCTTTTTCATGTGCGGCGGAACCATGTGCTCACCAGCACAGTCCTCATGGTCGTGCAGAGCCGACCATCGGACGCAGGAGATCGTATGAGCGGCTATGCTGCGGCAGACGGCGCGTACATGTGTACGCGACACGCCGCTTTGGGGCGGTAGCTCAGCCGGTTAGAGCAGCGGACTCATAATCCGTCGGCCGTGGGTTCGAGTCCCACCCGCCCCACCAAGCGCACCTGTCCTTGCCTACGGAGACGTGGGGGGCGGGTGTTTTTGTTTGTGCTCGCTCAGTCGCAGATGCGGGCAGTCGTGACCGCGCCGCCCGTGTTCTCGTCGTCCGTGCCGAGGAGCGCGGTGTCGGAGCCGGGTACGCACTCCACGGCCTCGATCTTGCGGCCCTGGAACTTCCTTACGACCTCGGGGGTTTCGGCCAGGGAGAGTCGGACCTCGCCGGTGGCGTCGAGCGACAGGGTGCCCGCGTCGGTCACCGCCGAGTCGAACGGGCCGTCGTCGCCCGCGTCCGAGGCCGAAGCGACGAGCAGGCGGCCCGAGTCGGTGACGGTGAGGTCGGCGACGTGCCGGACGTCTCCCGTCGGGTACGGCGCGCGGTAGGTGGTGGCCTTCGTCACGGCGCCGAACACCGTCTCGCCGTACTTGTTGAACGACAGCGGCGCGGTGTACAGCGTCGCCGGGCGGTCGGCGCCCTCGCCCCGGTCGGCCCAGGCCGCTGCCAGCCTGCCGTGCCGGGAAGCGAGCGTGAAGCTCTCGAAGTTGTCGCCCTGGCCGATGGCGGGGAGCGGCGAGAGGTCGCGGACCTCGACCGCGTCCCCGTCGGCCGTGACCTGCAGGCGGTAGACGAGGCCGCGGCTCGCCACGGCCAGGTACTCGCCGGGCGCGCCCGGCACCGCCTCCAGTGCCTCCAGGTCGTTCGGTTCGGCGGAGCCCCGCCACTCGAGCGGCTGCGCGGCGGGGGTGCGTGCGGGCTCGCCCGGGTGGTAGGTGAGCCGGGCGACGCGGTTCTCGCCGGGGCGCTTGTTGTCCCGGGCGATCAGCGCGCGGTAGGTGCCGCCCGAGCGCGAGGTGACGGCCAGTCCGCTGATGCCGCTTCGCATGTCGTGGCCGATCTGCTGCCAGCGGCCGGCCGCCGGGGCGGGCGCGTCCTCGGTCCGGGCCGCGGTCGCGCTCGTGGTGGCCGCCACGGCGGCTCCCGCGCCGAGCAGGGCGACTGCGGTCAGTACGGCCTTGCGCATGCTCATGCACCTCTCGCCGGGGACGCGACGCGACGCGGTGCGATGCCGTGCGCTGCGACGCGCGTAGATGATTCGGGTGGGCCGGAACGTAGCGGCCCGGCGGGCCCGTGGCAAGGAGGCCGGCACGGATGCCTCCCAGTGGCGGGTGGGCGGCACGGCAATAGTTCGGTACGGGGTCTTGTCTCCGCGTGCGCGACGCGCGTAGACATGGGGCGACCTGCTGCGGAGGCCGTCCCCTGCCGTGTCGGTCGCCCCTGCCCCCATGGCCGCGCAGGCCGAATCAGGAGATGTCACCCATGCGAAAGACCTTCAGAGTCGCGGGCATTGCCACCGCCGGTGTTCTGGCCGGCGGGGCCCTGTGGGGTACCGGCGTCGCCACCGCCGGAACCACCACCGAGGCGTCCGCTTCCAGGACCGTGGAGGCGAAGAGCGGCGACGAACCCCACAACATCGGGCAGCTCGTCGGCGAGATCGACGCCTACTACGGCGTCACCCGGGACGACGACGGCGTCTACCGGGCGTCCCCGGACAGCGACTACGCCCACGACGTCGCCGACGTGCTCGCCCGCGCCAAGCGCGACATCGAGCGCAAGGCGGCCACGTCCACCGGGGCGAAGGGCGACAGGCCCGCGATCGTCCTCGACATCGACGACACGGTGCTGCTCAGCATCGACTACGAGAAGCGCACCAACTTCACGTACGACAACACCACATGGAACGAGTACGTCGAACAGGCCGATCGCCCGGCCGTGTTCGGGGTGCCCGAGCTGATCGACTTCGCCGAAGACCGGGGCGTGGAGGTCTTCTTCCTCACCGGGCTCGGCGAGGAGCGGCGGGACGCCGCGGTGGAGAACCTGACCAGGGTCGGGGTCGGCACCGAGCTGGACGCCGGTCACGCCTTCTTCAAGAACAAGGCGAACCCGCCGTCCTACCTGCGCGACTGCGCCACCCCCGAGGCCTGGAACTGCACCACCGTGCAGTACAAGGCGGGCACCCGGAAGCACATCGAGTCCACCGGCTACGACATCATCGGCAGCTTCGGCGACCAGCGCTCCGACCTGGAGGGAGGCTACGCCGACAAGACGTACAAGCTCCCCAACCCCACCTACTTCGTCGAGTAGGCGGGCGAGGTCTGCGGCTGTCCGCTACTCCTCGGGGTAGATGTCGCCCGCGCGCATGGCGCTCTCCTGTTCGGAGCGGGAGCGGAGGTCGTGGGACTTCTGCTCCAGGCGGCGACGCTCCTGCGGGTCTGAGGCTTGCTTGGCGGCTTCTTCCAGTTCGCGGGCCTTCTCGCGCATGTGCTGAAGCCGTTCCCGCGTCTCGTCGGATCCCATGGCCGGACCTCGCTTCGTGAAGGGGCACTACGTTCCAGCGAAACAAGGTTCGGCGGTCTCGGCACGCCGGGCCCGCGCCCCGGGGCGGTCAGATGTCGTAGTCCTGGTTGAAGCGGTCCACCTCTTCCTGCATGTCGCGGGGGACGTCCTCGTTCTGCTGGGGGCCGCGGTCCCGGGGCTGCTCCCTCGGCTTCTGCCGGGTCTGCTCCCGCGGCTGCTGCTGCTGCTGCCGCTCCTGCTGCCCGGCCTTCTCCTGGGGCTGGTCCTTCATGCCCATGGCTGGCTCCTTCCTGTCATTCCAGGATGCTCCCGGTGCGCTCCCGGTGCGTTCAGAAGTTCTCGTCGTCCCACTGGGCCAGCAGCGACTCCGGGCTCGGCTCGTCGGCCGGGCCGTCCGGGTGGACGGACTGCTCGGTCCAGATGACCTTGCCGCGGGCCGTGTAGCGGGTGCCCCAGCGGCGGGCGAACTGTGCCACCAGGAACAGGCCGCGCCCGCCCTCGTCGGTGGTGGCGGCGCGGCGCAGGTGCGGGGACGTGCTGGAGCCGTCGGACACTTCGCAGATCAGGTTGCCGCGGTCGTGCAGCAGGCGCAGCCGGACCGGGGGGATGCCGTAGCGGATGGCGTTGGTGACGAGTTCGCTCACCACCAGCTCGGTCGTGAACGCGGCCTCGTCCAGGTCCCAGTCCTGCAGCCGTTGGGCGACGTCCTTGCGGACCCGGCTCACCTCGGCGGGGTCGCTCGGCACGTCCCATTCGGCGATCCGCTCCGGGTCGAGGAGGCGGGCGCGGGCGACGAGCAGGGCGACGTCGTCGTCGGGGTGTGGCGGGAGCAGCGCGTCGAGGACGGCCGTGCAGGTCTCCTCGGGTGTGCCGGGCGCCCCGGCGAGGGTCGTACGCAGCAACGCGAGGCCTGTGTCCAGGTCGCGGTCGCGGTGCTCGACGAGGCCGTCGGTGAACAGCACGAGCCGGTCGCCCGCCGCGAGGGTGAGCCGGGCCGACTCGAAGGGCAGGCCGGCGCCGAGGCCGAGCGGCGGGGAGACCGGGACGTCGGGGAACGTGACCGTGCCGTCGACGCGCACCAGGGCCGGGCCCGGATGGCCTGCGCGGGCCAGGGCGCACGCGCCGGAGGCCGGGTCGTAGACCGCGTACAGGCAGGTCGCGCCGGTGATCGCGGCCTGGCCGTCGGCTGCCGGGTCGGACTCGTCGGCGTCGATGCGGGCGACCAACTCGTCGAGGTGGCCGAGGAGTTCGTCGGGCGGCAGGTCGAGGGCGGAGAAGTTGTGGACGGCGGTGCGCAGGCGGCCCATGGTGGCGGCGGCGTGCAGTCCGTGGCCGACGACGTCGCCGACGACGAGGGCTACGCGGGCGCCGGGCAGCGGGATCACGTCGAACCAGTCGCCGCCCACGCCCGCCTTGGCAGGCAGATAGCGGTGCGCGACCTCGACGGCCGACTGCTCGGCGAGGGAGCGCGGCAGCAGGCTGCGCTGCAGTGCGACGGCCGTCGAGTGCTCGTGGGTGTAGCGGCGGGCGTTGTCCACGGCGACCGCGGCGCGCGTCGCCAGCTCCTCGGCGAACGTCAGGTCGTCCGCCGAGAACGGCGCCTGCTCGGAGCGCCAGAAGTTGGCGAGGCCGAGGAGCACGCCGCGGGCCCGCAGTGGCACGGAGATCAGCGAGTGCACGCCGAAGTCCAGGATCCGCTGGGTGCGTTCGGGGTTCTGGGTGCGCCAGGCGTCGAACGCGGCGAGGTCGGGTTCGAGTACGGAGTGCCCCTCCGCGAGGGCCACGGCCACCGGGTTGTCGGGCCGCCACGGGATGCGTTCGCCGACGGCGATGAACGGCGGGTCGGCGCGGCGGCCGCGGAAGGCGACGCGGCACATCACCGTGCCGGTGCCGTCCGGTTCGTCGCCGCGCAGCACCGGTTCGAGGAGTTCGACGGTCGCGTAGTCGGCGAAGCGGGGCGTGGCGGCCTCGGCGAGTTCCTGGGCGGTGCGCACCACGTCGAGGGTGGTGCCGAGCCGGGCGCCCGCGTCGTAGAGGAGCCGCAGGCGTTCGCGGGCGGTCTCGGCGCGGCCGGCGAGGGCGCGCAGTTCGGTCGTGTCGCGGAGGGTGGCGACGCTGCCGGCCGGGCCGCCGCGCCGGCCGACGGGCCGCAGGCTGACGGCGAGCAGCCGGTCCCCGGCCAGGTGCACCTCGTCGGTGGCGGCCCGCCCGGAGGTGAGGAGTCCGGCCATGTCGGGGTCCAGGCCGAGGGCGGTGACGGGGCGGTGTTCGGCGTCCGGGGGGAGGGTGAGGAGGCGGCGGGCCTCGTCGTTGGCGAGGAGCAGCCGGCCGTCGCCGCCGACGATCAGGACGCCTTCCCGTACGGAGTGCAGGACGGCGTCGTGGTGCTCGTACATGCGGGTCATCTCGGCCGGGCCGAGGCCGTGGGTCTGGCGGCGCAGGCGGCGGCTGACCAGGAGCGAGCCGCCCGCCGACAGGACCAGGGCGCCCGCGGCGCCGCCGAACAGCAGCGGCAGCTGGGCGCCGACGACGTCCTCGACCCGCTTCACGGTGATGCCGACGGAGACGACCCCGGCGAGGGAGCCGTCGGGGCGGGTGACCGGGGCGGCCGAGTTCACGGTGGGGCCGGTGCTGGCCTGGAACGTGTCGGTGTGCGGGCGGCCGTCCCGGGCGGCGGCGAGCACCTCCTCCACGGGTCCGATGACGTGCCGGCCGATGAGCGCCGGGTCGGGGTGGGTGTACCGGATGCCGTCGGTGTTCCAGACCACCACGTAGTCGGTGCCGGAGCCTTCGCGGGCGGCCTCGGCGCGGGGCTGGAGCACGGCGGTGGGGTCGCGGTCGTCGAGGGCTTCGAGCGTGCCGGGGGCGTTGGCGAAGCTCTGCGCGACGGCGAGGGTGCGGTGGCGGGCCGCGTCGGTCGTGCCCCGGCGGGCCTGGACGACCAGGGCGGTGACGGCGGCGGCGACGAGCAGCAGCACGATCACCAGCTGCAGCAGGAAGACCTGGCCGGCGACGGTGCGCACGTTCAGGAGCGACCGCAGGCGGCGTGCGTTGCGGCCGGGTGGTCCGCCGCGGCGGCGTCGGGCGCCGCGGCGGGAGGGCTCCGAGGTCCGTCGGAAGCGTCCGCGGGCTTCCATGTCTCCAGTGTTGCCCGGTATCTCCGGTATTGGCCCGTTACTTCCGTGCCACGTAGTAGACGTTCAGGATGTCGCCCTCGACGTGCTGTTCCGTGACGTCGGAGAAGCCCGCGTCGGCGAGCATCCGGCGGGCCCGCTGGCGGCCCCACACCGTGCCGAGGCCGGCGCCGCCCTCGCCGAGCGAGACGGTCATGCAGTAGAAGACGGAGAACGTGTAGAGGGTGGGGCCGAGCAGGTGGCCGACGTTCTCCTCCAGGTTGCTGGACGCGTCGATGTCGCCCATCAGGAACGTCCCGTCGTCCCGCAGCGCGCCCGCGACCGCGCGCAGGGTCTCGGCGGGCCGGGCCAGGTCGTGGATCACGTCGAACGCGGTGATCAGGTCGTACGCCCCGGTCAGCGTGGCGGAGTCGCCGAGGTCGAAGCGGGCGTTGCCGAGGCCCAGCTCCGCGGCCTCGCGCCGGGCCGCCGCGATGCCGGTCTCCGAGATGTCGAGGCCCCGGAACCGGCTCTGCGGGAAGGCCTGCGCGAGGAGGTTGACCGCGTGGCCCTGCCCGGTGCCGATGTCCAGGCAGTCGATCCCGGCGCGCAGCCGTTCGGTGAGGCCGGGGACCAGCGGGATCACGGCGTCGACGAGGGCCGCGTCGTACACCCGCGCGGTCTCCTCGGCCTGGAGCTCCTGGAAGCGCGGGTACGAGGAGTAGGGGACGCCGCCGCCCTTGCGGAAGGCCTCGACGACCTCGTCCTCGACGTTGCCGATCAGGGCCAGGTCCTGCAGGAACGACGCGATGTTGTCCGGGCCCGCGGCGCGGGTGAGCGCGGCGGCGTGCTCGGGCGGCAGGCGGTACGTGCCGTCCTCGGGGGCGTACTCGACGATGCCGCCGACGGTCATGCCGCCCAGCCACTCCCGTACGTACCGCTCGTTCAGGCCGGTGGTCGTGGCGATCTGCTCGCTGGTGGCGGGCGGGAGGCCGGCCAGTGCGTCGAACAGGCCGGTGCGGTGGCCGAGGCTGCACAGATAGCCGAGGCAGGCGTCGTTGAGGACCTGCACCATGCGGCCGGCGAACTCCTCCTGCCTGGCGCGGTCGAGGGCTTCGGTGGTCATGGCCTTCTCCTTCCCGTACAGGTCGGAGAGGGGTCAGGCCGCCCGCCGAGCCGCAGACCGGCCGGGAGTGCGTGTCGTTGCACACCATGCTACGCCGGACCGGCCCACTCGCCTCCCGAGCGGACCGGCGGCAACTGCCCCTCGGTGGAGGGGAGTTGCCGTCGGCCCCGCGGTCAGATGCCGCAGCTGGGCGCCGACCAGTACGGGCTCGGGTCGAAGGCCACGTGCGTGTGGTCGTTGTGGCCCGGGTAGCCGGGGCCGAGGATCTCCGAGAAGCCGTGTGTGCGGGACTGCTGGGCGAGGCGGCAGAGCGTCGGCGACCCGGTCAGGTCGGCGGCGTCCCCGTACAGGTGCCGACTGGAGGCGGAGCCGCCGACCGCGCTGTTGCAGGCGTACGAGCGGAAGCCGCTGGAGATCGTGATCGGGACGTCGCCGAGGGCGTGCCGCATGGCCTCCAGCTTCCACATCGTCTTCAGGGCGTTGGCCTTGGCGGTGGCCGCCGGGACCGCGCCGCCGGACCAGTCGGAGTTGCACTTGTTGAGCTCGGCGTACGTGAAGTGGATGGGGGTGCAGTCCGCGTCCTGGAGCGCGTAGATCTTGTTGAACGTGGCCGGGCCCGCGACGCCGTCGGCGGCGAGGCCGTACGCGGACTGGAACTTCTTCACGGCCGCGGCGGTGCGGGCGCCGTACTGGCCGTCGTACGAGAGGCGCTCGCCGGAGGTGACCCAGCCGGCGACGCGGATCTGCAGCTGTGTGACGTCGCTGCCGGAGGCGCCCTGGGACAGGGTGCGGTTCCAGGTGTAGCAGGTGTCGGCCTGGGCGGTGCCCGCGGTGGCGCTCACCCCGAGGAAGGCGCAGGCCATGGCCATGACAAATAACCCGAGCGTACGTGCCGTGCGTCTGAGCATCTCGGCCTCCCGACCGTCGAACCGGGTGCACCGCCCCAGCGGCGGCCGCCCCGGGAGTCGACCCAAGAGTGGGGCCGGTCAGCTACGCGCGTCAACGGTCGGGAGGGGGCGGGGCCGAGAGTTCATCGCGCGGCGACCCGGGTGTCGGTCAGAGCGGCCACTGGGACGTGGTCGTGGTGCCGTCCGGGCCGCCGTCGTCGGTGACCGTGAGCCGCAACCCCGGGCGCCCGTCCGGGAGTCGGGCCTCCGCGTCGACCGTCACACGGATCTCGGACACCCCGGGGCGGCGGGCCGTCGCGGCCAGCGCCCGGCGCAGCGCGGCGACCAGCTGCACCGCCACCGGCTCCGGGACCCGGGCGTCGACGGCGCCCCGGAACTGCGTCGACGGGGAGACGCCGAGCACGGCCGCCGCGCCCGCCGCCTCCTTCAGGACCGTGCCGCGCACGCCCGTCGGCGCGTCCGCGGGCGGCTGCTGCAGCGCGAAGATCGCCGTACGCACGTCCTGGATCGTCGACTCCAGTTCGTCGACGGCCTTGCCGATGGCCGTGCCGACCTCCGGGGCGCGGGCCCTGCGCTGCGTGGACTCCAGCATCATGCCGGTGGCGAAGAGCCGCTGGACCACCAGGTCGTGCAGGTCGCGGGCGATCCGGTCGCGGTCCTCGAACACCGCGAGCCGCTCGCGGCTGCGCCGGGCGTCGGCGAGCACCAGGGCGAGCGCGGCCTGCGAGGCGAACTGCCCGGCGAGCTGCCGCTCGACCGGCGTGTAGTCGCGGGCGCCACGGGTGCGGGGCAGGGCGAGCGTGCCGATGAGACGGCCGCCGCTCTGCAGCGGGAGCAGCATGCTCGGGCCGAAACGGCTCCGCACCTCGGTCGTCATCCGCGGATCGGTCGCCGAGTCGGCGACGAACACCGGTTCCCCGCCCAGGAGTTGAGCGAGGACCGGGCTGCCCGGGGCGATCGTCGTGCCGACCAGGTCCGCCGGATCGCCGTGCGTGGACGCCGTGACGATCTCCATGCCGCCCTCGTCGGTGGGCTGCAGGATCACGCCCGCGGCGGCGTCCGCGAGCCGGCGGGCCTGCTCGGCGACCACCGTCAGCGGCTCCTCGCTGCGCTCGCCGCTGAGCAGGGCCGTGGTGACGGCGGCCGCGCCCTCGATCCAGCGCTCCCGCTGCCGGGCGTTCTCGAAGAGCAGCGCGTTCCCGATCGCGATGCCCGCCTGCGCGGCGAGGATCCGGACCAGCCGCTCGTCCTCCTCCGTGAACGGCCCGCCGCGCTTCTCGGTCAGGAACAGGTCGCCGAACACCTCGTCGCGTACGAGCACGGGTACGCCGATGAAGCTGTGCATCGGCGGATGCCCCGGCGGCACGCCGCCCGAGCGCGGGTCGGCCGCCAGATCGTCGACGCGCAGCGGGCGCGGGTCCCGCAGGAGTACGCCGAGCAGGCCCTTGTCCCCGCACGGCAGCCGCCCGATCCGGGCCCTGGCCTCGTCGTCCAGGCCGACGGTGAACAACTCGGTGAGCCGGGGCCCTCCGCTCCGGTCCGGGTCGACGACCCCGAGCGCCCCGTACCGGGCGCCGGTGAGACGGGTCGCGGCATCCACCAAGTGCTGCAGCGTGGCCCGCAGTTCGAGATCGGCGCCGACGCTCAGGACCGCTTCGAGGAGAAGGGGCTCTCGGGGAACGGTGGGGGGTTCCGGGGGAGGGGTGGGGGCTGAGGGGTGCGGGTCGGGGTGGTCCGCGTGCGGGTTGGGTCGGTCCGCGTGCGGGCTGGGTCGGTCCGCGTGTAGGTCGGGTCGGTCCCTGCGCGGGTCGGGTCGGTCCGCGTGCGGGGTGTCGGCTTTCGGGCGGTCGGTTGTGTGCGAGGGCGGGGTGGACGCGGCGGGTGGCTGGTCGGAGGCGGCAGGCCGCAGCCCGGTGTCATGCGGGGGCCGGTCAGAGGCGGTCGGCGGCTGGTCGGCAGAGGCGGGCGGCTGGCCGGTGTCGTGCGAGGGTCGGTCGGAGGCGGTCGGCTGCTGCCCCGTGTCGTGTGGCTGCGGTGTCATGACCGTGCCCCTCCTTTCCGGCCGCCGCGTCCGGGCTGGACACGCGGTCTCGCTGCCGCCTCGTCCGGCTGGTCGCGCGGGCTCGCTGCCGCCGCTTCCCTCGGTCTCTGCCGCGTCCCTCGGCCTATGCGGGCTCGCTGCCGGCGCGTTCCTCGGCCTACGCGGGCTCGCTGCCGCTCATCGGGCGTCCACGGGCCCAGTCCACCAGACCGAGCAGCGAGTAGAGGCCCCAGGCGCCCTCCAGCAGGGCGAAGCCCCACTGCTCCTCGGCGACCGCGTCGATGGCGAGGAGCGAGGAGCCGATGAAGTTCAGCCACAGGTAGCGGGCCGAGCCGAAGGCGAGTCGGCCGGTCTGGGCGAGCACGAACGACGCCAGGATGAGCAGCGCGCCGACGAGCTGCAGGGACATGGACACGGGGGAGTCCTGCTCACTCGGCGAGCGGGTCGAGGCGCATCGGCTCGATCTTGCCCTCGAGCATCTCGCCGAGGCCCCGTACCGCGCAGGTGTCCGGGCGCTCGGCGATGTGCACCGGCATCCCCGTCGCCGTACGGAGCATCTGGTCGAGGCCGGGGAGCAGGGCGCTGCCGCCGACCATCATGATGCCCCGGTCGGCGAGGTCGGCGACCAGGTCGGGCGGGCAGTTGCGGAGCACCTTGCCGAGGCCGTCGAGCACGGCGGTCAGCGGGGTGTGGATGGCCTCGCGGACCGCCGAGGTCTGCACGTGCACGGAGCGGGCCAGGCCGGTCGCGACGTCCCGGCCGTGGATCTCGGTGGACTCCGGGCCCTGTGTGGTCAGGCCGTTCCCGCTGAGGGCGAGCTGCAGCGGCCGTACCGACTGGCTGGGCAGCATCAACTCGTGCTGGTGGCGCAGGTGTTGGACGATCGCGTCGTCGATGGCGTCGCCGCCGACCGGGATCCGCTCGGCCGTCACGATCGCGCCCATCGAGAGCACCGCGACCTGCGTGGTGGCCGCCCCGCACACCAGGATCATCGTGGCCTCCGGTTGCTCCACCGGAAGCCCGCAGCCCACCGCCGCCGCGATCAGCGTGTCCACCAGCTCGACCCGGCGCGCCCCGAGCCCGATCAGCGTCTCGGTGGCCGCGCGCTGCGCGAGCGGATCCGCGTCGTGCGGCACGCAGGCCGCCGCGCGCAGCCGGGGCTTGCGGCGCAGGGTGCGGCGCAGCTTGTCGTCGAGGAGGTGGCTGAGCATCCGCTGCGCCATGTCGATGTCGACGACGGTGCCGCCGGAGACCGGGCGGACCACCCGGATGTAGCCCGGCGTACGGCCCGTCATGCGCTCCGCGAGCTCACCGACCGCGATCAGCGCCCCGGTCCTGGTGTTGACGGCGGCGACGCTCGGCTCGTCGACGACGAGGCCCGCGCCCTTCACGTACACGCGGGTGCGAGCGGCGCCGAGGTCTACGCCGAAGTGGCAGCGGTGCAGCTGCTCAAGGCTGACGGTCATGGCAGTTCCTCCCGAGAGCGCAGGACCAGGTCGGTGGTTGTCTCCTGGCATCGTCCGGCGGCCGGGCGGATCCCGCCTGTCGAGAAGGTCCGGGCGGGGTGCCTCTGTACGGGTGGTTCGGCTGGGACGCATGTGACGGGCGCGTGGCAAGGGTTGCTCTTCGGCCATTCGCGTACGTGATCGATCCGGCGGCTCCCTGTCATCCCTTGGGGAAAGCGTTTACGGTCCGCTGCTTTTTGGCCGTTGATGTTGAAAGTCGGTCACATGCTGTGTTGTTGCGGTCACGGTGCGAATGGAAATCTCCCTCCCGGTGCTCGGAAGGCACCTCCGGCCGGGTCGCCGCTTTGGGAGGCGCGACCTGGCCGGGCCGGGGCTTCGGCCGCTGTCGTGGGGGCGGTGGTCGGGGACCTGGGGGGAGAGGAAGGGAGGCGGTCCCGCCCCGCCATGCATGGGGCGGCGGGGCGGGACCGCCGAACGGGCCGTGCCGACACACGGCCCGCGCACGCCATTCGAGGAGGGGCGCGGCCATGGGGGCGCGGAGAACACCCAACGACCGACTGCGGGAACGCCTGGAGGAGGCCCAGTGGAGCGGGGCCGAGCTGGCCCGGGCGGTGAACGCCGCGGGCCGGCAGGCCGGAGTCCGGGTCTCGTACGACCGGTCCAACGTCTCGCACTGGCTGGCCGGCACCCGGCCCCGGCCCTCGGCGCGCGACCTGCTCGTCCGCGCCTTCGCCAAGCGCCTCGGCCGGCTCGTCACGGTCGAGGAACTGGGCTTCGGCGCGGTCGGCGCGGCCCGCGGCGAGGCGGCGGCGCACGGATCGCCGTACGGGGACGGGACGTACGGGACGACGTACGGGGACGGGGCGTACGGGACGACGTACGGGTTCCACGGCGCGTACGGCGGTCCGGCGCACGGCGCGGGCCGGGGCGGGACCGCGATGCGGCTCGTGCGCGGCGGGGTGCGGGGCGCCGGGACGCGGGGCGCCGGGGCGCGGTCGCTGCCCGTGCAGCCGGGGCCCGGCGACGCGGCGGACGCGCGGCCGGGCGGGGCCGGGGGAGCGGGCGAGCCGGGCCGCTGCGCGTGGGGGCGCGCGGGGGAGGCCCGGCGTGAGCTCGCCGACCTGGTCCTGGAGCACCGCGACCCGAGGCAGCTGCGGCGACTGCGCGAACTGCCCTACCGGGCACCGCAGTTGCCCGTGCCGCACGCCGACCTGCCCGCCGGGCGGGGCGACGGGAGCGGGCGGGATGGGGTGCTCGTGCACGCCGCCCTCGACGTCCTCGAGCGCAGCGGCGGCCGGGCCGTGCGGGAGCTCGTCGTCGGGGAGCTGTCCGGGGCCGACCGGGCCGAGGCCGCGCGGCTCTGCCGGATGCTCGGCCGCGCCTGGGCCGACGACCTCGGGCACGGGGCGGCGCAGCGTGCTCTCGAACTGTCCGCCGCGCTCGCCGCCGAGGCCGGACGGCCGGTGCTGCGGGCGGCGGCGCTGCGCGACATGAGCGTGCTCGCCCTCGAACTGGGCCGCACCACCGAGGCGTTGGCGCTCGCCGAGGCCGCCGTCGACCAGGGCTTCGACGGGGCCGGCGCGGGCACCCGGGCGTTCCTGCTCACCCAGCGCTCCGTGGCCCGCGCCGTCACCGGGGACGGGGCGGGCGCCGTGAAGGACATGGACGGCGCGGAGTACTGGATCGACCGGGGCGAGGACGACGAGAACGGCTCGTACTCGCTCGGCGCGCTGCTCTACCAGGTCGCCCGGATGCACCGGGCCGAGGGCGACCTGCGCCGGTCCGTGTCCGCGCTCGAACTCTCGCTGTCCCTGCGCTCGCCGCACGAGCAGCGCTCCCGCGCCCTCATCCGGATCGAACTCGCCCACCAGCGGCTCGGCTCCGGCGACTTCGCGGCCGCCGCCGACGAGCTGCGGATGCTGGTGCCGGGCCACGAGTCGCTGCGGTCCGCGCGGGTGGACGCGGCGCTCGCCTACCTCCGCAGCCGCGCCCTCAGCCCCGACCCGGCGCCGCTGCCGCGGATCGCCTACCGGGGGCGGTGCTGAGCGCCGTACGCGCGTACGGGGGCGCGCGTTAGCATCCCGTGTGACCAGCGAGACTTCGGCGAACAGTGAGCAGACGGGCATAACGAACCCGACGGGGGACGGCGGGGCGGGGGCCGCGGGGAAGCCGGCGGTCGCCCGGCGGCGCATCCTCGCCGACCTCACACCGCTGCGGACCTCCCCCGACTACCGGCGCCTGTGGATCGGCAACACCGTCTCCTGGCTCGGCCAGGCCATGACGGCCCTCGCGATCTCGCTGCAGGTGTACGACATCACGCACTCCAGCTTCGCCGTCGGCCTCGTCGGTCTCTTCTCGCTCGTACCGCTGGTCGTCTTCGGCCTGTACGGCGGCGCCATCGCCGACACCGTGGACCGGCGCAAGCTCGGGCTCGCCAGCTCCTTCGGGCTGTTCCTGCTGAGCCTCGTCCTCGCGGGCGCGGCGCTCGCCGGGTTCCACGAGGTGTGGCTGCTCTACTCGATCGTCGCGCTGCAGGCGGTGTGCGGGGCGCTCAACTCCCCGGCCCGTACGTCGATGATCCCCCGGCTCCTGCCGCCCGAGCAGCTGCCGGCCGCCAACGCGCTCGGCTCGATGACGACCACGTCGGGCACCATGTTCGGGCCGATGCTCGGCGGGCTCGTCGTCGGCCTGTGGGGCTACCAGGCCGCGTACCTGATCGACGCCGTCACCTTCACCGTCGGCCTGTACGCGATGTGGCGGCTGCCGTCGATGAAGCCGGAGCGGGGCGCGGGCGCCGCCAAGCGGGCCTCCGTCGTGGACGGGCTGCGCTTCCTCGCGACCCGGCCCAACATCCGCATGACGTTCTTCACCGACATGTGCGCGATGGTCCTCGCCCACCCGCGCGCCCTGTTCCCGGCCGTGGCCGTGCTGTGGTTCGCCGGGGACGCGAAGACCGCGGGCATGCTCGTCGCCGCGCCCGCGGTGGGCGCCCTGCTCGGCAGCGTGTTCTCCGGCTGGCTCGGGCGGATCCGGAGGCACGGCCTTGCGATCCTCCTCGCGGTCGCGTCGTGGGGCGCGGCCGTCGCCGTCTTCGGGCTCACCCGCAACCTGTGGCTCGGCATGTTCTTCCTCGCCCTCGCCGGGTGCGCCGACACCGTGTCCATGGTGTTCCGGTCGACGATGCTGCAGGCGGCCACGCCCGACGAGATGCGGGGGCGGCTCCAGGGCGTGTTCATCGTCGTCGTCGCGGGCGGACCGCGCCTCGGCGACTTCCTCGCGGGCTCGGTCGCCGACCTGACCTCGCCCCAACTGGCCATCACCGGCGGCGGGGCGGCGTGCGTGCTCGCGGTGGGCCTGCTCGCGCTGAAGTGGCGCGGCTTCGCCCGGTACGACGCGCGGTCGCCGGAGGCGTGACCGCCCCCAGGGCCGGTCGGTGAAGCTAGGACCGATCGGTGAAGCTAGGACCGGTCGGTGAAGCCGAGCAGGGCCTCCATCGATTCGACGACCACCTCGCAGCCCGCCTCCCGGAACCCGCGCCGCTCCCGCGCCCCGCGCGCGTACGCGACGAAGTGCAGGCCGAGCTCCTGGGCGGCCTCGAACTCGGCGACGGACGCGCCGATCACCGTGGCCGTGCGCAGCGGGTTGTCGAGCGCGTCGAGCGCGCGGCGCAGACAGTCCGGGTCGGGCATCAGCCGGTCGAGCCGGGCCGTACGGCCGTGGGCGCCGCCGCCGACGGGGACGTCGCCGTTGCGCCGCAGCCAGGTCCGCAGGGCGGCGGCCGACGTGTCGGAGACGATCGCGACGCCGCGCCGGGACCGGTGCAGCTCGGCGAGCAGGGCGGCGCCGTGCGGGTTGCGCCGGGCGCTGCGTACGGCCCGGAGCTCGATGTCGTCGAGGCGGCGGCGCAGGTCGTCGCCGAGGGGATGGCCGGCGTAGGTGCGGAGCACGTCGAGGGGGTGCACGCCGGTCTCGCGCAGGTGCCGGACGACGGGCTCGCCCGCCAACGCGCCGTCCACGTCCCGGTGTTCGGCGACGACGGCGAGCAGGTCCCGGGAGGCCTGGGCGGCGGACCGCTCGTCCGGGTAGAGGTGGGCGAGGGGGCCGTCGAAGGCGACGAGGACGGTGGTGGCTTCGGTGAGGGGGTGGATGCCGTCGGGGAAGGGGCGCAGGGCCAGGCCGCGCCGGATCTTCCGCTCGACGGGCGGTTCGTTGACGAGGCGGAGGATGCCGTGCTGGGCTGTGATCCGGGGCGACCTCGGTGAGCGGAGGCCTTTGCGGAGCGCGTGCAGGGCGGTCGCGGTCGCCTCCGGGGCGTACTGCCGGGTGATGCGGGAGGCGGCGTCGCGGAAGACGTCGACGAGCGTCTCGGCCTCCTGCCCGTCCGGGAGTTGCGGGCCGGTGCAGGTCCAGCTGAACTCGACGTCGGCCGTGAAGGGCCGTTTCGGGTACCGGCTGGGCAGGGAGAGGGTGCGCTGCTCCAGGCGGGGCGAGAGCTCCGGCGCCTGCCAGGTGCAGTACCGGGCGAGCGTGCCGGTGCCGTCGGCCGACGCCAGCGGGCGGAACAGGCGCGCGTCCGCGAGCCGGTCCCGCACGACCAGGCGGTCGTACAGCTCGGGGGAGACGGCGAGCGCGAGCGGCGCCCGGACCTGACGTTCCCAGACCTCGTCCAGGCCCTCGGGGCCGAGCCCGAGCAGGGCGCGGAGGAACACGGATCGGGGGACGCGGTCGAGGACGTCGCCGAGGTGGCCGACGGCCCAGTCGAAGAGGTACGCGTGCGGCTCGACCGCCGTGACGACCACCTCGTAGCCGTCCGCCGTCGGGTGCAGCACGGCCCTGCCCGGCCTCGGGCGGTTCTCCTGCAGCGACTGCCGGAGCACGCTGCCGAGGGTGGCGAGGGTGTCCGCGTCGTACGGCGGGCCCGGCAGGTCGACGCGCAGGCGCGCCTCGGTCCGCTCGGCGATCACCTCGATCTCCCGCGCGAGACGCCGGATCGCCGGGTCGACCTCTCTGGGCGAGCCGAGCTGCCGCTCGTACGCCTCGTACGTGGCGAGCGCTTCCTCGCGGCGGCCCAGGTTGCGCAGCGCGTTCATGCGCAGGCGGACGGCGTCCGGGTGGCCGGGGTGTGCGTGCAGGAGGTCCAGGAGGTCGTCGGCGGCGCGCCTGAAGTTGCCGGTGGCGTGGAGGAGTTCGGCGCGGGTGAGGCGGAGCTTCAGGGCCAGGTCCCGCATGCGTGCCCGCGCCTCCGCCGCGCGGTCCCCGGGGACGTCGGGCAGCGGCTCGCCGTCCAAGAGGGCGTGGGCGTCGTCGAGGAGGCGCAGGGCGTCGGCGGGGCGGCGCGCTTCGCGGGCGCGGAGGGCCTGCTTGAGGAGGCTCTCCACCTGCAGGACGTCCGTGGTGTCCCCGTCCCGGAACCGGAGGAACAGCCGCTGCCCGCCCTCGTCGGCCGCAGCCACGTCGGGGCCCAGCTCGTCCCATACGAATGCGACGGCCTCGCGGAGTTCCTCGCCGAACGCGACGGGCTCCTTGCGGCTGAGGGCCAGCTCGGCGAAGACGGCGCTCTCCGCAGACCCCGGCACGCCGACGGTCGTCACCCGCCGGTCCTCCTGGTACCGGGGCGGGCCGAAGAGGCGGTAGAGGCGGGGCGGGCGGGCGGCAGTCAGCTGAAGGCGCGACAGCGCCGGCAGAGCGCTGCCGTCGTACTCCATCAAGCGGTTGACGAGCACGGAGAGTTCACGGCGCCGGGCCTCGGGCAGGTCGACTCGCGTCGACAGTTCCCACACGTGCTCGCCGAGCTTGCGCAGGTCGTCGTCCGGGCCCCGTCCGGACCCGAACCCGCACAGCACCAGCCGGTCGTCCTCGGTGATCAGGACGTGCGAGGCGAGGAGGTCGCCGTGTTCGAGCCCCTCGCCCCGCAACGCTTCGACTCCCGAGCCGAGTTGACGGGCGAGGCGCAGAAACCGCTCCTGTTCCAGCCCCCGGTCCTCGGGCGCGAACTCCTTCAGGAACTCCCGCAGGTTCACCCCCGTGACCCGCTCCGTGACCAGGAACGCCCCCTGGTCCGTGGGGCCGCTGTCCAGGACGCGTACGAGATTCTCGTGCCGGAGGGCGCCGAGGCGGCGGACGCGGTCCGCGAAGTCCGGGTCGTCCGCGGCCACCCCCGCGAAGTGCTGGACCACCACCTCCTGACCTGTCCCCGCATGCCGCGCCCGCCACATCGTCAGGCCCAGGGGGCCGAGCGGGCGGTACGGCTCGGGGAGGCGGGTCGGCCAGCCGGGGCCCGCGCCGGACTGCAGGTCGGTCAGCAACTCGCGGAAGCCCAACGGGAGTTCGACGTCCCGGTCCCAGCGCTGCGTGTACGCCAGGTCGAGCAGGATGCCGCCGAGTGTCCGCAGGTCCTCCTCGCGGCTCCCGCGGCCGCCGGCGCGCAGGGCGAAGCCGCCGATCTTCGGGGTGCCGTCGGGCGCGACCAGGATGTTCTCGGCGACGAGCCGCCCGTGCACGATCCCCGCCTCGTGCAGCGTCCGCACCGCGTCGATCAGGCCGGTCGCCATGTCCTGGGCTTCCCGGGCGTGGGTGCGGTACGCGGCCAGGCTGGGCCCCTGCACGTACTCGACGACCAGGTACGGGTCGCCCCGGTGCGTGCACACGTCCAACACCCGGGCCAGGTTGGGGTGTTCGGGGAACGCGCCGGGCCAGCCGGAGACGTCGGCGGCGGCGCGGTGGACGACCACGGGTTCGCCCGTCCGCTCGTCCGTCGCCGACCAGTGGACGCCGCCCCGGCCCAGCACCCGGCCGAGGCGGTAGCGGCCGCCGATCAGCGGGGACGCGGGCGGGGCGCCGAGACGTCGCACGGTCTCCGGGGCCACCGTCGCGATCGGGCCGTCCGGCGGGGCCGGTTCGTCGCCGCCCGGCGTGCTCGCCGTGAACTCCGGCGCCGCGACCCCCGCCCGCGCCTCGATCAACTGCCCGGCGCGGGCGAGCAGTTGCTCCGTACGCCCCTGCGCCGAGCGCGGCAGGGTGTTGAGCAGCAGCTCCCGTACGCCGGGCCGGAACGCGTACGCCCCCGGGGCCGACCCGTCCGGGGTGTGGAGGAGGCCGCTGAGGACGACCTCGGCGAGGTGCTGCGGCCGCGGGTCCGGCTCGATCGCCGCCTGCACGAGCCGCATCACCGGCAGTTCGGGCCGGCCCACGGCCAGATGTCCGGCGAGCCGGAACGCCTCCGGCGAGGCCTGCGAGCGGAAGCGGAGGACCAGGTCGGTGGCGGAGAGGTCGACGGGGGACACCGGCCCGGCCCGCCCGGCCGGGGCCGGACGCGCCCCCAACCACCCGACCGCGCCCGGCAGTTGACGCCCGCCCGGGTCGGCGACCAGTTCCGCCCAGTGGCCCAGCCAGTCCGCCGTCGGCTCCAGAACCGGAAGGGGCAGCAGCGCGCCGTCCGGCCGGGGATCGCCGTCGTACGACTCGAAGTCCAGGGACGCGTTCGGGGCCGCCGGGGACGGGGACGTGAGGAGGCCGGGGGTGGTCGGCAGGGCCGTCGTGCGCCACAGGTGCTCCGGCAGTGGCTGGACCACGGCGAGCGGCATGCGCGCGGCCCAGCGGCGCAGCTGCGCGTACCAGCGGGTGCCCGCCGGGCCCGGCCGCCACTGCGGGCCCGTGCAGTCGCTGACGACGAGCGTGACCGTGCGGCCGTCGGCGGGGGCCGGGACGCCGGAGTGCTGGACGCGGCCGTCGGGGCCCGCGCGGTGCACGGCGACCGTGCGGAAGATGCCCGAATCGGCGAGCGCGTCCCGCAGTTCGCGGACGAGGGGCCGCCAGACCGGCATCGTCGGGCCGGTGTCGTGCACGAGGTCCAGGCGCAGCCAGCGCTCCGGGGCCGGGCGGAGGACCGGCAGCCACCAGGCGGGATGGCCGCCGAGGGTGGCGATGCGGTGCGCGGTGGCCCGCTCGTCGAGGACGTGCCCGGACGGGGCGGCCACGGTGCGCTTCAGCGGGCGCAGGGCGCGCTGCAGCGTCAGGGGGCGCGCGAGCATCGGGGGCGCCGGTACGTGCAGGGTGCGGTGGCCGCCGCCGTGGCGGGGCCCGTCCGCGCCGGAGGGGGGTGCGGGCAGGTGCAGGGGGACCCGCTCGTCCTCGCCGCACTCCGGCTCCGGCTCCGGGGCGTGCGGGGGAGGCGCGGGGTCGGGCTCCGGCGGCGGGGGCGGGGCGGGGTGTGGGGGAGGCGTGGTGCGCGGGGCGTCGTCCGGCGGTACGGGCGGTGCGGGCTCCGGGGGCCGGTCGGCGTCCGGTGCGCCCCCCAACCGGCCGGCCAGCCACAGCAGTTCGGCCAGCTCGCGGGGGCCGGGGCGTGCCGTGTCGCCCGCCTCGGCGAGCAGCTCGGCGAGGCGGGTGACGGGCGCGCCCGTACGGCCGGACGGCTCGGGGAGGCGGTCAGAAGACATCCGGCTCCTGCGCGCCGTGCGCGCCGCCTCCGTTCGCGCCCCCGAGGCGGCTCAGATACGGCATCAGCTGTTCGGCGAGCGCGTCCCGGGACTCGGCGGCGAGGCCCGCGGCGCCCGTCAGGTAGATCGCGTTGAGCAGCTGGTCGGTGGCGAGTTCGCCGCTGTTGCCGCGCTCCAGGAAGCGGGCGATCAGGGTGCGGGCGTACGCGTCCGGCTCGCCCAGGTGGGCGCGGACGATCGCCTCCAGGTGCTCCTCGGCGGGCCGGTGCAGGCGCAGCGTGACGCAGCGGCGCAGGAACGCGGGCGGGAACTCGCGCTCGCCGTTGCTGGTCAGGACCACGAACGGGAAGGCGTGGCAGCGCACCCGGCCGCCCGTCACGGGCACCCGCTCGTCGGAGCCGTCGACCATCACGTGCGCCTCGGGCGTGGTGCGGGCGGCGCGCAGCAGCTCCGGAATCTCGTACTGGCCCTCCTCCAGGATGTTCAACAGGTCGTTGGGCAGGTCCAGATCGCTCTTGTCGATCTCGTCGATCAGCAGGACGCGCGGCCGCCGGTACGGGAGCAGGGACGTGCCGAGCGGGCCGAGGCGCAGGTGGTCCTGGAGCTCGCCGCCCGTCGGCAGTTCCTGGGCGGCGGCCCGCCCGGCCGCGTACAGCCGGGACAGCGGGTCGTACTGGTACAGGCCGTCGGCGAGCGTGGAGCGGCTGGTGATGTTCCAGCGCAGCACCGGGCCCAGCTTCAACTCCCTTGCCACGGCGTACGCGAGGGACGACTTGCCGCTGCCCGGCGGGCCCGTCACCAGGAGCGGGCGGCGCAGGTACAGGGCCGCGTTGACCAGCTGCACCGAGTCGTCCGTCGGCTGGTACGTCTGTGCGCGGTGGGCGCCGTCCGGGGAGGCCGCCGCGATGTCGGCGGGCGGGTCGAGGGGGCTCGCGCCGCCGCCGTCGAAGGCCCGCCAGGGCGGTGGAGCGGGCAGTGCGTCGATGCCGTCGTGCGGCTCGGCGGCGCCGGTGTAGACGGGCCACTGGGACATGCGGGCTTCTCCTTCGTGATGCGGTCGGCGGGCCTGCGCCCGGTGCGTGCGGCGGGGCGTCAGCCGACCGGTGAGCGGCCGAAGCCGGCGGCCGGGTCCGGGAAGCAGCGCGGATCCTCCCAGAGCAGCGTCAGGTCCCGGGCCCACTCCTGCTCAGGATCCTGCCGCAACTGCCAGACTTCGTACGGGAGTTCAGCGGGCGCGCGACTCTCCAGATAGCTGTCGAGCGCGTCCAGGAACGAGTCGCCCGGGCACGGGCCGCCGCCGGCGTCGTGGTCGCCCTTGCAGCCGGAGTGCGGCCACAGGATGACCGGCACCGGCGCGTTCAGGCCCGCCTTCAACTGCTGCTTGGCGCGCGGCGCCTTCGGCGGGGCGGCGAAGCCGAGCAGGGCGGGGCGGCGTCGCAGGGCCTGGGTGAGCGGCACCTGCGCCTGGTCGCTGCCGCACTCCACCCGGTGCAGCACGCTGCCCGGCTGCGCGTCCAGGGCGCGCCACGACTGGTGCAGCCGGTGCTGCAGCATCGCGTCCCGGCGCCGCGCCAGGTCGAGGACGACGACCGGCGCGAACCAGCCGAGCGGCGTCGGATCGTCCTTGCTGCGCTCCCAGGCGTGCACCGGCTGGTTGATCCACTTCTTCGGCAGCGCGAACGCGATCAGCTCGTCCGCGCCGGGCGCGATCAGCCGGTACGCCTCCCCGATCCGCTCCAGGGCGTACGACCGGACGTCGGCGCGCGGCAGGGAACGCTCGCCGACGGGGTGCCGTTCGCCGCCCCGGCAGAGGGAGACCGAGACGATGAAGCGGTTCTGGTCGGCGCCGCTGTGGTCGATCTCGACGAGGACGGACTCCCAGGGCCGCGACGGCCCTTCCGCGGCCGGGCCGGGCGCCGCGGGCGCCGTGCGGGGCACGCGCGACACCGCCCAGCGGCGCAGCCGGTCCCGCGCGTCCGCGTCGCCGTCGGCGAAGTCCGCGAGCCGGGCCGCGAACCGGGCCGCGGCCTCCGGGTCCGGCACCTCCGCGAGCACGTACCAGGCCGCCGCCCACAGCGAGTCGAAGCCGAGCGGCGGCAGCGGCGGGCCCAGGCGGCCGACCGCGTCCCGGTAGAGCTGCTCGGGGCGGCACTCGGCGCCCGCCGCCTCGGCACGGGCGATCAGGGCCCGCAACTGCTCCTTGTCCTCCGCCTGGTACCGCCCCGTGGGGATCAGGTCGCCGAGCGGCGGCCAGTGCCGGGCGAGCGCGGTCGCGGGCAGCATCCGGCCGCCGCGCGCCTTCGGGTCCCGGTCGGCGGCCACGGCCATGCCGACGACCTGCAGGGTGTCCGCGCGGACGACGGCTGCGCCGCTGAAGCCCGGCGCGAGCGGCTGGCCGTGCGGGCTCCACGCCTCCAGCTGCACCCACTCGCCGGCGATCAACTGGTCGGCGGTGGCCCGGCATTCGGCGATCCTGCCCTCGTCGTAGTGCAGCGGGAAACCGTGCACGACGAGCTTCGGGGCGGGCGTGCCGTACGCGGCGGCGGGCGGCGCGAACTCGGCGGGCTTCACCGGGGCGGGCCGGTCCAGGGCGAGCACGGCCAGGTCGCCGGGGTCGAGGGTGCCGCCCGCCCAGCCGCCGTGCGCGACGACGGTCGCGGCGAACGTGCCGAGCCCGGCGCAGTCCGGGAAGGTGACGGTGATGGGCACGCCGTCGGCGGGGGCGTGCTCGGCGACGACGTGGGCGCAGGTCACGACGTGCCGCTCGGAGACGAGGAAGCCGCCGCCGAGTTCGCCTCCGCAGGCGACGCGGGCGTGCCAGGAGGCGCCGCTCATGCGCCCGGTCGCTCAGGCTGCCGGGCCTCTCGGGTCGGCTGGGGCTCCGGCCGCTGGTCCTGCTGCTGCGGGGACCAGGACAGCTTGACCAACAGGTGCCCCTCGACGGCCGACTTGGCGATCACCGCGCCCGCCTCGGCGGTCAGCTTCACGCCGAACTCGATCTCCACGGCGTCCGGGCGGAGGCTGCCGTCCCGGAACACCCGCAGCGCGGACTCCGCGGCCGCGCGTGCGCTCTCCAGGGAGCTCTCGAACGTACGGGACGCCTGGACCGCGCCGCCCTCGCCGCGGGCCGCGAGCCGGGCGCCGCCGACCGGCTCGTCCTCGGCGACGGCGACGACGACCCGCGCGCCGTCGGCCGCGTCGAACTGCACCAGGTTGTCCATGCGCCGTGCCCCCGTAGTCCCTATGTCGCGTGCTGCGTGGATCAACCACATTGTTGCGGACGCGAGTTGGGCCCGACAACGCGGCGGCGCCGCCTCCCCCTGGGACGAGGGGAGACGGCGCCGCGGCGTACTTCGCTCTGCGTCAGACCAGCCAGCCAACGAAGTGGACGACGCCGGCGAGGAGGTCGGTGAGGAAGTTCATGGTGGTGCTTCTCCTTGTGATACGTGCTGTGCGCGCATGAGGGACTCATACGCTCGGGACTCGCAATCACGGTCTGCAGCCCGTTGCTTGCGCTCCGTAAGCATCGTTGGTCACTTGGGTCCGATGCAATCCCAGACGCGACGACCACCTGTTCAAGGGAACACCTGCTCCCTTGTTCGTTTCCACGGGCAACCAGATCAGGTCACAAGGAACCGGCCAGGCTCAGCTCTCGGGCAGGGCGCGCTTCATGATCTTCCCCATGTCGTTGCGCGGGAGCTCCGCCAAGTACCGCACCACGCGCGGGCGTTTGTGGGGCGAGAGCTGCGCGGCCACATGGTCGGACAGCTCCGTCGCGCCGGGCGGACGCGCCGGGTCGTACGGGACGATCCATGCGACGACCCGCTCGCCGAGGTCCGGGTCGGGCTCGCCCGTGACCGCCGCCTCGCGGACGCCGGGGTGGTCGAGGAGCGCGTTCTCGATCTCGCCCGCGCCGATCTTGTACCCGCCGCTCTTGATCAGGTCCGTCGCCTTGCGGCCCACGATCCGCACGTACCCGTCCGGGTCCCGCACCGCCATGTCGCCCGTGCGGAACCAGCCGTCGGACGTGAACGCCGCGTCCGTCGCGTCCGGCCGGTTCAGGTACTCGGTGAACAGGTTCGGCCCGCGCACCTGGATCTCGCCGACCTCGTCCGGCGCGGCCGTCGGCGCCCCCGACTCGTCGACGATGCGCAGCTCGACCCCGCGCAGCGGCACGCCCACCGTCCCGGCGCGCGGCTCGGCGTCGGCCCGCACGCTGGTGTTCATCAGGGTCTCCGTCATGCCGTACCGCTCGATGACCCGGCAGCCCGTCGCGGCCGTGATGCGGTCGTGGTCGTGCACGGGAAGCGCGGCCGAGCCGGAGACCAGCAGGCGGGCCCCGGACAGGGCCTTGGCGAGGGCGCGGTCGCCGGGCAGGGCCTCGGCGATGCGGTGGTACATCGTCGGCACGCCGAACAACATGGTGGCCCCGGCGGCGAGTTCACGCGTCACGCCCTCCGTCGAGAACCGGCCCAGGTGCCGCACCTCCCCGCCGCGCCGCAGCGGCCCGAGCACGCCGAGGATCAGGCCGTGCACGTGGAACAGCGGCAGTCCGTGTACGAGTACGTCGTCGGCGGTCCACTGCCAGGCCTCGGCGAGCGCGTCGAGCGTCGCGGACAGCGCCCGGCGCGGCAGCACGGCGCCCTTCGGCGGGCCCGTCGTACCGGAGGTGTAGACGACGAACGCGGGCGAGTCCGGGTCCGGCTCGGGCGGCAGGACGGGCGCGCCCGCGCCCGCCCCGGCGGGGACGTCGGAGCCGGGCGCCTCGGCGGCCCGCGCCTCGGGCCGTACGCCGATACGGTCCAACTCGGCCAGCGCGGGCGGCAGTTCGTCGTCCGGCGCCGCGAGCACCGCCGTCGGCGCGCTGTCGGCCACGATGTGCTCCAGCTCGCGCGCCCCGACCTTCGGGTTCAGCGGCACCGCGGGCACCCCGGCGAGCAGCGCGGCCAGGACGCCGACCGCGGTCTCCAGGCTCGGCGTGGCCCACACCGCGACCCGGCCGGACGGCGCGCCGCCCAGCGTACGGGCCAAGGCCCCTGCGGCGGACGCGAGTTCCGAGTACGTCAGACAGCGCTCGCCGAAGCGCAGCGCGGGGTGCTCGGCCCCCGCGACGAGGTCCGGGAAGAGCGCCGGATGGGGAGAGCTCACGCGTCCTGACTCCTTGCTGTTCGTCCGTGGCACTGACGGTCTGGCTACCCGAGCCGACCCCGCCCACGCAACCCCTGGGGGTGACCTGTCCCACCAGCGGCGCAGCACGACTCCGGGGCCCGCCGCGCAGAGGGTTCACTCCCGTCCGGGCAGCCCCACGCGCTGCAGCAGACCCCAGGTGAACTCGGCCGCCACAGGCCGGGGCCGGCCACCCTCCTCGTCCGGCACGGAGAGCAGCAGACCCCAGCGCGTCGGCGCCGAGCCCTCCAGCGGGCGGGCCGGCGGGAAGGCCCGCGCGGCCTCGTCGACGGTGCACGACCAGGGGGTGAGGTCGGCGCGGGTACGCAGGCGCGGGGCCGGGGCGCCGGGGGCGCGGACCAACCACTCGTTCCAGACCGCGCCGTTCGGGGCGAGCAGCACCTCGAACCGCAGGTCGGGCCAGAGCGGCACCGGCCACAGCAGCGCCGCGCACTCCAGATCCCCGAGCGCGCGCCGCAGCCGCGCCTCCGGCGTGCCGAGCACCGACCGGTACCGGGACACGGCCGACCGGGCCCGCGTCGAGCGGACCATCGCCTGCCAGCGGCGGTTGGCCTCCCGCATCTCGGCGACCGTGACCCCGAGCACCCGCCGCGCGTCCTCGACGAGACCGGAATTGTGGTCGGCCATACGGCGCAGCAGAACGAGCTGAAAGTCCCGGGGGCCGAAGGGGTGCGAGGCGGCGGGGGAGGAGCGGTCCGGCATGCGTCCCATGGTGGCGTACGGGGCGGGCAGCGGGGTGGTCGTACGAGGCAGGGGCGCCGGGTGCTCGTGGGGCCCGCTCGCCTCGGCGTGCCTATCTCGCGTGCGCCCCGTGGCCGCGTACCGCCGCCTCGCCCGGTCGACGTCCGCCCGCCAGGAACAGCACCGAGTTGACGTAGCGCGGGCCCTTGAAGGGCAGGGCGCGGCGGAGGAGGCCGCGGTGGACGACGTGGGCGGTGCGGTGCTGGTGGGCCGCGAGGTCGAAGTCGTCGAGGGGGACCCAGGAGCGGCCGGGGAGGACCCAGCCGCGGTAGCCGTGCGCGGCGAGCAGCTCGACGACCGGGGCGGCGGGCTGGATGCGGGCCTCCAACTCGACGAGCAGCGCGGGGTGGTCGCGCTCCAGGAGCTCGGCGGCGCCGCGCAGCACGGGCAGTTCGTTGCCGTCGACGTCGATCTTCACGAAGTCCACCCGGCGGCCCGTCCCGTCGAGGCCGAGGCCGTCGAGCGGCAGGCACGGCACGTCCAGGGCGCGGTCGTGGATGTCCCGGCGCACCAGCGACGACACCCCGCGGTCGCCGCGCGCGGCCCGGTCGTCGTGCGGCAGCCAGAGGCGGGCCGTTCCGGGCCGGTCGGTGGCGGCGGCCCGGACGACGCGGACGTTGGCGGGCGTCGCCGCGTCCAGGGCGCGGGCCAGGTGCGGCACCGGCTCGACGGCGATCACCCGCCGGGCGCGGCCGGCGAGCCGCCGGGACCAGGGCCCGTACCAGCCGCCGACGTCGAGCGCGGTGTCGCAGTCGGCCGGGCAGAAGTCGCCGAGCCGCGCCAACTCCGGCTCGAACCGCGGGTACAGGGCGTGCGCCACGGCGCCGACGAGCCGGGCGGGCAGCAGCGGCCCGATGCGTGCGGCGACGGTCATGACGACCCGCCCCCTTCCCCGGAGGCCGCGGGTTCCAGCAGCTTCAGCAGCCGCTCGTGCTCCTCCTCCGGCACCTGTTCACCGGAGGACGGCAGGAGCTGGGGAATGCCGTCGAGCACGGGGTAGCGGCGGCGCAGCCGCGGGTTGTAGAGCGCCTCGTCCGCGCCGAGGAGGTGCAGGGGCCCCTTGTCGAGCGGGCAGGCGAGGATCTTCAGCAGCGGGTCGTCGGGGGTCATGTCGGGTTCAACTCCTCGTTGGGGGTGGGGGGTTGGGCGGTGCGGCCCGGTGACGTTCTGCGGTCGGAGTGCGGCGCCTCAGATACGGCCCCGGGGCCGGCCGGAGGTGAGGGCGTCCGCCTGGGCAGCGGAGGGCGGGGCGCGGACGCCGAGGGACTGAACCCCGCGCCCGACCCCCCGCCCGTGCCCGTGCCTGTGCCTGCGCCCGTGCCTGCGCCTGTGCCTGCGCCTGGGGTTGTGCCCGAGTTGGCGTCGGCAGACGGGCGATGGGCAGCGGTCCGTTGCTCGGGCCATGGGGCGGGCGGGGCTTGGGGCGAGCCACCCGAGGTCAGGTTCCCGTCCGCGTCCGCGTCCGGTTGCGTCGTCGCGTGCGGGTGCCGGGCCGTGGCGCGCAGGGGTGGGCGGGGGCCGGGGGGACCGGGGGCCGAGCCGGGGAGCGGGCGTCGGGTGGTTGCCCGCGCCGGTGGGCGCGGGCCGGGGGCCGCGTCCGGGTGCGGAGGGCGGGCGTCGTCCGCTGACGGCGGGGGTGTCGCGTCGTGCCGGGGCAGGGCGAGGAGGACCGTCACGGCGAGCAGCGTGCCGCCGAGCCGCAGGGCGAGCCGTACCGGGTCGTCGGGCAGCGTCTCGCCGAACGCCAGCGTGCCGAGCACCGCCGTGAACAGCGACGTCACCGTCGTACAGACCGGCACGATCAGCGACGCCCGCGAACGCTGCAGCGCCGCCTGCGACATCACCAGGCCGAACGGGAAGGTGAAGAGGAGGAGGTACGGGTACGGGGATGTCAGCAACTCCCGTGCCGTGTCCGCGAGTCCGGCCGCCGTCCAGGTCGTCGGCGCGCTGGAGATGCCCTTGATGGCGAGCGAGCTCACCCCGTACAGCAGCCCCACCGCCACCCCGTACGCCGCGCCGTTGGTCGGCAGCCGGTGCAGTCGGCGGGCGCGTCGCTCGGCCGCCGCGTACAGCCAGACGCCGACCGCGAGGGACGGGACGCAGACCAGGAGGACCAGGTGGGCCGGGGCGTGCAGGCTGATGGTGTCCGCGCCCTCCTTCAGGGAGAGCACGACCATGAGCAGGGCCACGAGGATCGCGGCGAGCGCGTACTTCTCCCGGCCCGAGGTCTGCTCGCCGAGGAGGAGGGAGGAGAACAGCACGAGCAGGACCAGGCCGGAGACGAACAGGCCCTGCGCGGCGGCGATCGGCAGCGTCCGGTAGACCGCCAGTTGGGCGGCGAACCCGGCGAGGAGCGCGAGCGCGCCGCCGATCCACAGCGGGCTGCCGAGGACGTGCCGGAGCAGCGCCAGCGGCCGCCGCGTCGACAGCGACGGCAGCCTGCCGAGGGCCCGCTTCTCCAGGACGAAGCCGAGGCTGGACAGCGCGTTCGCGAGCAGGGCCGAGGCGACACCCCACCACATGTCAGGTCCTGACGGCGTGGGCGAGCAGGATCGACGCGGCGCTCGGCCGGGCGCAGGCGAGCCGGTCCAGGGCCCGCAGCGGGCGCGGCACCCCGTGGAACGGCGCACCCGCGATCCGTACGACCCGGAAGCCTGAGGCGGTGAGGAACTCCCGCAGGGCGCGGGCCGTGTAGAGCCGCAGATGGCCGACGACCTCGCTGCCCGGCCGGCCGTGGATGCCGCGCAGGCTCACCTCGGAGAACACCGGCTGCACCCCGGCGAGCAGCAGCGCGCGGTTGTACCAGGCGGCCAGGTTGGGCGTGGACAGCATCAGATGCCCGCCCGGCCGGAGCACCCGGCGCAGCTCGTCGAGCGCGCTGTCGGGGTCGACGAGATGCTCGATCACCTCGCTGAACAGCACCGCGTCCACGCTGCCCGTCGCCAACGGGAGCCCGCCGTCGGTGAGTTCGCCGCGCAGCACGTCCGACAGGTGCGTGCGGGCGCGGCGCAGCGCGTCCTGCGACCAGTCCACGCCGATCACCCGGTGCCCGGCGAGCAGCGGGGCCGCCGCGCGGGCCGCCGTGCCGTCCCCGCAGCCCACGTCGAGGACGACGGAGGGGTGGGCTCCGGCCGGGCCGAGCGCGTCGGCGAGCATGCGGGCCTGGCGGAGGCTGCGGGCGTCCCCGGAGGCGACCGGCACGGCCGGGTTCTCGTAGAAGTCGCGCAGCCCGGCGGGCGGGGTGTCGGCGGTGCTCACGGGGCTGCCTCCTCGGTCGCGTGCAGGTACTGCTCGAACAGGTCCCGCAGGCGCGCCCCGTCGTCCGGGCCGAGCAGCGTCCGCGACCAGCGCAGGGCGAGGTGCAGCCGGCCGGCGGTGGACGCGGTCGTCACGGTCAGGCCGCGCGGCAGCCGGGCGGGGGCGGAGAACCACACGGCGTGCGCCCGGCCCGCGTCCCCGAAGTCCAGGGCGTACGGGATGCGGCCGATGTTGCTGAGCAGCGTCGTCGACGTCCACGGCCCGGCGGCCCGGCGCAGCGCCCGGGTCAGCGCGGCCCGCACGCCGACGGGCAGGACGGGCGCGGTGAGCAGCGCCGCCCCGTGCCCGAGCTGCGGCCGGTCCAGGGCCTTGAGCGCGCGGGTGCGCAACGCGGTCGTACGGAGCAGCTCGCCGATCCGCCGTTCGTCCAGCTCGGCGGCGGTGAACGGGACTTCGACGAGGCGGGTGCCGTTGCCGATGGGCATGTCCGCGCCGCGCGGCCGGTCGTCCACGGGCATGGTGATCCGCATCGGCCGCGGCGCCCGGCCGCGGTCCCGGTTCCAGCGGGCGATCATCAGCGCCGTCGCCACCATCAGCTGGTCGTTGACGGTGTACGGGGCGCCCTTCGGCCGTTTCGGCACGGGCAGTTCGGCGACGAGCATGCCGTTGCCGGGGTGCGGCTCGCGGTGCCGGCCGGGCGCGACGTGCGCGGGCCGCGCGAACCCGCCCGGCATGGGCACGGCGTCCCGCTCCGGCCCGTCGGCGGCGCGGACCGGGGCGGGGGCGGGCGCGTTGTCCCGGCCGCCGTACAGCTCGGCCGCGGTGGCGAGGACGCGCAGGCAGGCCGGGCCGTCCAGGGCGGTGTGGTTGACGACGAGGAACAGCACGCAGCCGCCCGGCCGTTCGGGGTCCCGTACGACGTCGAGCCGGACCGGGGGCGAGGCGTCCAGGGGCGGGGCCTCGGCGAGCGCCCGCCGCCGGGCGGCCTCAAGGGCGCCCGGCCCGCCCTCGGGGAACGCCACCACGGGCACGTCCGGCGCGGCCGTCAACTCCCAGACGTACCGCAGCCGTCCGGGCCCGCCGGGCGCCTCGCGCATCAGGATCCGCGGATGCCGCAGCAGCGCCTCGTTGAACGCCCGCGTCAGCCGCTCCTCGTCCACGACCCCCGGCAGATGCACCTCGATGTGCACGGTCTCCGGCTCCGCGTCCTGCAGACAGTGCCGAGCGATCTCGTCCACGACGGGGAAGGGCACGCGCCGGGGCGTGGCGGGCGGCGGTACGGGAGGTACGGGCGCTGCGGCGGGCTCGGGCGGCTCGGGCGGTACGGGGGGCCGTTCGACGGCGGTCATCGGTCCTCCCGGGGGAGATGTTCCGGTGCCTGTGCTCCAACTGGCGGTGCGGGCGGCGGAGTTGGGGGCGCTGGTGTCGGGCGGGAGACGTTCGGGAGGCGCGGGTCGCCCGACGGCGGCCCTGCCTGGGACGAGCGCCGCGGGGCGCTCGCCCCCGTTCCCGGCTCGGGTGCCGATGGGGTCATCGCGCCTCCCCCTGCTCGCCGGGCGGTGTCGGCCGGAGTCGGGGTCTGCGCGGGGTGACGGGGCCCGTCGGCGGGGCGGGCTGGGCCGTCGAGGGGGCGCGGGCCGACAGGGTCGGGCCGGACGTGGGGGTGCCCAGGGCCGGGGTCGTCGGGTCCGGGGTGCGGTGGCGTTGGGGCAGCGGCGGCATGGCGGCCGTGTCCCCTCCGCCCGGCCCCGGCTCGGGCCCGTCCGGCCGCCCGCCGTCGTCCCGGTGCCGCCCGGTCCGCTCCCGTACGGAGACGAGGGCCGCGAACAGGCCGGTCAAAGCGAGGAGTTGGGCCGTCGGCGAGAACGCGCCCACCCCGGCCGACGGGGTCGAGCCCGCGTCCAGGGCCGCCGTGACGCCCGCCGCCGCCATCGCGAGGAAGGCGATCGGCACGAGCAGCGCGCGCCGCCACCACGCGAGAACCGCGAGCACCGGCACGAGCAGCGCGAACGGCCCCGCGATCACCACGCCCACCAGGGTCAGGGCGACCGTGCCGAGCAGCAGCCCCGGCGCCGGAGGTGCCGTGACGGCGCCGCCGTCCGGGTCGGCCGCCCGGCGCCGGAACAGCACCAGGCCGACGAGCAGCAGCACGCCCACGGCGCCGCCTGCGATGCCCGCCCGGTACGTGCCCGCGGGCTCGAACTCCAGCTCCACCGAGCCCCCGGCGCCCTCCGGCACCAGCCAGCCCTGCTGCCAGCCGTCGAGCCGCACGGACGTCAGCTCCTCGCCGTCCAGGGTGGCCGTCCAGCCCTCGTTGACGTTCTCGTACGTCGTCAGGTACGAGGCCTCGCCCGCGCCGACCGTCAGGGTGCGGCGGTCGCCCGACCAGTCGCGGACCCGCACGTCCCGTGGGGCGGCCGACGGTTCGGCGACCGTGCCGCGGGTGAGCGTCACGTCGGTGATCGCGAGCGGCCCGGCGTCCCCGGCCTCGACGCGGTGCGTGCCGCTCGCCAGGTCGACGCTGCCGTCCTTCTCGTCGCCCGCGCACAGCGTCACCTCGATCGGCCTCCGCTCCACGAGGTCGCGGACCGTGCCCTTCGCGGACGTCGCGTGGTACGTGCCGTCGACGGAAAGGACCGGCCCCTCCCCGCACCGGAGCCGGAACGTCCGGTCGGCGTCGGGCTGCTTGGTGCGGTACTCCTCCAGGGCCGGTACGTACACCTCGGTCAGGCCGACCGGCAGTTGCAGCTTGTCGTCGGCGACCGGGTTGTAGAGGGTCAGCGGGGCCGTCTCGGTGACCGTGATGTCGAGCCGGTCGGTGGTGATCGGGTCGAAGCGGGCCTGCCCGTTCTCGTCGACCCCGGCGACCGTCGCCCCGTCCGGCGAGCTGATCTCCACCTTCGTGGGCCGCGACGAGAGGCCGCCGGCCGCCGCGAGCACGATCTCGTCGACCGGCTTCTTGTCCGGCCAGCGCAGATGGATCACCGACTGCCTGCCGCTGCCGCCGGCGATCCACGCCGTCGTCAGGTCGCCGTCGGTGAGGTTGCGCGGCGAGATGTTCGCGCCCATCCGCGCGGTCGAGCCGGCGCTCGCCTTCAGCTGCTTCTTCTGTTCGGGCGCCACCTTGTAGAGCAGCTCGTCCAGTTCCCGGCCGGGGATCGCGACCGCGCTCGCCTTCACCTCGTACGCGCCGGGCGTGCCCGTGGTGATGCGGCGGTGCAGGCCGTTCTCCGTGCCGGACGGGTTGAGTCCGCCCGGGTCGGCGTTCCGGTGCAGGGCGAAGCGGGTGGCGTCCGCGTCGGCGTCCCGCGCGTCGGCGGGCAGGCTGAGCATCCGCGTGACCTGCACGTCGGGCACGGAGATCTCCGCGAAGCCCGCCCCGGACAGGCCGGGCCGCGAGCCCTGCGTCGCGAGGATCGTCACCTTCAGCCAACTGCTGCTGCCCGCCGGGGCGTTGATCCTTTGCCGCTGCCCGTTCGGCTGCAACTGGCTGACCTCGGCGCCCTGTTCGGTCTCCACCCGCACCTTCGTCGGCGCGGGCCGCACCCCGTTCTGCGGCAGCGGCGTCACCGCGAGCCGCCCGGGCACGTCGACGGCCTCGTCGAACGCGACGCGCAGCCACTCGCCCTCCGGGGAGCCCGCGCTGCCCTCGGCCCAGCCGGTGTCCGGCGAGCCGTCGAAGGCGTTCACCGGGTCGTACTGCGGCAGGTGGAACAGCCAGTTCCCGGACGACGACGCGGTCACCGACTTCGCGCCGCGCAGCGCGGCCGTCGTCTGATGCCGCACGCCCTCGGTCGGCAGGATCTGCTTTGGCTCCTTCCCGGCGTCCTGCACGCTCCCGCTGTGGTTCCGCTCGTCGGGGGTGTACGGGTACGACGTGTTGGCGTTGACCAGCCCGAACCGGGTGTCGGCCCGGCGCAGCCCGTCCCCGACCGCCTGCAGCGGGGCCTTGCCGAGGCCCGGGTGGTGGTCGCCGGTGAGCACGGCGGGCCGGTTCCGCATCGACGGGTCGGCGGAGAGCGGCAGCAGCGACTCGGGGCCGCCGCTGACGACGGCGGTGTCCGCGACCGGCTTCAGGCCCGCCCGCCCGGGCTCCTGCGCGTCCGCGGGCCGGTAGATCTCCACGGCCCGGCTGCGCGGGTAGAGGCCCTCGACCTGGATCGGGGTGTCGTCGGCGATCCGGCCGCCGGTGGTCTGCGGCCCGAAGCCGGTGACCCGCTCGTATCCGGACGCCTCCAGGGTGCGCTTCACGGTGGCCGTCGGCACGTACCCGATCTGGTCCGGGTCGAGGTCGTTGCGGACCACCACGTAGTGCAGGCCCGCGCGTCCCAAGTAGTCCTGCAGCCCCGGGACTTGGCCGCCGGTCTGCAGGGCCTGCTCGACGGCGTCCAGGGCGCGTCGGTTGCCGGGCGCGCCGAACGGCACGTAGTCGCGCTGCGCCCAGCGGGACCCGGCGAGCACGTCGAGGGGCTGGTCGATGGGCGAGCCCCAGGTGTAGATGCCGTGCGCGGTGGCGGGCACGACCAGGGCGCGCGAGTCCGGCGCGTGCTTCTCCAGCCAGCTCGCCGTGGACTTCCAGTGGTTCGGCAGGTCCTTGAACGCGCCGGGCTGCAGGATCGAGCCGTTCACGTACGGCAGGACCAGGCCGGGCAGGACCAGGGCGGCGGCGATCAGCGGGGCGAAGCGGCGCGCGCGCAGCGGCCGGGCCCCGCGCGCGACCGCGGCCACGCCGACCAGGTGCGCGAGCCCCAGGACGAGGGCGAGCGCCAGGCCCGACTGGAACTTGTAGATGTTCCGGAACGGCACGAGCGCCCCGTCGAGCAGTGCCTGCACGGTCCCGTGGAACGGCGCCCCGAACGAACCGCCGTACCCGGCAAGGGTGATGAGCGCGACCGACAGCACGGTCAGGACCAGCCAGCGCCGCTCCGGCAGGTCGCGCCGCGCCAGCCCGGCCAGGCCGAGCGCCGCCGCGAACCCGGAGCCGACGACCGCGAGCCAGGCCGTGGCGACGGTCCAGCCGGCGGGCAGCCAGGCCTCGCCGAAGTGCAGATACGCCACCCAGTTGCCGGCGCCGCGCAGCGTCTCCGTCGCGGACATGGTGTCGGTCGTGGTCTGCGAAGTCTCCACGTACGCGAGGAAGTTCTCGCCGTACATGCCGAGCAGCAGCAGCGGCACCACCCACCAGGCCGTGGCGAGCAGCACGCCCGGCACCCACCAGGCGATCAGCTTCCGCTTGCGGGCGCCGCCCGGCCGGGACAGCAGGAACAGACCGACCGGGAGCAGCGAGGCGAGCACCGACGCCGCGTTCACGCCGCCCATGAACGGGATGGCCACCGCCGACCTGAGCGCCGCGACCCGCGCGCTCACCGCGTGGTTCGCCAACGGCAGCAGCACCCACGGCAGCACGGCACCCGGCAGCGCCGCCGCCGACGTCGAGCCGACGACCACGGTGTACGTCGGCCACAGCGCGTACGCCGTCGCCGCGAGCAGCCGGGACTTCGACGAGCCGACGCCGAGCCGCTCGGCGAGCCGCAGTGCACCCCAGAACGCGGTGGCGACGATCAGCGACATCCACAGCCGCTCCGCCAGCCACACCGGCAACTGGACGAGGTCCGCGAGCCCGTAGAACGGCAGCGACGGGAACGCGTACCCCACGTACTGGTTGAAGATCCCGCCGAACCCGGCCTCGTCCTGCCACAACCGGCCCAGGTCGCCGAGGAACCGCCACGGGTCGGTGGCCACGCCCAGCTTCGTCTCGAACGTCATCCGGCCCGGGGCCGCCGCGACGAACAGGACGAACGCCACGGCCCAGAAGCCGACGAGCCACCACCTGGACCGTGGCCCCGCGGGCGGCGCCGGCGGGGCGCCCGGGGTGGGTCGGGGCGCCTGGGGAGGCAGCTGTGGAGCCTGGACCGTGCTGGTCATGGACACCGCCGGAGAAGGAGAAGAAGGTTCCAGGTGGCGAACTCGCGGAGCACCGGCACCTTCGGCACGGCCTCCGCGAGGAACGGCCAGTAGCGGGACCTGGCCGACAGGACACGCACGTCGTCGCGGGCCCGCACCTGCCGGAGCGTCGGCCCGACGTGCACGGCGAACAGGTTCTCGCCGAGGGTGTGCTTGGGCGGGCCGCCGGTGCGCCGCCGGTAGCGGGCCACGGCGCGGTCGGCGCCCAGGTAGTGCCAGGGCGCCCACTCGTGGCCGCCCCACGGCGACCACCAGTTGGTGAACGACACGTAGATCAGCCCGCCGGGCCGCGTCACGCGCACCAGCTCGCTGAGGAACGTCGCCGGGTCGTCGACGTGCTCCAGGACGTTCGAGGAGAACGCGACGTCCGCGACACCGTCCGCGAGCGGCAGCAGATACCCGTCCGCGCGCACGGTCCCGGGAGCGGGCTGTGCGCCCAGCTCCCCGGCGTCCGGCTCGAAGAGGTACGCCTGCGCGCCGCGCCGCCGGAACTCCGCGGTGAAGTACCCGGCCCCGCCGCCGACGTCGACGACGGTCCGCCCGTCGAGCGGCCCGTCCACCGCCTCGACCTGATCGGCGGCGTCCCGGGCGAGAAGGGTGTAGGCGCGCTCGGGGTCCTGCTGCTCGCGCAGGAAGGCACGGAAGAGGGTGAGGGACCTTTTGAAGGACGGGTCCTTCAGTGGGGGAAAATCAGCCCGTCCGGCGCTTGAGGACGAGCCCGAAGGGCGATCGGGGGCGCCTGGGGGCGGAGCCCCCGGACCGGTGCGGTGGTCGGCGGTCACCTGTCCCTCCGCGCCTCGACAGCCTCGACCGCCACCTCACGGAAGCGGCTCACCGTGTTCGCCCAGCGGTAGTCCGCCGCCCGGCTCGCGGCCGCCTTGCCCATCGCCGTACGCCGCTCGGCGGACAGCGCGAGGGAGCACCAGGCCGCGGCGAACGAGGACTCGCCGCGCGCGAGGACGCCCGTCACGCCGTCCTCGACGGAGTCGCGCAGGCCCGGCACGTCGAAGCCGATCGCCGGGGTGCCGCGGGTCGCGGCCTCCGTGACGACCAGGCCCCAGCCCTCCACGGCGGAGGGGTGGAGCAGCAGCCAGGACGCGCACAGCAGCCGGTGCTTCTCGGCCTCGGACACATGGCCCGCGAACTCCACGCCGGGACCGGCGAGTTGTTCGAGCCGGCCGCGCTCGGGACCGTCGCCGACGATCACGAGCCGGCCGCCGGTCACGGGCCGCACCCGTTCCCAGAGCCGCAGCAGCAGGTCGATGCGCTTGTACTCGACGAGCCGGCCCATGGCGAGGAACAGCGGTTCCTCGGAGCGCGGTTCGAGCGGGCCCGGGTCGTCGACGCCGTTGTGCACGACGCGGATCCGGTCGCCCGGCACGCCGATGTCGCGCAGCGCGTCGGCCGTCGACGGGGACACGGCGACGAGCAGGTTGCCGCGTTGCGCCCCCGACAGCGCCCAGTGCTCCAGGCGCCGGCCGAGCCGGGCCGCGGGGCCGGGGTAGCGCATGCCCCACAGCTCGGTGTGGACGTGGTTGACCAGGCACAGCGTCGGCCCGCGATGCCACAGCGGCGCCAGGTACGGCATGCCGTTGCAGACCTCGACGAGCAGATCGCAGTCGCCGACCTGCCGCCCGAAGGCGGAGCGCGCCCGCAGGTAGTGCCCGAGGTCGCCGCCCGCCGAGACCACGCGGTAGTCGCGGTACGCGGCAGGGCCGCCGCAGAGCAGCGTGACCTGGTGGCCGTGGCGGGTGAGACCCCCGGCGAGCTGGTCGACGAGGAGTTCGGAGCCGCCCGCGGCCGGGTTGCCGAGGTCGCGGCGGGACAGGAACACGATCCGGCGCGGGTGCGGGGACCGGTCGCCGGGTGGTGGTGCGGTCAGCGGTGCCGGAGCCTCCTCGACCGGGTCCGGGGCGTGCAGCGTGGGAGGTACGTGCTGGGGCATCCGTGCTCCAACTCGTCTCGGGGTGCGGAACGAATGTGGGGGTGAGCGGGACCGCACGGGGGCGGGGTGGTGCGCGGTGCGGGTGGTCGTGCGCGGTGGTGCCGGGGACTTGCTCTGGGGATCCGTACGAGGGCCGTACGGAGGTTGTGCCGATCGCCTGATCTCTGTGGTGTCGCTGTGTCCGTTCGGTGTGTTCGGTGGGTGGGGGTCGACAGTTTTCGCCCCGGCGTTCGATGCGGCTACTCACCGAGGTGACAATTTCGGGCCCGGTTCCCGCCGCCCGGTCATCACTTCGTGCGGGAATCCAGGCATTCAGTCCGACACTTCGCCCGCGCCCTGGGGACGCACCCGCCCGCGTACGACCATGAGGCCGCCGGTCGCCGCGAGGAGCAGGCCGAGGGCCGCGGCCCCCAACGGGACGGTCTCGCCGAGCAGTTGGAGCCGGCCGCTGTCGTTCCGAGCGAGCGCCACCTGCGCCTTCTGGGTCTTCTCGGTGAACGCGATCTTCCGGCTGTCCAGGAGCACCACGGCGTCCTTGTCCGAGCCGGGCTTGCGGAGCGTCTTGCGGGGCCCGATCTGCGCGTACACGATCCGCCCGGTGCGCCGGTCGGCGACCAGCTCCACGCCGTGGTTCGCGTACCACTCCTCGGCCAGCACCTGGCTCGCCTTCGACCCGACGAGCCGGCCCGGCACCTGCCGCGTGCCGGTCTTCGTGGCCTTCACGGAGCCGGTGAACCGCAGCCCCTCGTAGCCCTGCACCTTCTTCGTGCCGCTGAACTTCAACGGCACGGTCGCGCCGAGGGTGTTGTCCCACCAGCGGTACGTGCGCTCCTGAACGTCGAACGGGAACTTCAGGTAGGCCTCGCCCTCGAAGTAGGGCTGCTCGTCGCAGCAGTGCACGGGCGCGTTGGTCCTGCGGTCGGTGACCCAGCGCTCGGTGGTCCACTGCAGCGAGTCGTGCGGGTCGGCCGCGGGCAGCGACTTGTCCGGGTCGACCGAGGTGGACACGTCCCACACGGCGTGCTCGTCGCTGCTGTCGGCGACGTCGCCGCGCACCTGCCGGGTCACGGTCAGGTCGGCGCCCTCGACGGTCTTGACCTTGTCGGTGTCGAAGTAGGCGCCCCTGCCCTCGAAGACGGTGACCGTGTCGATGTCGAGCGGGGTGCGCTTGGCCCGCGGCTCCACGTACCAGGCGAGCAGCGGGGCGAGGACGAGCAGGAAGACGCCGGCCCCGAACAGGACCAGCGAGAGAGGCGAGGCGGTACGGCGCATCCGGGCACTCCAGGAGTTCGGGAGGCCGCTCGACCGGCGCGCGGGCGCGGCGGGAGCGGCAGCGGGTGAAGGCGTGTGACGTGGCACACGAAACGTGGAGCGGGCCCCGTTGGTCGGCGGGGCGGAAGAGCGCAGGCGTCTGGCCCGGGACCGTAGGCCCACTCTTGACGCACTGTCAATGGACCCTGGACACTGGGCAGTCGCCGGAGGGGACCGGCGCAGGGGGACGGCTTTCGAGCCGGGTGGTGTCGCCGAGAGAGAGGCTGACCCTGCCATGAACCGACTTCTCGCAGCAGCACTGACCGCGCTCTGCGCCGCCGCGCTCGCCGTGGGCGCCGCCGTCGGCGTCGTCGCCCTCCTGGGCGCCACACCGGAGCAGCCCAACACACCCCTGATCAGCTACGAGCAGGCGCAGCAGGGACGTTGACCACGATGAGCGCACGCTCCGCCTGGCGGGTGGTGCCGCGGCTGAAGATGACCCAGTTCGCCACCCTCGCCATGGACGAGGTGCCGCGCCTCGCCGACGACATCCTGCGCGAGATCCGCCGCGAGTACCCGCATCTGCCCGTCGTCCTCAACGAGGCGGGCGAACCCATGGCGCTCGTCGGCATCCGCCGCGCCCTCGAAGTCTTCGTCCAGCAGATCGCGCACACCGAGGACCGCCCCCGCTACCACCCGGAGGTCTTCCAGGAGTTCGGCCGCGGCGAGGGCCTGCACGGCCGCAGCCTCGACTCCCTGCAGGCCATCTACCGCCTGGGCGTCCGCCTGGCCTGGCGCCGCCTCGCCGAGATCGGCCAGCTCGTCGAGATCCCGCCCCCGGCCATGTACGAGCTGGCCGAGGCGGGCTTCGAGTACCTGGACGGCCTCGTCGACCAGTCCGTGCGCGGCTACGCCGAGGCCGCGGCCCGGCAGGCCGGCGAACGGCTGCGCCTGCAGCGGAAGTTGATGGAACTCCTGCTGGCCGAGCACCGCACCGACCGTACGGCCCACCCGTCGCCCGACCGCCACCCCTCGACGAGGCCCTCCGGGCCGCAGCATGTACTCGAGGCGATCGCCGAGCGCGCCGCCCGTGTGAGCTGGCCGCTGCCCGAACGCGTCGCCGTCGGCGTGCTGCTGCGGCCCGCCCGCGAGGCCGTCGCGCCCGCCGTCGGCCCGGACGTGCTGCTCGACATGGAGACCGAACAGCCCTGCATGGTCGTGCCCGAACCGGACGCGGCCGGCCGGCCCGAACTCCTGCGCCGGGCCATGACCGGCTGGGCCGGGGCGATCGGCCCGCCCGTGCCGCTCCTCGACGCCGCCAAGTCGCTGCGCTGGGCGGAGGCCGCGGTCCGCCTGATGGAACGCGGACTGCTGCCCGGCGGCGAGGTGCTGTTCTGCGCCGAGCACACCGAGGCGCTCGTCCTGCTGCAGCCCGAGGAGCTGATCAACGACCTGGCCCGGCGCACCCTCGCCCCGCTCGCGGAGTGCGGCCCCGCCCACGGCCGCCGTCTCGCCGAGACCCTGCTCGCCTGGCTGGAGACCCGCGGTGGCGCCCCGGAGGTCGCGGCCCGCCTCGGCGTCCATCCGCAGACCGTCCGCTACCGGCTGCGGCAGATCCGGGAGCTGTGGGGCGACGAGATCGACGACCCGGACCGCCGCTTCGAACTGGAACTGGTCCTTCGGGCACAACGCCTCAGAGGCGGCATCTCCGGCCCGCGGGCCGAGGGCGCCGCATAGGACTCGGCACACAACCTTCACACCGTCTGCCTCATCCGTTACGGGGTCGCCTCTAGCCTCCCGAACTTATGGACTACTGCCACCCGTGCGGCCGGCACCTCAACGGCGCGCTCACGTGCCCGGGCTGCGGCACGCCCGCCGAGGCCTGCCGTCGGTACGCCGAGGAGATGGCGGCCGTCGAGGCGGCCGCCGGACCCGGGGCGCAGGGCGGCGCCGAGCCCGACGAGCCGCGCCGGTCCCGCCGCGCCGCGGGCCGCGCCCGCCGCCGGGACACCGAGCGGCGCCGCCGTCGTACCCGTGCCCTCGTCGTCGGCGCCGGGTTCCTGCTCGTCGCCGGGGGAGTGGGCGCCGCCCAGCTCGGCGGGGACCAGCCCGAGGACCGCGCGGCCCCGGCCCGGCCGGACGCCCCGGAGGGCACGGACGCCGTCCAGCCCACGCAGACCGCCGCGGAGACCGGCCGCGCCGACCGCAGCGACCGCGAACCGTCGACCACCGCACCGGCCACGACCGCCCCGGCGGCCACGCCCACGACGACGGCGCCGAAGAAGACCGACAAGCCGGACCGGGCCACCGACTCCCCGGAGCAGGAGCCGAGTTCCCGCCCGGCCGACACGCAGCGCCCGCCGAGCCAGCGCCCCACGCCGCCCCCGTCGACCACTCGGCCCTCGGACCCGGAGCCCACGCCGACGGAGACGTGCGACCGGTTCCTGTGGTGGTGCACGTAAGCCGGAGGTGTGCTCGGCTCACGCCTCCAGCATCTGCTGCAACAGGTCCCGCAGGGACACCCGCTGCTCCCGCGAGAGCGACCCGAGGGGTTCGCGCGCGAAGTCGTCGAGCCCGTCGCGCAGTTCGCGGGCCGTGCGCGCGCCCTCCTCGGTGGGTGCGGCCAGCTTCACGCGCCGGTCGGCCGGGTCGGGGCGGCGCTCGACGAGACCGCGGGACTCCAGGCGGTCGACGATGCCCGTGATGTTGGACGGCTCGCACTTCAGCTTCTGCGCGATCCGCCGCATCGGCATCGGTTCGAGCGAGAGCAGCCCGAGGACCCGGGCCTGGGCGCCGGTCAGGGAGTGCTTGGCCGCGGCCCGCTCGTACGCGTCGTGGTAGCGGTTCACGACGGAGCCGATCAGCTCGACGACCTCGAGGGTCAGCGGGTCGGTGCGGGGCGTGCGGGAAGTGGCCATGGGAACCAGCGTACCCATTTACTTGACAACATGAAATATGCAGGAGCATGGTTGTTTGAGGTTCTTAAGTAATTGGCCGCCGGTGAGCCGAGCCGCCCCGGCCGCCCCCCCGCACGTATCTGGAGGCCGCCCCATGTCCGCACTGCCTTCCGCCGCCCGCGCCTGGCACCTCGTCGCCCGCCCGCACGGCTGGCCCGAGCACTCCGACTTCGAGCTGCGCGAGGTGCCCCTGGCCGCCCCGGCCGAGGGCCGCATCCTCGTGAAGAACCTGCACTTCTCCGTCGACCCGTACATGCGCGGCCGCATGAACGACGTGAAGTCGTACATCCCGCCGTTCCAGCTGGACCAGCCCATGGACGGCGGCGCGGTCGGCGAGGTCGTCGCCTCCAACGACCCGGCCTTCGCCGTCGGCGACCACGTCCTGCACGGCCTCGGCTGGCGCGACTACGCGGACGTGCCGGCGAAGCACGCCAAGAAGGTCGACGCCTCCCTCGCCCCGCTCTCCGCCTACCTCGGCGTCCTCGGCATGCCGGGCCTCACCGCGTACGCCGGGCTCCTGGAGGTCGCCTCGTTCAAGGAGGGCGACGCGGTCTTCGTGTCCGGCGCCGCCGGTGCCGTGGGCAGCCAGGTCGGCCAGATCGCCCGCATCAAGGGCGCCTCCCGGGTCATCGGCTCGGCCGGCTCCGACGACAAGGTCAAGCGCCTCGTCGAGGAGTACGGCTTCGACGCCGCCTTCAACTACAAGAAGGGCCCGGTCGCCCAGCAGCTGAAGGAGGCCGCCCCCGACGGCATCGACGTCTACTTCGACAACGTCGGCGGCGACCACCTGGAGGCCGCCATCAGCCGCCTCAACGTGCACGGCCGCGTCACGATCTGCGGCATGATCGCCGGCTACAACGACACCGAGCCCACCCCGGGCCCGCGCAACATGGCGATGATCATCGGCAAGCGGCTGCGGCTCCAGGGCATGCTCGTCGCCGACCACAACGACCTCCAGCCCCAGTTCGTCCAGGACGTCGCCTCGTGGATCGCGTCCGGCGAGCTCAAGTACGACGAGACCGTCGTCGAAGGCATCGAGAACGGCGTGGACGCGTTCCTCGGCGTCCTGCGCGGTGCCAACACCGGAAAGATGGTCGTCAACCCGACCCGTTAAGGTTCAGGGCGTGACCGTTCCGGGTCGTGGGCGCGAGCCCGGCGCGGCGCAACGATGGAGGAAACAAGCACATGGCCATCCAGCAGTCCGACGTGAAGTACACCGCTGTCGCCACCGCGGAAGGCGGCCGTGACGGCCGCGTCGCCGCCGACGACGGCAAGCTCGACGTCGTCGTCAACCCGCCCAAGGAGATGGGCGGCTCCGGCGAGGGCACCAACCCCGAGCAGCTCTTCGCCGCCGGTTACGCGGCGTGCTTCCAGGGCGCCCTCGGCGTCGTCGCCCGCAACGAGAAGGTCGACATCACGGGCTCGCTCGTGACCGCCGAGGTCGGCATCGGCTCCAACGACGACGGCTTCGGCATCATCGTCGCCATCAAGGGCTCCATCCCGACCGTGGACGCGGCCACCGCCCAGTCCCTGCTCGAGAAGGCCCACCAGGTGTGCCCGTACTCCAAGGCCACCCGCGGCAACATCGAGGTCACCCTCGCCGTCGCCTGAGCCACCGCACGCACCCCGTCCGACGACGGGCCGTGAACAGCCCGAGGGCCGCACTCCGGAATCCGGAGCGCGGCCCTCGGCACGTGCCGGGGGACCGGCCGCGATCAGCCGAGCAGCGCCCGGCCGACCTGGGCGTACAGACCCTTCGGATGCGCCCGGAACATCGGCTCCGTGCCGAGCAGCACGACCTCGCCGCCGCCCGCGCTCCCGCTGACCACGGACGCCCGGCCCGCGGCGTCGCCCGGACCGCCCTTGCCGTTGTCGGCCGCCCGCCAGTGACCGGAGACCAGCGGGTTCCCGGTGGCGTACGACTGCTCGACGCGGACGCCCGAGCCCAGGCCGGTGAACCACATCGGCGAGTACACGAAGCTGTGCGCCGGCGCGCCCTCCGTGAGCGGGCCCTCGTTCCGCACCCGCACCACGCCGTTGGCCGCCTCGTTGCCCTCGACCGCCGTCACGTCGAGCAGCTTCGCCGACGCGTTGAACGCCGCGCCCTGCGCACCGCGCCCCACGACCCGGCCGCCGTCCGCGAGGAAACCGTCGAACGCCTTCCGCGCCGCCGCGTTCAGCTTGTCGTGCGCGAGCCCGGACGAGACGACCAGGGCGTCCGTGCCCGACCAGTCGAAGCCCTCGTTGAGGACCGCCGTCGACACCGGCGTCACGTCGAAGCCCATCTCCCGCAGCGCGAACAGCTCACCCGGCGTCACCGCCGCCGCGACCTTCGTACGGTCCCGCTCGTTCGCCGCGGCGATCGCCTCGGGGGAGCCGAGGGTCCGGTCCGGGGCGGCCGTCGCGGCCGAGCGCACCGCGGCGCGCTTCATGCCGAGGCTCGTGCCCTCCGGCACCGCCCGCACGTCCGCACCCCACAGCAGACCGAGACTCCAGCCGGAGATGTCGTACATCGTCGACACCTTGTCGCTGATGTCCGAGCCGTCCGCGAGCAGCACGTTCGCCATGCCGCGCTTCGACTGGTGCAGGTCCACCAGATACGAACCGGCCGCGTACGCCCGCCCGTTCAGCCGGAACGCCTCACTCGCCCGCTCCACCCGCACGTCGTTGGCGAGCAGATGGTTCACCAGGCGGGCCGCCGCCGTGCCCGAGCGCTGGTCCGCGCCCGCCGGGATGACGTACGCGCGCGGGAACCGAGTCGTGTACACGTCCTCGGGACCGATGCCCGGGACGCCCGGCACCGTCTCCTCGGAGACCTCCACCTGCTTCTCGCCCGCCGCCGCACGCCGGAACGTCTCGATCTGGTCGGCGATCAGCGAACCGCGCCGGTCCCGCGCGAAGTCGAGGGTCGCGCGCATCGCCGCGCCCGCGATGTCCACGTTGATCGCGGAACGGCGGCGCAGCTCGGCCACCGGCAGCGCGTTGTAGTCGGCGTTGTTGACCCGCATCGGGAACTCGATGGTGTGCGAGGCGACCGCGCCGTGGAACGGCATGTACTGCGGCGTGAAGATCGGCGGCCAGTCGTCCCAGCCCTCCTCCTGGTCCCGGAACGGGATCACGGCGGGCTGCACGCCGTCCTTCTCGGTGTAGCCGAGGCCGTTGACGGCCTTCTCCATACCGAGCGCGTTGGCGTAGGAATTCTTCAGGAACAGGTCGTACTCGTAGTTCTCGCCGTGCGGGGGAGTGGTCGGTTCGATCAGCGTGCCGTTCACGTACCCGTGCAGGTCGATCATCACGGCCGGCTGCTTGTCGATCGCGATCTGCCGCATCGCCCGGGTCTCCGGCTGGGACGCGGTGACGAAGTCCCGGTTCAGGTCGAAGCCGTTGCCGTTGGCGCGGGTTCCGGCGATCCGGCCGTCCGGGTTGGCCGTCACGTTGAAGTAGACGCGCGAGGTGTCGAGGAGCCGCTCGGTCCGCTCGCTCTTGGAGGTGGCGAGCTCCTCGATGAGGTCGAGGGCGGCGTCCGTGCCCTCCCACTCGTTGCCGTGGATGTTGTTGTTGACGAACACCGGCGTCTTGTAACGGGCCTTGATCTGCGGGTCCTTGGCCGCCTGCGCGGGCGAGCGCTCGATCAGCTCCCGCATCCGCTCCTGCTCCCGCGCCTTCTCCGCCGACTCGGGGGACGTCACGGTGACGAGATACAGCGGATGCCCCTTCGAGGACTCCCCGTGCACCTCGACGCTGACCCGGTCCCCCAGCTTCTGCAGCTCGTTCAGCTGCGGGGCTATGGAGTGGTACGGGGTGAGGCCCAGCTTGATCGACTTGTCGCCGGGGTTCTCCGGCTGGGCCTCAAGCACCTGCTCGCGCGGATAGCCGGCGGTGCCGCCCGACCGGCCGAGCTCCGACTGGGCCGCGCGCAGGGCGCGTTCGGTGGCGGAGGCGGGCGACTGCGCGGCCCGGCCGTCGGTGCGCGCACCGCTGTCGCGCACGGCCCCTGCGGGCCCGCCGGGGTCGGCGCTGGCGCCGAGGGGCGCGAGCAGTACGGCGCTCGTCGCGGTGGCAAGGGTGATGAGGACCGGTCTCGGTATGCCCACACGTACCTCCAAATGTCCCGAACCGTTTCGGCCAGGAAGATCAGTACGCGAGGTCTACCGGATACAACTCGCCGCCAACAAGGGTGCGTTGGCCACCGATTTTTTCGCGGAGCCGCTCCCTCGCCGCCGTTTTCTCCCGTGACCGTGCTGTTGCACCGCGCCGACCGGACGCCGACCTGCCCCGGTTAGGGTGGCGGACATGGCCATGCGTGATCTGGGGACCGGTTTTGGATATCTCGCGAAGGGCCAGCGCTGGGTCGCGGGCCACGGGCGCTGGTTCGGCTTCGGGCTGATCCCGGGCCTGATCACCCTCGTCCTGTACGCGGGCGCGCTGGTCGGCCTCGCCTTCGGCGCCGACGACCTCATCGCCTGGGCCACGCCGTTCGCCGACGACTGGTCGTCCCCGTGGATCGGCCTGTTCCGCGGCTTCCTCACGGTCCTGCTGTTCGCCCTCGGCCTCTTCCTCGCCGTGATCACGTTCACCGCCGTGACCCTCCTGGTCGGCCAGCCCTTCTACGAGTCGCTGTCCGAGCAGGTCGACAAGTCCGAGTCGCCCGACGGCACCGCGCCCGAGTCGGGCCTGCCGCTGCTGCGCGAGCTGTGGATCTCGGCCCGGGACAGCCTGCGCATCCTGGTCCGCGCCCTGCTGTGGGCGGTGCTGCTGTTCTTCCTCGGCTTCATTCCGGTGCTCGGGCAGACCGTGGTCCCGGCGATCGGCTTCTGCGTGACCGGCTTCTTCCTCACCCAGGAGCTCACCTCGGTCGCCCTGCAGCGCCGCCGCGTCGAAGTCCGCGAGCAGCTCGCCCTGTTGCGCGCCCACCGCATGACGACCTGGGGCTTCGGCGTGCCGCTCGCCTTGGCGTTCCTGGTCCCGTTCGTCGCGGTGTTCCTGATGCCGGGCGCGGTCGCGGGCGCGACGCTGATGGTGCGCGACCTGCGCCGCGAGAACGAACTCCCGCAGCAGCAGCCGCAGTCGCCCCCGCAGACCCCCGCCCCGCACAGCGGACAGGCCTCCGGCCCGTACGGGCAGCCGCCGCAGCCGATGCCCGGCAACCCGTACGCGCAGTAGCGAAGGCCCGCCGGCCCCGCGGCTCAGCGCCTGGCCGCCGCCACGGCCACGATCTGCCGCACCTGCCCCACGATCGCAAGCCGGTTCCGCACGAACTGCGGGTCCGTGACCGTGCCGGTCGCCGGGTCCGTGTTGCCCGCGCCGAACTGCAGCACCGGCGTGTGCACATGGCCGCCGGGCAGCGCGTCCAGGCCGAGCCGGTCGCGCAGCAGCGTCGCCCGGTACGCGATCTCGTTCGACAGGTAGTCGCCGCCCCCGCCCGCGCGCGCCGTCGAGCCCTCGGTCGGACCGTCGGCCCGCTTCACCGGCTCGGTCGCCCCGGCCGGGATCTCCGTCACCTCGGTGTTGTCGTACACCGGGAACGGCCCGGTCTCCGCCGCCACGATCCGCTCGTACGGCAGCGTCGTACGCGTCCACTGCGGCTGCGAGTCCGGGTCGGCGACCGGGACCGTCTCCGTGCGCGAGACGTTCAGGTTGTCCGGGAAGCCACCCCGCCAGGCCCCGTTGAACCGCTCCACGTCGAAGCGGCCCACCCGGCCCTGGCTGACCGTCGTGAACGCGTCCACGCGCGGCAGCTGCGGGCGCAGGGCACGCTCCACCGCGCCGTCCGCGAAGTCCTGCCAGCGCACCGGGAACACGGCCACCTCGACGCGCGCCCGCCGCCCGTCCGCCGTACGGACATAGGTGCCGTCCAGCGCGAGGGCCGCCGCCCCCGAAGGGTTGCTGATCCGCACGTCCCGGTCGAGGGTGAACGGGTCGAAGCCGGTGAGCAGCACCCTGCGCCCGCCGTCGTCCGGCCAGCGGATGTCGTCCTGCCCGCGCGAGGCCCGCTCCAACGCGGCCAGCAACTCCGCGCGCTGCGCCCCGGTCGGGCCGAACTCGGCGTCCCAGGCGCGCAGTTCACGCGTCATGCCGAGCCGCGCCCAGTACAGCGGCCGGTCGTCGTCCCGGCTCAACTCCCCGTCCGCCACCGGCGCCCGCCCCTGCACCCGCGCCACGGCCCGCTCCCACAGCCGCGACCCGTGGCGTACGACGACCTGCCGGGCCTCCGCGTACGAGTCCGCCGCGCGCAGCGCCCGCGCGAAATCCGGGGCCACGTCGGCGAACCCGCTGCGCCGCAGGATCTCCTGCGGCGCGGCACGGTCGAGGCGCAACTCCTCCACGGTGGGCCCCTCCCCGGCGTACGTGTCCGGGGCCGGTGCGTCCGGGGCGGGCGCGGCGCCGAGGGCGAGAGGGGAGCAGAGAGCGAGTACAGCGGCGCAGAGCCGCACGCGTATGACTGACACAGGGGTCCTTCCACGAGCCGCCGAACGGTCCCGGAAGTATGGCCCAACTCCCGCCGCGCGTGCGCCCGTTCAGGACCGTCCCCGGTCCGCCGTCACCTTCTCGAAGGCCAGCTCCGCCAGCCGTGCCTGCCCGCTCCTGCCCGGGTGGAAGAAGTCCCAGCGGCTCAACTGCCCCGTGCCGAAGCGGTAGTCGAAGACCGCCCCGCCGTCGTACCGGCACCGCTCGTCCTTCGCGCACACCCCCGCCAACGCCTCGTTGTACGCCACCACCCGCTCGTACGCCGCGTCCCTGCGCTCCACCGACCGCGCGTCGACGGCGTCCGGCTCGCCCAGCATCGTCGGGCAGATGCCCAGGCTCCACACCTGCTTGGCCGTCGCGCTGCCCCGCCCCTGCGACCACAACCGCTTCAGGTCCGGCACACTCGCCACGTACACCTGCGTCTTCGGCCGCTTTGCGCGCAGCGTGCGCAGCGCCTCGGCGAAGTCCGCGCGGAACTCGGCGACCGGCGTCATCGCGGCCACCGACGCCCGGCACACGTCGTTCGCCCCCACGAGCACCGTCACCAGGTCCGGGGACTCGGCCGCCGCCCGCTCCATCTGCTCCGGCAGGTCGGCCATCCGCGCGCCACTGCTCGCGAAGTTCCAACTGTGCGTCGCCGCCGCCTCCTTGCCGAGCAACCGCACCGCCAGCGAACGCACCCGGTCGTCCGTGCCCGTCGCCCACGAGGCCTCCGGGCAGTCCGACAACACCTGACAGGCGTCGAAACCACGCGTGATCGAATCGCCCACCGCCGCCACCGACTTCGGCGAGGTGTCCCACACCGGCTCCGGCCGCTCCGGCCGCGCCGCCGGCTTGCTGCCGCGTACCGCCGAACTCTTCGGCGCCGGAGCCGAACCCGAACCCTCCGAGGCGCTGCAGGCCGCCAGGCCCAGCGACGCGGAAGCGAGCGACACCGCCGCCACCACCCCCGCGGCCCCGCGACGAAGAGGACGGACGAAACCGAACTCCCGCATCCTGACGTCCCCTCCATGACAGCTGTAGCGCCCTGCCGGGTGAATGCTGAACGATTCCCCGCACCGGGACCGACGGTACGTCACACTCGGGCCACTGCCGCACGGTAGCTTTGCCACAGTCGACCCAGAGGCAGGCCGCTGTCTCGGTTCCGGTAAATTACATCACGTCAGATCTGTCCGAATTGGTCGTCATTGGCTACGTTCGGTCAGCATTGCTCGGCACGGGCGCGAGGCCGCTGGGGAAGGCGAACCTCGACCCACACTGGAGGTCCGGTGACGACACGTGGAGTTCTGTACGTGCACTCCGCTCCGCGCGCGCTGTGCCCGCACATCGAATGGGCGGTCGCGGGCGTACTCGGCGGGCGTGTGAACCTCGACTGGATCCGGCAGCCCGCCGCCCCCGGCACGTGGAGATCCGAATTCTCCTGGCAGGCCGAGCCCGGCACCGCCGCCAAACTCGCCTCCGCACTGCGCGGTTGGCAGATGCTGCGCTTCGAGGTCACCGCCGAACCCGGCGCCGGCACGGAGGGCGAGCGGTACAGCGCCACCCCCGACCTCGGCATCTTCCACGCCGTCACCGGCATCCACGGCGACATCCTGATCCCCGAGGACCGACTGCGCGCCGCCCTCGCCCGCTCGCAACGCGGCGAGAGCGACCTCGAGTCCGAACTCACCGGCCTCCTCGGCAAGCCCTGGGACGACGAACTGGAACCCTTCCGGTACGCGGGAGAGGGCGCCCCGGTGCGCTGGCTCCACCAGGTGGTGTGACGGCCGTACGCCGAAGGCCCGCTCGGGAGTTCCGAGCGGGCCTTCAGTGTGTGTACGGCACTCAGACCGTGCGGAACGCCAGCACCACGTTGTGGCCGCCGAAGCCGAACGAGTCGTTCAGCGCGGCGATGGTGCCCTCGGGGAGCGGACGCGCCTCGCCGCGCACGATGTCGGCCTCCGCCTCCGGGTCGAGGTTGTCGATGTTGATCGTGGGCGGGGCGACCCGGTTCTTCAGCGCGAGGACCGTGGCCACGGTCTCCACACCGCCGGCGCCGCCGAGGAGGTGACCGGTCATCGACTTCGTCGCGGACACCGCCACATGGTCCAGGTCGTCGCCGAGGACCTTGCGCAGCGCGCGCAGCTCACCGATGTCGCCCTGCGGGGTCGACGTGGCGTGCGCGTTGGCGTGCACGATCTCGGCCGGCTTCAGACCCGTGGTGTCGAGGAGGTTCTGCACCGCCTGCGCGATACCCGTGCCGGACGGCTCGGGCTGCGTGATGTGGTGGGCGTCGGCGGAGATGCCCTGGCCGACGGCCTCGACGTAGATCTTCGCGCCGCGGGCCTTCGCGTGCTCCTCGGACTCCAGGACGATCACGCCGGAGCCCTCGCCGAGCACGAATCCGTTGCGGTCGACGTCGTAGGGACGCGAGGCGCCCTGCGGGTCGTCGTTGTTCTTGGACATCGCCATCATGTTGCCGAACGCGACCATCGGCAGCGGGTGGATGGCGGCCTCGGTGCCACCGGCGATCACGATGTCGGCGCGGCCGGTACGGATCATCTCGATCGCGTACCCGATGGCCTCGGCGCCGGACGCGCACGCCGACACCGGGGTGTGCACACCGGCGCGGGCGTTCAGCTCGATGCCGACGTTCGCCGCGGGGGAGTTGGGCATGAGCATCGGCACGGTGTGCGGGGAGACCCGGCGTACGCCCTTCTCCTTCAGCACGTCGTACTGGTCGAGGAGCGTCGTGACGCCGCCGATGCCGGAGGCGATGACGGCGCCCAGGCGGTTCGGGTCGATGCCCGACTCCTCGCCGGCGGCGCCGGTCAGGCCCGCGTCCTGCCAGGCCTCACGGGCGGCGATCAGCGCGAACTGCGCTGAGCGGTCCAGCTTCCGGGCCTGCGGGCGCGGAATGATCTCGGTCGGCTCCACGGCGACCTGGCCGGCGATCCGGACCGGCAGTTCGGCGGCCCACTCCTGCTCCAGCAGGGAGATGCCGGAACGGCCCGCGATCAGGCCCTCCCAGGTAGAAGCCGCATCGCCACCCAGCGGTGTGGTTGCGCCGATACCGGTGACGACCACGGTGCGATTGGTCGAGTTCACAGGGATTCTTTCTCCACGTAATAGGGATACAACGGCGCCACCGCCGGGTGGCGTTGAGCGAGCAGAGGGTCAGCTCTGGTGCTTCAGGATGTAGTCGGTGGCGTCGCCGACCGTCTTGAGGTTCTTGACGTCGTCGTCGGGGATCTTCACGTCGAAGCGCTCCTCGGCGGCGACGACGACCTCGACCATGGACAGCGAGTCGACGTCCAGGTCATCGGTGAAGGACTTGTCCGTCTGGACGTCCTCGGTGGGGATGCCGGCGATCTCGTTCACGATCTCCGCGAGACCGGCAACGATCTCTTCCTGAGTGGCGGCCATGTGGCGCTCCTTCGTATGTATCAGATGGTTAGCGGCATCGGCCGGGACGCCTCGCTCGGACCGGAGGTCTCTGCGAGGGCCCCGTACGGTGCCTAGGGGAGGGTAACGACCGTGGCGGCGTACACGAGACCCGCCCCGAAGCCGATGACCAGCGCGGTGTCGCCGCTCTTCGCCTCGCCGGTCGCCAGGAGCCGCTCCATCGCGAGCGGGATCGAGGCGGCCGAGGTGTTGCCGGTGGTCTCCACGTCACGGGCGACCGTGACGTGCTCCGGCAGCTTCAGTGTCTTCACCATCGAGTCGATGATCCGCATGTTGGCCTGGTGCGGAATGAAGACGTCCAGGTCGTCCGGGCTCAGGCCGGCGGCGTCGAGCGCCTCCTTGGCGACCTTCGCCATCTCGAACACGGCCCAGCGGAACACCGCCTGGCCCTCCTGCGTGATCGCAGGGAACTTGAGGTTGCCCGAGTCGTCCACGGGCAGCTTCGACACGTCGCCGATGTTGAAGTCGGTCCACGGCACGGTCTGCTTGATGGTCTCGGACTTGTCGCCCTCCGAGCCCCAGACCGTCGGGCCGATGTGCGGCTCGTCGGACGGGCCCACGACGACGGCGCCGGCGCCGTCACCGAACAGGAAGGCCGTGGCCCGGTCCTCCAGGTCGGTCAGGTCGCTGAGCCGCTCCACGCCGATCACCAGGACGTACTCGGCGGAGCCCTCGGTGACCAGGCCCTTCGCCAGGGTCAGCCCGTACCCGAAGCCGGCGCAGCCCGCGGAGATGTCGAAGGCGGCGGCCTTCTCGGTGCCGAGCTTGTCGGCGATCTCCGTGGCGATGGCGGGGGTCTGCTTGAAGTGCGAGACGGTCGAGACGATCACGGCGCCGATCTTGTCGGCGGTGAGCCCGGCGTCGGCGATCGCCTTGCCGGACGCCTCGATCGACATGGCGGCGACGGTCTCCTCGTCGTTCGCCCAGTGCCGGGTCGCGATGCCGGAGCGGGAGCGGATCCACTCGTCGGACGAGTCGATCTTCTCCAGGATCACCTCGTTGGGCACGACCCGGGTCGGACGGTAGCCGCCGACGCCGAGAATGCGCGCGTACGGTGCACCCTTGCTTGGCTTGATCTTCGACATGCTCTCGGGGCTCCTACTCAGGCCGTCTGCGAATGTTCGGCGATCAGGGCGCGGGCCGCGTCGAGGTCGTCGGGGGTCTTCAGGGCGAGCGTCTTCACGCCGGGCAGGGCGCGCTTGGCCAGCCCGGTGAGGGTGCCGCCGGGGCACAGCTCGACGAGCGCGGTCACGCCGAGCTCCTTGAACGTCTCCATGCACAGGTCCCAGCGGACCGGGTTGGCGACCTGGCCGACCAGGCGCGCGATCACCTCGGCGCCGGAGTCCACGGCCCGGCCGTCCTTGTTCGAGACGTACCGGACCTTCGGGTCGGCCGGGGTCAGCTCCTTCGCGGCCTCGTCGAGGGCGGCGACCGCGGGGCCCATGTGCTCGGTGTGGAACGCGCCGGCGACCTGCAGCGGCACCACGCGGCGGGTGCCCTCCGGCTTGTCCTCGGCGAGCGCGGCGAGCTGCTCCATCGTGCCGGCGGCGACGATCTGGCCGGCGCCGTTCACGTTGGCCGGGGTCAGGCCGAGCTTCTCCAGGTGCGGCAGCACGGCGTCGGGTTCGCCGCCGAGCAGCGCCGACATGCCGGTCTGCGTGATGGCCGCGGCGTCCGCCATGGCGAGGCCGCGCTTGCGCACGAGCTGCAGGGCCGCGGTGTCGTCGAGGACGCCCGCGAGCGCGGCCGCGGTGATCTCGCCGACGCTGTGTCCGGCGACCGCGTCCGGCGCGGTCTCGCCGAGCGCGGCGGCGGAGAGCAGCCCCGCGGCGACGAGCAGCGGCTGCGCGACCGCGGTGTCACGGATGGCGTCGGCGTCGGCCTGCGTGCCGTAGTGGGCGAGGTCGAGACCGATGGCGTCGGACCAGGCGGCGAGCCGGTCGGCGGCGCCGGGGAGTTCGAGCCAGGGGGTCAGGAAGCCGGGCGTCTGGGCGCCTTGGCCGGGAGCGACGAGTACGAGCACTCTCACACTCTCTCTTGTGGACGGCGGCAACCGCCCGTGGGGACAGGGACGAAGAACAGTCAGGGGAATTGTCGACCCCCGACAAAAGTCTAGGACTGGGGATCCCCGTCGACCAGACGCCCCAGGATCAGCGCGATCCGCAGCGTGAAGGCCGAACGGACATCGGACGGCGACCAGCCGGTGACGTCAGTCACACGTCGCAGCCGGTAGCGCACGGTGTTGGGGTGGACGAACAGCATCCGCGCGGCGCCCTCAAGACTGCTGGCCTGCTCCAGGTAGACGCTCAAGGTCTCCAGGAGCGCGGAGCCCGCCTCCTCCAGCGGTCTGTAGATCTCCTCCACCAACTGCTCGCGCGCGGCCGGGTCTCCGGCGATCGCGCGCTCCGGCAGGAGATCGTCCGCGAGCACCGGGCGCGGCGCGTCCTGCCACGCCGAGCAGGCCTTGAGCCCGGCGGCCGCGGCCTGCGCCGACCGGGTCGCGGCGAGCAGGTCGGGGACCACGGGCCCGGCGACCACGGGCCCCGCCGCGTACGGGCCGATCAGGGCCTTGGCGACCGACAGCGGGTTGTCGCTGCCGCCCGCGATGACGACGAGCCGGTCGCCGAGCACCCCCGTCAGGACCTGCAGCTTGGCGTGCCGGGAGGCGCGGCGGATGGCCTCGACGGTGAGTTCGCTGTCGCCGTCGGGCGCGGTGCCGAGGACGACGCAGACGTGCTCCGGCGAGTTCCAGCCGAGGGCGGCGGCGCGGCTGACGGCGCCCTCGTCGGCCTCGCCGGACAGGACCGCGTTCACGACCAGGGATTCGAGGCGGGCGTCCCAGGCGCCGCGGGCCTCGGCGGCCTGCGCGTACACCTGCGCGGTGGCGAAGGCGATCTCGCGGGCGTAGACGAGCAGGGCCTCGCGGAGCACCGACTCGTCGCCGGGGGCCGCGACCTCGTCGATCGCGGACTCCATGACCTCGATCGTCGTCCGCACCATCTCCACGGTCTGGCGCAGGGTGATCGCCCGCGTCAGCTCGCGGGGCGCCGTGCCGAAGACGTCCGTGGAGATGGCCTGCGGGGCGTCGGGGTGCCGGAACCACTCGGTGAACGCGGCGATACCGGCCTGCGCGACCAGGCCGATCCAGGACCGGTTCTCCGGCGGCATCGCGCGGTACCACGGCAGCGTCTCGTCCATGCGCGCGATCGCCTGCGCGGCGAGGCTGCCGGAGGACTGCTCGAGGCGCTTGAGCGTCGCGGCATGCGGATGCGGGGAGGGCGGCTGCGGAGATTCGTCTACGGGTTCGGGCACGGGACAAGACTGCCTTATCCGGGCGGGTCGACGGAGTGCCGGGTCTACCGTGGGGGGCGTGATGGACGTACGGCGCGCCGACGAGCGCTATCCCGGAGGCGACCCGGAGACCGGTATCGAGTCGTGGCACGCCTTCTCCTTCGGACCGCACTACGACCCCGACAACCTGCGCTTCGGCGCGATCATCGCCTGCAACGAGGAGCGGCTCGGGCCGGGCGCCGGCTTCGACGAGCACCCGCACAGCCACACCGAGATCGTCACATGGGTCGTCCGCGGCGAGCTCACGCACCGGGACTCGGAGGGCCACGAGTCCGTCGTCCGGCCCGGTGACGTGCAGCGGCTCAGCGCGGGCGGCGGCGTCCGGCACGTGGAGCGCAACGCGGGCACCGAGCCGCTGGTGTTCGTGCAGATGTGGCTGGCCCCGCTGCAGCCCGGCGGCGACCCGTCGTACGAGGTGGTCCACGGGATAGCCGACTCGACGCCGTACGAGGTCGCCGAGGCCGGCGCGATGCTGCACGTGCGGCGGCTCGGCCCGGGCGAGCGGACGGCGGTGCCGGACGCGGAGTACGCGTACGTGCACGTCACCCGGGGTGAAGTGGCCCTCGGGGGCGTGGAGTTGGGGCCGGGGGACGCGGTGCGGCTGACGGGGGAGTCGGGCCTGGAGCTGGCGGGCCGGTCGACGGCGGAGGTCCTGGTCTGGGAACTCCCGGCCCCGTGGACACCGCCCGCGCCTTAGGCCCTGTCTTCAATCTCCCGTCTGCCCCGCGGCGTCCGGGCGAACGACGGGAGATTGAAGACAGGACCTAGCCCTTGAGCTCGGCCAGGACCGCGTCCGTGAGCGGGGGCCAGGCGTCGATCGCCCACTGACCGAAGGCACGGTCGGCGAGGGCCACGCAGGCGGCGCCCGCGTCGGGGTCGATCCACAGGAACGTGCCGGACTGGCCGAAGTGCCCGAACGTCCGCGGCGAGGACGAACTGCCCGTCCAGTGCGGGGACTTGGCGCCGCGGATCTCGAAGCCGAGGCCCCAGTCGTTGGGCTTCTGGTGGCCGTAGCCCGGCAGGATGCCGGAGAGCCCGGGGTGTACGACGGACATCGCCTCGACGACGGTACGGGCGTCGAGCAGCCGCGGCGCCTGCACCTCCGCGGCGAACCGCACCAGGTCGTCCACGGTGGACACGCCGTCCTTGGCGGGCGAGCCGTCGAGGGTGGTGGCGGTCATGCCGAGCGGTTCGAGGACCGCCTGCCGGGCGTACTCCGCGAACGGCATGTCGGCGGCCTTCGCGATGTGGTCGCCGAGCACCTCGAAACCGGCGTTGGAGTAGAGCCGCCGGGTGCCGGCCGGGGCCATCACCTTGTGCTCGTCGAAAGCCAGGCCGCTGGTGTGCGCGAGCAGATGCCGCACCGTCGAACCCTCGGGCCCGGCCGGCTCGTCGAGCTCGATCGCGCCTTCCTCGTACGCGACGAGCGCCGCGTACGCCGCGATCGGCTTCGTCACGGAGGCCAGCGGGAAGCGGTGCGCGGTGGGGCCGTACGACCCGGCGACGCTGCCGTCCGCCCGCACGACGGCCGCTGCCGCGGTGGTGACCGGCCAGTTCTCGATCTGCGCGAGGCTCTGCATGGGGATGAGCGTACGGGGTGGGTCCAGGCGGACGCCCCGGCACCCTCGACGTGCGCCCCGCCCATCGGCCTGCGGCCTCGTCCTCAGGTGCCGGACGGGCTGGATCGTCGCCCTCCGGGCTCGTCCTCAAGCGCCGGACGGGCTGGATCGTCGCCCTCCGGGCTCGTCCTCAGGCGCCGGACGGGCTGGATCGTCGCCCTCCGGGCTCGTCCTCAAACGCCGGACGGGCTGGGTTTGCTCGGTGGGGCGGAGTGGCACCGTACCCCGCGGCCAGGCGGAGGCAGCCCGGGTTCCAGCTGAGCACCTCCCAGTCCCACCAGGACCCCTCCGGCAGGGCGAGGCCCTCGCTCACGTCCCGGTGCCCGGCAGCAGCAACCGCATGGCCGGTTCGGGCATGTGGTGGAAGCCGAGGGAGGTGTAGAGGGACTCCGCCTCGGGGGAGGACGTGAGGTCGATCTTGCGGATTCCTCGGGTGCGGTACCAGTCGAGGAGGGCGCGCATGCAGGCGCGGGAGTGGCCCTCGCGGCGTCGGGCGGGGTCGGTGCAGACGTTGAAGACGTATCCGATCGCGCCGTCGGGGTTGTCCGGGGAGCCGAGGCGGTACTCGATCTTGCCGGTCGCGCAGGCGGCGAGGCGGCCGGGGGTCGTCGGATCGTCGACGACCGTCGCCGCCAAGTCGCCGTCGGGGCGGGCCAGTTCGGTACGGAGGCGGCGTACCGTCGCGGCCTGCCAGCCGACGTCGTCGCTGGGTTTCAACGAGTCCAGCATGATCTTGCGGAGCCGGATCAGCTCCTCGGCGTCCTCGGGCGTGGCACGGCGTACGAGACTCATGGCGCGGAGCGTAGTGAGCGGGCAGCAGGATCTCCTCCGGATTTCGCTCCGATTCCGCTTGCTTGGAGCGCACTCCAAGGTCCTAGCGTGGGGGCATGACGGTGATGGAGAGCACTCCTCTGACCCCCGCTGAGCAGACCCCCGTACCCACGACGCCGGAGACGGTCGAGCGGTGTGCCGGCGCCGACCCGGAGCACCCGCGGCCGGACGGCCGGGACCGGTACACGATCAGCGAGGTCGCCGCGCACACCGGCCTCAGCGCGCACACCCTGCGCTGGTACGAGCGGATCGGTCTGATGCCGCACGTGGACCGTTCGCACACCGGCCAACGCCGGTTCACCAACCGGGACTTGGACTGGCTCTCCCTCGTCGGCAAGCTGCGCCTCACCGGCATGCCGGTCGCGGACATGGTCCGTTACGCCGAGCTGGTGCGGCAGGGCGACCACACCTTCGAGGAGCGGCAGGCGCTCCTGGAGCAGACGCGGCGCGATGTCGTCGACCGCATCGCCGAACTCCAGGGCACCCTCGCCGTCCTCAACCACAAGATCGACTTTTACGCGGACGCCCGGCGGGCGTCGGAGAGGGCCTGGGCCTGATGAGCTCGGAGAACAGCAGCACGGAGAAGATCAGCACCACCCGCCTCGGCAGCGACGGACCCGAGGTCGGCGTCCAGGGCCTCGGCTGCATGGGCATGAGCTTCGCGTACGGCGAGACCACCGATCCCGACGAGGCGCGCGCCACCCTGGAGCGGGCCCTCGAACTCGGCGTCACCCTGTACGACACCGCCGACATGTACGGGCACGGCGAGAACGAGAAGTTCATCGCCCCGTTCGTGCAGGCGCACCGCGACGAGATCGTCCTCGCCACCAAGTTCGGCATCGTCCTCGACAAGGACGACCCGGAGAAGCGCGGCATCAACAACGACCCGGCGTACATCCGCAGTTGCGTCGAGGGCAGCCTGCGGCGCCTCGGCGTCGACGTCATCGACCTCTACTACATGCACCGGCGCGATGTGAACGTGCCCATCGAGGAGACCGTCGGCGTCATGGCCGAGCTGGTCGCCGAGGGCAAGGTGAAGCACCTGGGGCTCAGCGAGGTCACCGGGCCCGAGCTGGAGGCCGCGCACGCCGTGCACCCGATCGCCGCCGTGCAGTCGGAGTGGTCGCTGTTCAGCCGGGACGTGGAGGCCAACGTCGTGCCCACCGCGGCTCGTCTCGGCACCGCGTTCGTGCCGTACTCGCCGCTCGGCCGCGGCTTCCTCACCGGCGCGTTCAAGGACGCGACCGCCGAGCTCGGCGCGGACGACTTCCGCCGTACGATGCCCCGCTTCAGCGGTGACAACGCCGTCGCGAACGCCGCGCTCCTGGAGCCCGTGCGGAAGCTCGCCGAGTCCCGCGGCGCGACCCTCGGGCAGATCGCGCTGGCCTGGGCCCAGCGGCAGGCCGACGTGCACGGTCTGCCGGTCGTCCCGATTCCCGGCACGCGTCGGCGCAGCCGTCTGGAGGAGAACACCGCGGCGACCCGACTGGTGCTGACCGAGGGCGAGTTGGAGCTCCTCGACCCGATCGCCGGGCAGGTCGCGGGCGGCCGGTACGCCAACATGGCGTTCACGTCGGCCGGGCGGGAGTAGCCGAAACGCGGGCGGCACCGGCGCGGGCCTTCCGGCGCCGGCGCCGCCTACCCCCACCCCAGCGCGAACCCCGCGAACCCGACGGCCAGCAGCCCCGCGACCGCGCCCCGGAGCCGGGCCGCGGCCTGCGTGCCCGTGCCCGTGCCCGTACGCCAAGGCCGCTCGAAGTGGCGTGCGTACCGGGCGATCGCGAGCAGCAGCAGCGCGAAGACCGGGAGCCAGAGCGCCCGCGCCGCCACCCACGCGAACGAGTCCGGCGCTGTCGTCAGACCCGGCACCGCCCCGAACCGCGCGCCCGTGACCGCCGTCGCGAACATCGCCGTCTGGTGCCAGCACAGGATCGTCATCGCCGACAGGTTGACCACCACCACCGGCGCCCACACCGCAGGCCTGCGCAGCAGCGCGCCGATCCGGTCCCGCAGCAGGATCGCCGCACCGCTCTGCGCCGCCGCCAGCGCGAGCACCAGCAGCGACGGCGGATGCGAGTTGGTGCGCGCCTCACCCGGCACGCCCACCATGGACGCCGGGTAGTGGAAGGCGAGCAGCAGCGCCGCGAACAGCGCCGTACCGCCCGCGAGCAGCAGCCACGCGCCGCGCCTGCCGAGCCTCTTCTCGCCCCAGGCGACGCCCAGTTGGTACGCGAACAGCCACCCCGGCAGGATGTTCAGGACGCTCAGCCACGACGGCATCGCCTCCGCGTACGGCCCGTACCGCAGGAAGTCGACGGCCGCGACCGTCGCCACGAGCGGGGCCGCCGACCAGGCGCCGAGGCGTTCCGCGGCGCGCACACAGAGCGGGGTGAGCGCGGTGATCACCGTGTAGACGCCCACGAACCACAGCGGTTGGACGACGAGGGTCGCGCCGGTGCGCAGCGAGTCGCCCGGCACGCCGAGCGCCGACAGCAGCGGGACGAGCAGCGCCCACACCGCCGTCACCCCGAGCACCGGCCGCCCGAGCCGCGCCACCCGTCCGCGCAGCCAGCCGGCCGTCGACCCGCCGCGCTCGCGGGCCCGCCGGTACGAGAGGACCGAGGCGTAGCCGCCGACCAGGAAGAAGATCCCGAGCAGCTGCAGGAACCAGCTCAGCGGCGCGAGCCCGCCGAGCGCGGACAGCGGGCTGGCGTTGTGCAGCGCGCCGTCGGTGTCGCGCGTGAACCCGCCGAGCAGCCAGTGCCCGGTCGGCACGGCGAGCAGCGCGAGCGCCCGCAGACCGTCGACGGCCCGGTCCCGGTGCGCGGGCGTCCGCGCGTCGACCGCCGCGGTCGTACGGGCCAGGGTGCGACGGGCGGAACGCAGCCGCTCGGCGGGACGGCGGCCGCGCAGGTGCGGCTGCCTCAACTTCGTTGTGGAACGGGCAAGTTCGGTGTACGTCATGACGGCACGTCCTGGGTGTGAGGTCTCAGCGGGAGGCGCCGCGGGCGATGGCGGCGAAGGCGCGGAGCGAGTCCGTTCCGGGCACGAAGTAGCCGGTGTGGCCCTCGGCGCGCGCGGCGGGCACGGGGCGGGCGCCGAAGGCCGGGTCGGTGGGGTCGGCGCCGTGGCCGAGGCCGAGGAGCTGGACGTGCGGGACGTCGTCGATCCAGTCGTCCGGGTCCTTCGCGGCCCACACGCGGGCCCCGGTGCGCAGGTCGGCGGCCCGGTCCACGCGCATGCCGGGGGAGCCGGCCACGACCAGGTCGGCGGCGGGCACCTCGGGCGCGGCGAGGCCGCACACCACCGAGCCGTAGCTGTGGCAGAACAGCGCCGGTCGCGGCCCGCCCGCCGCGACCACGCCCTGCACGAGCCGAACCAGCCGCGGCGCCCCCGCCTCGGCAAGCCGCCCGGTCGCAGCATCCGGCCCGAGCCCGACGGGAGTGGTGTACCCGGCCCAGGCGATCACTGCGGTGTGGGGGGTGGGGGTGCTGTGACTTGTGGAGGGGCGGCTGGCGGTGGCGGCGTCGTCGGGGGTGCCGTGGTGGGTTGTGGTGCGGTGGGCGGCGCCGCGCTCGGGGGCGGGGCGGTTGGTGGGCGTGCGCCCGGCGGTGGTGCGGTTGGTGGCGGTGGGCTTGGGCCCGGCGGTGGTGTGGTTGGTGGCGGTGGGCTTGGGCCCGGCGGTGGTGCGGTTGGTGGCGGTGGGCGTGCGCCCGGCGGTGGTGCGGTGGGTGGCGGTCCGGTTGGTGGGCGTGCGCCCGGCGGTGGTGGGGTTCGTGGCGGTGGGCGTGTGCCCGGCGGTGGTGCGGTTGGTGGCGGTGGGGTCGGCGGCGCTGGACTCGGGAGTGCTGCGGTGGGTGGTGGTGACACCGTCGGGGGTGCCGCGGTCGGTGGTGGTCCGGTCGGTGGTGGTGCGGTGGGCGGTGCCGTGTTCGTCAGAGGCGCGGTCGGCCGTGCCTCGGTCGAGGGTGCCGCCCTCGGTCGTGGCCGCGTACAGGGCCCGGCCCATGCCGCTGGGCGTGCCGTAGCGGTCCTTCGTGCGGTCGAAGGTGTTCAGGTCGATGTCCGAGCCCGGCACGATCACGGCGACGTGGTCCGCGTGCGCCAAGTCCCCGTAGACCTCTGCGACTTGGCCCCGGCCGCGCGGGTCGAAGGCGAGGATCTGCCGGCCGGGTGCGCCCAGTTCGGCGTACCGCTCGGCGCGGGCGCGGGCGGCCGCTCGGTCCTGGCCGGGCAGCTCCGGGTCGGCGGCGCGGGCCAGCTCCTCGGCGCGTGCCGCTTGCAGCGCCCGGGAGTTGGCCGCGTACCGCAGGGCGGGCGGGGCGCCGTCGAGGTTGCCGACCACGAGGGCGTGCCGCTCGACGAGGGCCTCGCGCTGCCGCCCGGTCAGACCGGCGAAGAAACGGGCGACCTCGGCGGGACTTGCGGTCGCCGGGTCGGGCAGCGGGCGGCCGTGCAGGTCGGGGGACCGGTCGGCGCGCCAGGGGCCGACGCCGGGAACCGGGCCGGTGACGGCCTGTTGCTCGGAACCGACGGCCCAGCCCGCACTGCCCGCCACGACCGTCGCCGTGAGTAGTGCCGCGAGCAGTGTCCGCGGCCCGCGCCGCCCCCGCTTCGGCCGCCTCTGCTCCCTCGCCCCCCTCGGCCCCTGCGGCCCTTTCGCTTCCTCGGCCATGGCCGTCTCCTCTTCCCGTACGTCCCGTACGTCCGTCTCGCTGACGGGAGGGAAGGTAGGAAGGCGGCCTCGGCCGAGGCGTCACACCGAGGGGCCAACTCCGGGGTGATACCGAGGTGTTGGAGGGAGTGCGCGGGGTGCTACCCCAGTAGGGGGTGGCGCGAGGGGGTGCTGCGAGGCGCGCCGCGCCCCTCCGTTCAGCCCGCCTCGCCCGGCGACACGAGCCCCGACTCGTACGCGAAGATCACCGCCTGGGCGCGGTCGCGCAGGTCGAGCTTGGCGAGGACGCGGCCGATGTGCGTCTTCACGGTCTGCTCGGCGAGCACGAGCCGCCCGGCGATCTCCTGGTTGGAGAGGCCGCGCGCGATCAGTTCGAGCACTTCGGTCTCGCGCGGCGTCAGTCCGTTGAGGCCGAGGGAGAGGTCCTTCGCGCGGGTCGGCTTCTGTCTGGCGAAGTCCGCGATCAGGCGTCGTGTCACGGACGGTGCGAGCAGCGCGTCCCCGGAGGCGACCACGCGGACCGCGGCGATCAGGTCGGCGGGCGGCGCGTCCTTCAGCAGGAACCCGGAGGCGCCGGCGCGCAGCGCCTCGTACACGTAGTCGTCCACGTCGAACGTCGTCAGCATCAGGACCTTCGGTCGGTGCACCACGCCCCGCGGAGGGTCGAGCAGCGCGCGGGCCGCCGCCAGGCCGTCCATCTCCGGCATGCGCACGTCCATCAGGACCACGTCGGGGTGCGTGGAGCGGCTGACTTCCACGCCCTGCCGGCCGTCGCTGGCCTCCCCGACCACGTCGATGTCGCTCTGCGCGGCGAGCAGCGCGGCGAATCCGGCCCGCACCATGGCCTGGTCGTCGACGATGAGCACACGGATCGTCACGGTCTGTCCGCACCTTTCGTACGCAGGGGAAGCCGGGCCTCGACGCGGAAACCGCCTCTGTCCAGCGGCCCGGCGTCGAGCGTGCCGCCGGCCAACCGTACGCGCTCGCGCATGCCGACCAGGCCGTGTCCCGTGCCGCCGTGCTCCAGGGGCGGCGTCGGTTCGAGCGGCGGGCCGTTGAGGACGAGGACGACCAGATCGCCGCCGACGACCCGCACCGACACTTCCGTGCGGGCGCTGCTGGGCGAGTGCCGCACGACGTTGGCCAGGGCCTCCTGCACGATCCGGTACGCCGACAGCTGGACGGCCTGCGGCACCGCGCCGGGCTCCGGCGAGTACGTCAACTCCGTGTGCACGCCTGCCCGTACGGTCGCCTCGACCAGCTGCTGCAGCCGGTCGAGGCCGGGCTGCGGGGCGAGCTCGCCCTTCGTCTCCTCGCTGCGCAGCACCGTGAGCAGCCGCCGCATCTCGGTGAGCGACTCGCGTGCGCTGCCCGCGATCGCCGCGAACTCCTCCCGCGCGGCGTCGGGCAGGCCGTCGATGCGGTACGGCGCGGAGTCCGCCTGGACCGTGATGACGGACATGTGGTGGGCGACCACATCGTGCAACTCCCTTGCGATCCGGGCCCGTTCCTCCAGGAGGGTGCGCTGTGCCCGTTCGGCCTCGCTGATCGTCTCCTGCACGACGAGTCGCCGCTGCGCCTCCCCACGGGCGCGCAGCGCGTACGTGAGGACCAGGGTGACTCCGGACAGCACGAACAGCAGCAGGTGCACGCCGTCGCTGCGGTCCTGCGAGAGCAACTCGAAGACGAAGCCCGCGACGCCGGTCGCCAGCCACACGGCGACGAGGGTGCGCCGGGACTCACGCAGGCCGAGCAGCACCGTCAGGAGCAGATAGCCGACGACCACCATGGGCGTCCACGGCCAGGAGCGGCCCGGCGTGCCGTCCGCGCCGAGCAGCGCGAGCGCGCCGAGGACGTCCGCCGTGCCCACGATCCACCAGGCGGGCAGCGGGCGCGTGACGGCGAGCAGCAGCGGTGCGGTCTGGGCGGTGGCGAGCGCTCCGGCGAGCGCCCCGCCCAGGCGGTAGTCGTTGACGAGGACGGTGACGGTGACGGGCAGCAGTGAGGCGACGAAGGCGAGCACGACGGCGTACGGCAGGTACCGCACCCACGCCTTGCTCGCCCCCGCGAGCGGGGCCTCGCCGGAGGCGGCGGGCGTGGTGAGCGCGGCCCCGAGCTCCCGGAGCCCGTCCCGCAGGCCGTCGCGCAGGGTTTTCGAGGAGGTTTCCATGACGGCTTCAGCGTAGGCAGCGGCGGCCGTCACCTGCGTCATACCGAGGAGTGGTCCGCCGAGTGCTACCGGGGTATGACGCCGGTCTTTCGGCTGCCGCGCCGTCGTGGTTGGTCGCGCCCCTGCGGCGGAGCCGCATATGCCACAGCCCCGCGACCCTTTGGGGCGCCCGGAAACTCACAACTCCGCCAGCAACTCCGCCTTCTTCGACGTGAATTCCGCGTCCGTGAGCAGCCCCGCCTGGTGGAGTTCGCCGAGGTGGCGGATGCGGTCGGCGATGTCCGCAGGGTCGCGCCGGGCCGGGGTGCGGGGGGTGGAATCCGCCGACGGGCCGCTGCTGCGGACCGCCGCGAGGACCGCCGCGGCGAACGGCAGGGACTCGTGGACCGGCCCGTACCCGAGGCCGAACACCACCGCCGCCGGGTCCTGGTCGGCCTGTGCGGGTTGCGCGGCGGCCGGGGTGCGGCGCAGCAGCCGCAGGTGGCCGTCGAACACCTCGGGCGAGCGCCACTCGACGTCCGCGAGGTCGCCCACCGGGAAACGCTGGTCGCCCGCCTTCCACTTGGCCGACGAGGCCCCCGTCCAGAACCAGCGGTACGACACCGTCCGGCCGTCGAAGGACGCCTTCCCGTCGTACGCCTTGAACTGGAGCGGGCCCTCCGGCGGGGGCACGAGGAACTCCTCGGCGTCGGACGCGGGGCCGAGGAGGGGGCGGAGCTCGTCCGCGTAGTACTCGGCGAGGGTCTCGCGCTCGGCGGGCAGCACCAGGCGATAGGGGTCGCTGCTGTCCTTGAGCTGTCCGGCCGCGGCCGCCATCAGCGGATCCGCGCCGGGTCTGGGAACGGCGTGCAGCACCACCGTCCCGCGTTTGCCCGGGGTCAGGGTCACCGCCGCCAACGCCTCGTGGGGAATGCGTCGTTCACCGAGCGCCTGGAACAGCTTCGGCGTCCTGATCCCCCGTTCGAAGCGGATGAGCACGGAGTCCGAGTCGAACTCCCAGGCGGCATGAAATCCGGCCAGTACGTCACCCATGCGGCTCATCGTAAGCGCCATGCGGTCCGAAGCCCACCCGCGAAGCCCTCCCGCGCAGTGCCAGGTCGACGGATCTCTACGCGCGTCAGGCGGAAGCGGAACCGGAAGAAGTGTTCCGGCACTTCTCGCCACCGTCGGCACAGCTGACCGCCCCGTACTGGCCGACGCCGATGCGGGCGAAGTTGCGCAGGCTCTCCGTGCCCGGGTGGAAGTAGCCGGTGTGCCCGACGGCGCCCTCGGCGGACATGACGCGTGCGCCGAAGCCCCGCGAGACCGGGTCGGCGCCGTGACCGAGGCCGCCGACCTCCATGTGCGGGATGTCGCCGATCCAGTCGTCGGAGTCCCGCATCGCCCAGACCCGGGCCCCGGTGTGCAGCCCGCCGACGCTCCCGGCGCGCATCCCGGGGCTGCCGGCGACCGCTATGTCGGTGACCCGCGACGGCAGCTTCCGCGCGGCCACCCCGCACACCACCGAGCCGTAGCTGTGGCAGTACAGGGCGACCTTCGAGTCCCCGGGCAGCGTACGGACGAGGGAGTCGAGGCGGACCGAGCCGTCCTCGGCGCGCTTCGCGGTGGCCGCGTCCATGCCGACGCCGACCGGCGCGGTGTAGTCGGCCCAGGCGATGACCGCGCTGCGGGTCTTCGGGCTGCGCTCGTGCTGCTCGCGGTAGAGGGCGTTGGCCATGCCGCGCGGGGCGGTGTAGCGGCCGTACGTCTTCTGGAAGGTGAGCAGGTTGGTGTCGACGCCGGGCACGACGACGGAGACGCGCTCGGCGCGGTCGAGGTCGCCGAGCACCTCCGCGACGCGGCCGGGGCCGGTCGGGTCGAAGGCGAGGATCTGCCGCTTCGGCTCCATCAGGGAGTCGAAGCGGTGCATGCGCCGACCCGCCTCGTACCGGCCGGAGGCGGAGAGGCGCTTGTCGTGCATGCGCTGCTGCTCGACGTCGCGCGCCCGGTCGATGGCGACCCGGTTGGCGGCGTACCGCAGCCACACCGGCGCACCCGTCATGTTGCCCACGGCGAGCGGATGACTGCGGGCGAGCCGGAGCTTCTGGGAGCCGGTGAGCGTGTCGAAGAAGTGCCCGATGCGGGCCGCCGGGGCGTGCGGGTCGGGCAGCTTGTGGCCGTCGATGCCGCCGCGCTTCCAGGCGGAGAGGGCGAGTTCGAGCGGGGTCGACGCGCCCCGGTCGTGCCGCACGGCGCTCCAGCCGGTGGTCGCCAGCATGACGAACACGACCGCGAGCGCGAGCAGGGCACGCCAGACGTTCAAGGTGGGGGACGAGTCGAAGGAAGTCACTCCGGGACACCCTAGGAGAACGTCGCCGCCGACCGGGAAGAGGGTGGGGCACATCACGTTTCGCGGTACGTGATTCATATCAAAGGGGGCGCAAGGGGTACGGCTCCACTACGCTCCGTATGCGCTTGCGGGGCACGGGAGTTCACCGTCTGCCGCTGTGTTCGTACGCTCCGTCGGCCCCGGCGGGTCAGGCCGCGCGCCAGTCCCCGGCGAGCGCCGGCACCAGCTGGTCGAGCTGCTCCTCCGTGACCGCGCGCATCGACTCGACGCTGAGGTCCTCGCCCGCGCCCCACAGCCGCCCGGTCATCCGCATCACCCCGCTGAACGCGGCCACGGCCACGCGCGGGCGCGGGTCGGTGTCCACGTCGAGGCCCTCACGCCGCGCGATGATCCGCGCGACCTCCTCCTCCATCTCGATGGAGCGGCGCATCTCGACGGCGAGCAGCGCGGGCGTCGACTCGATCAACTGGAAGGTGCGCATGTGCAGTTCGACCGGGACGACCTGCTCGATGCTGTCACCGATCGTGTTCCACGCGTCGAGCACGGCCCCGCGCAGCGCCCGCAGCGGCGGCTCGTCCGCGGGCCGCGCCCGCAGCTGCTCCACGAACTGCCCCTCCACCATCTCCTGTACGGCGAAGACGGCCTCCTCCTTGCCGGCGAAGTACCGGAAGAAGGTGCGCTGCGAGACGTCGACGGCGTCCACGATCTCGTCGACGGTGGTCTGCTCGTACCCCTTGGACGTGAACAGTTCGAGGGCGGCGCGCAGCAGGGCGTCGCGGGTGCGGCGCTTCTTGCGCTCGCGCAGGCCCGTCGGCTCGGGCTTGGGCTCAGGCGTGGGCTCGGGCTTGGGCGGGGTCAATCAGGGGCCTCTTTCCACCGGTCGGCAGCCGGTTCGTACGGCCGGTCGGTACGGCCGGTTCGTGCAGCTCACGATACCTGTGAGCAACGTGACAGTTACCGACTTGTGAATCAGTTTGTCAACTGTCAGCGGCTGTCATTAGCCTCGAACGCATGACTAGTCAGACCACCGTCGACAAGGCGGACAAAGCGCCGGAGCGGCCGGGGGGCGCTCCCGCTCCGGCCCAGGCCAAGGGCTTGCGCGGCCACCCCTGGCTGACGCTGTTCGCCGTCGCGATCGGCGTGATGATGGTGGCCCTCGACGGCACCATCGTGGCCATTGCCAACCCGGCCATCCAGAAGGACCTGGGCGCCTCGCTCGCGGACGTCCAGTGGATCACCAACGGCTATCTGCTCGCGCTGGCCGTCGCCCTGATCACCGCAGGCAAGCTCGGCGACCGCTTCGGCCACCGGCAGACCTTCCTCATAGGCGTCGTCGGCTTCGCCGCCGCGTCCGGCGCCATCGGCCTGTCCGAGAGCGTCACCTTCGTGGTCGTCTTCCGCGTCCTGCAGGGCCTCTTCGGCGCCCTGCTGATGCCGGCGGCGCTCGGTCTGCTGCGCGCCACCTTCCCGGCCGAGAAGCTCAACATGGCCATCGGCATCTGGGGCATGGTCATCGGCGCCTCCACCGCGGGCGGCCCGATCCTCGGCGGCTTCCTCGTCGAGCACGTCAGCTGGCAGTCGGTGTTCTACATCAACGTGCCCGTCGGCGTGATCGCGCTGCTCTTCGGCCTGTGGGTCCTCAAGGACCACCGCGCCGAGAACGCGCCGCGCTCCTTCGACGTCCCCGGCATCGTGCTGCTGTCCGGCGCGATGTTCTTCCTGATCTGGGCCATCATCAAGGCCGGTGAGTCCTGGGGCTGGGGCGGCGCCAAGACCTGGATCTTCCTGGGCGCGGCCGTCCTGTGCTTCGTGCTCTTCGCCGTCTGGGAGACCAAGGTCAAGGAGCCGCTGGTCCCGCTCGGGATGTTCCGCTCCGTGCCGCTCTCCGCGGGCACCGTCCTCATGGTGCTCATGGCCTTCGCCTTCATGGGCGGCCTGTTCTTCGTGACGTTCTACCTGCAGGGCGTGCACCACCAGACCCCAGTCGAGAGCGGACTGCACCTGCTGCCGCTGACGGCCATGATGATCGTCTCCTCGCCCGTCGCCGGCGCCCTCATCACCAAGTTCGGCCCGCGCGTCCCGCTGGTCGGCGGCATGGTCCTGACGGCGGCCGCGATGTTCGGCATGACCACGCTGTCGGCCGGTACCGGTACGTGGACGATGTCCCTGTGGTTCGCGCTGCTCGGCCTCGGCCTTGCCCCCGTGATGGTCGGCGCCACCGAGGTCATCGTCGGCAACGCCCCGATGGAGCTCTCCGGCGTCGCGGGCGGTCTGCAGCAGGCCGCCATGCAGGTCGGCGGCGCCCTCGGCACGGCCGTGCTCGGCGCGGTCATGTCCAGCAGGACGGCCTCCGTCCTGCCCGACAAGTGGGCCGAGTCGGGGCTGCCCGGCGAGCCCGCCCCCGGCCTGGACGCGGCCGCCGAGGTCGGATTCGTGCCGACCGAGGCCCTGGAGAAGGCGCAGACCCCGCAGCCCGTGATCGAGCAGATCGGCAAGGTCGTCCAGGAGACGTTCCTGTCCGGCATGCACCTCGCGTTCGTCACCGCCGGTGTCGTCGCCGCGGTGGCCGCCGTGGTGGCCCTGCTCACCAAGCGCGGCGCCAACGCGGAGGCGGGCGGCGGAGCCGTCCACATCTGACGCGCACGGGCAGGGGAGTGCGCCCCCCGTACGCGCCCCGCGCACCCGAAAGTCCCGCCGAAGAGCTCTTCGGCGGGACTTTCCCCTATCAGGATGGCCGACCCCGCACGGGCTTCCTGGAGGCGGTCGTTCCGGGCGAGAGTGCAGTCAACTGATCAGCACCACACGGGGGTTCACCACCATGCGCACGACCATCACGCTGCCCGCCCTGACCACCTCGCTGCTCGCCCTCGCCCTGCTCGCCGCACCCACGGCGACCGCGGCCCGTACGGGAAGCGCCGCGCCGCCCGCGTCCGCCGACTGCGGGCCCGGCGAGCTGTGCCTGTGGAAGGACGCCGAGTTCAAGGGGAAGCGGCAGGTCCACGAACTGTCCGGCACCGACATCGAGAGCTGCGTCGCCCTCCCCGAGGGCACCTCGGCCCAGTCCCTCGCCAACCGCACCGGCCGCCCGGTGACCGTCTACCAGTCCGCCCACTGCGCGGAGACCGGCGAGTTCCAGACGTACCCGGGCGACGGCACGTACGCACCCCGATCGCCCTATCGCGTACGGGCGTTCAAGATCTGGGAGCACTGAGCGGCGAGGCGGGGGCGGGGCCGGCGTCCCCGTCGACCGTGCCGGGCGCGGCGGGCACCGTGCCCGGCGCGCCCGCCGACAGCGCCGCCACCTGCGCCCGCAGCGCCCGGACCTCGTCCGTCAGCGCCTCGATGGCCGCGGTCTGCCGGCGCTCCTCCGCGTCGTCCGAGTCGAAGCGGTTGATGAACCAGGCGGCGATGTTGGCGGTCACCACACCGAGCAGGGCGATCCCGGACAGCATCAGGCCCACGGCGAGCACCCGCCCGAGCCCGGTCGTCGGGGAGTGGTCGCCGTAGCCGACCGTCGTCATCGTCGTGAACGACCACCACAGCGCGTCCCCGAGCGTCTTGATGTTCCCGTCCGGCGACTCCCGCTCCACGGCGAGCACGGCGAGCGAACCGAACATCAGCAGCCCGGTCACGGCTCCCGCCACATACGTGGTCAGCTTGATCTGCGAGGCCATCCGCGCCCGCCGCCCGATCAGCAGCAGCGTCGCCACGACCCGCAGCAGCTGCAACGGCCGCAGCAACGGAAGCAGCACGGCCGCCAGATCCAGCCAGTGCCGCCGTACGAAGTCCCGCTTCTCCTCGGCCAGCACGAGCCGTACGAGATAGTCCGCGGCGAAGGCGGCCCATACGCCCCACTCCACGGCCGCGCACGCCTGCTTCACCGCGGGCGCCGCGTCGGGCAGCACGATCGGCACCGCGTAGGCCGCGGCGAAGAGCACCGCGAGGGCGAGGAGGGGCCGCTGCGTGCGGTGCTCCCAACGGATCCGGGCCGGCTGTTCCTTCATGCCCGCATCGTAAGAAACGCATAAGGGCGGCGGGACCGTGCGGTCCCACCGCCCTCGGGAAGCGGGGTCTGTTAGGCGTCGCCGCCCGCGGCGCCCGGGTCGGCCGCCGCCACGTCGAGCAGCTGGTAGCGGTCGACGGCCTGCTTCAGGACCGAGCGGTCCACCTTGCCGTCCTGGGCCAGCTCGGTCAGCACGGCGAGCACGATCGACTGCGCGTCGATGTGGAAGTACCGGCGGGCCGCGCCCCGCGTGTCCGCGAAGCCGAAGCCGTCCGCACCGAGGGAGGTGTACCGCCCCGGCACCCAGCGCGAGATCTGGTCCGGCACCGAGCGCATCCAGTCCGAGACCGCCACGAACGGCCCCTCGGCGCCGCCCAGCTTCTGTGTCACGTACGGCGTGCGCTGCTCCTCCTCCGGGTGCAGCAGGTTGTGCCGCTCCACCTCGACGGCCTCGCGCCGCAGCTCGTTCCAGGAGGTCGCCGACCAGACGTCCGCCTTGACGTTCCACTCCTCGGCGAGGATCTTCTGCGCCTCGACCGCCCACGGCACGGCGACGCCGGACGCCATGATCTGCGCCGGGATCGAGCCGGACTCGCCGCGCTTGAGGAGGTGGATGCCCTTGAGGATGCCCTCGACGTCCACGTCGTCCGGCTCGGCCGGGTGCTGGATCGGCTCGTTGTAGACCGTCAGGTAGTAGAAGACGTCCTCGGCCTCCGGTCCGTACATCCGGCGCAGGCCGTCCTGCACGATGTGCGCGATCTCGTACCCGAACGCCGGGTCGTACGCGATGCAGCCCGGGTTGGTCGAGGCCAGCAACTGCGAGTGCCCGTCGGCGTGTTGGAGGCCCTCGCCGGTCAGCGTCGTGCGGCCCGCGGTGGCGCCGAGGACGAAGCCGCGGGCCAGCTGGTCGGCCATCTGCCAGAACTGGTCGCCGGTCCGCTGGAAGCCGAACATCGAGTAGAAGACGTACACCGGGATGAGCGGCTCGCCATGCGTCGCGTACGCCGAGCCCGCGGCGATCAGCGAGGCCGTGCAGCCCGCCTCGGAGATGCCGTCGTGCAGCATCTGCCCCGTCGGCGACTCCTTGTACGCGAGCAGCAGGTCACGGTCGACCGCCTCGTACTGCTGGCCGAGCGGGTTGTAGATCTTCGCGCTCGGGAAGAACGCGTCCATGCCGAACGTGCGGTACTCGTCCGGCGCGATCAGCACGAAGCGCTTGCCGATCTCCTTGTCCCGCATCAGGTCCTTGAGGATGCGGACGAACGCCATGGTGGTGGCGATCGACTGCTGCCCCGAGCCCTTCTTCGCGGCCGCGTACGTCTTGTCCTCCGGCAGCTGCAGCGGCTTCGCGCGCACGACCCGGGTCGGCACATAACCGCCCAGGCTCTTGCGGCGGTCGTGCATGTACTGGATCTCCTCGGAGTTCCGGCCCGGGTGGTAGTAGGGCGGAACGCCGTCCTCCAGCTGCTTGTCGGTGATCGGCAGGTGCAGCCGGTCCCGGAAGCCCTTGAGGTCGTCGACCGTCAGCTTCTTCATCTGGTGCGTGGCGTTGCGGCCCTCGAAGTTCGGGCCGAGCGTCCAGCCCTTGACCGTCTGCGCCAGGATCACCGTCGGCTGGCCCTTGTGCGCCTTGGCCGCCGAGAACGCCGCGAAGATCTTCTTGTGGTCGTGCCCGCCGCGCCCCAGGTGCAGGATCTGGTCGTCGGTCATGCCCTCGACCATGGCCCGCAGCCGGTGGTCGTCCCCGAAGAAGTGCTCCCGGATGTACGCACCGGTCTCCGTGGCGTACGTCTGGAACTGGCCGTCGGGCGTCGTGTTCAGCCTGTTGACCAGGATGCCGTCCCGGTCCTGGGCGAGCAGCGGGTCCCAACTCCGGTCCCACACCAGCTTGATGACGTTCCATCCGGCGCCCCGGAACTGCGACTCCAGCTCCTGGATGATCTTGCCGTTGCCGCGCACCGGGCCGTCGAGCCGCTGCAGGTTGCAGTTGACGACGAAGGTCAGGTTGTCGAGGCCCTCGCGCGCGGCGATGGACAGCTGGCCGAGCGACTCCGGCTCGTCCATCTCGCCGTCGCCGAGGAACGCCCACACATGCGATTTGGAGGTGTCGGCGATGCCGCGCGCCTCCATGTACCGGTTCATCCGCGCCTGGAAGATCGCGCCGAGCGGGCCGAGGCCCATCGACACGGTCGGGAACTCCCAGAAGTCCGGCATGAGCCGCGGGTGCGGGTACGAGGACAGGCCGTTCGGCGCCTTGGACTTCTCCTGCCGGAAGCCGTCCAGCTGGTCCTCGCTGAGCCGGTCCAGGAGGAACGCGCGGGCGTAGATGCCGGGCGAGGCGTGGCCCTGGAAGAAGATCTGGTCGCCGCCGTCGCCCTCGTCCTTGCCGCGGAAGAAGTGGTTGAAGCCCACGTCGTAGAGCGAGGCGGAGGACGCGAACGTCGCGATGTGGCCGCCGACGCCGATGCCGGGGCGCTGGGCGCGCGAGACCATCACGGCCGCGTTCCACCGGGTCGCGTTCAGGACCTTGCGCTCGATCTCCTCGTTGCCGGGGAAGAACGGCTCGTCCTTGGTGGCGATCGTGTTGACGTAGTCGGTGCTGCGCATCTCGGGCACGGCGACGCGCTTCTCACGGGCCCGCTCGATGAGCCGGAGCATCAGGTAGCGGGCGCGCTCGCGGCCGCGCTCGTCGACCGCCGCGTCCAGCGAGTCGAGCCACTCCTGAGTCTCTTCGGGATCGAAGTCCGGGACCTGGCTGGGCAGGCCGCCAATGATGATCGGGTTGCGATCGGATCCGGAAGCCACGCTGTTCCTTCGCTGTCGGTCTTGCTCGGTGTCGGGGAGCCGTGGGGGCTGTGGAGCTGTGGTTACGCCGTCGATTGTCGTCCCCATCGTCCACCTCGGTCGCGCAAACGTCATCTGTACCGTTAGGTAACCAGGGTGGGTCCGCTTCAGCCGCGATTACCACAGGACCGGCAAAACAGGCCAGAATGGCCTGGGGTGAACAACGGATACCCGGCAAAGCGCGCAAAGCGCCGAGACGGCACCGCCGGGAACGTCACCGTTTCGGCGGTCTCGACGGCCGGGTACTTGCGCGATCCGCCCCGCACGTGTGGACTACGGCCAGTGGCCCACGTATGCGTGCGGCCGAGAACAACTTCCAAACATGATCAGGAGGCAATCCGTGAGCGCGACCGCGGACCACGCGGAGACGAGCCTGGCCGAGAGGCTGGGCTTCCAGTCCGGGCAGGTGGTCCAGGAGATCGGCTACGACGATGACGTCGACATGGAGCTCCGCGAGGCCATTGAACAGACCATCGGCGACGATGGCGAGCTCGTCGACGAGGACTACGACGATGTGGCCGATGCCGTGGTGCTCTGGTTCCGCGACGACGACGGGGACCTGACGGACGCCCTCGTGGACGCCATCGCGTACATCGAGGAAGGCGGCCCGATCCTGCTGCTGACCCCGAAGACCGGCCGCGACGGATATGTCGAGCCGAGCGAGATCAGCGACGCGGCCACCACCGCCGGCCTGACCGCGAGCAAGAGCGTCAGCGTCGGCAAGGACTGGTCGGGCAGCCGGCTCGCCACCCCCAAGGCGGCGAAGTCCGGGAAGCGCTGACTCTTCACGCAGCCTTCGAACCCCCGTCGGCCACCGGTCGGCGGGGGTTCACGCGTGTCCCGCCGGGCTCGTTAGGGTGGCACCACCTGAACAGCCCTACGGAGGGATCCGTCTTCATGGCACTCGCCGGCATCTCGAACGGCACCAAGGCCCCGGACTTCGAGCTCAAGAACCAGCACGGCGAGACTGTGCGGCTCTCGGACTTCCGCGGTGAGAAGAACGTCGTGCTGCTCTTCTACCCGTTCGCCTTCACCGGCGTCTGCACCGGCGAGCTGTGCGCCCTGCGGGACGAGCTGCCGAAGTTCGTCAACGACGACGTGCAGCTGCTCGCCGTCTCCAACGACTCGCCCTTCTCGCTGCGCGTCTTCGCCGAGCAGGAGGGCCTCGAGTACCCGCTGCTCTCCGACTTCTGGCCGCACGGCGAGGCCTCGCGCGCCTACGGCGTCTTCGACGAGGAGAAGGGCTGCGCCGTGCGCGGCACCTTCATCATCGACAAGGAGGGCGTGGTCCGCTGGACCGTCGTCAACGCCCTGCCCGACGCCCGTGACCTGAACGAGTACGTCACGGCCCTCGGCAGCCTCTGAACAGCCCGACGACCACGCGATCCTGGGGCGAATAGCCTGTTTGATGCGGGAACCGGTCACTAGGATCCAGTCGTTGATCCGATGCCAACGCACGACGGGGGCGCTGCCCCTGTACACCAATTGGGAGGACTCGTGGGAGTCAGCCTCAGCAAGGGCGGCAACGTCTCGCTGACCAAGGAGGCCCCCGGCCTCACGGCCGTCACGATCGGCCTCGGCTGGGACATCCGTACCACCACCGGTACGGACTTCGACCTCGACGCCAGCGCCATCCTCACGCAGGAGGACGGCAAGGTCGCCAGCGACGCCAACTTCGTCTTCTTCAACAACCTCAAGAGCCCCGACGGCTCGGTCGAGCACACCGGTGACAACACCACCGGTGAGGGCGAGGGCGACGACGAGCAGATCAAGGTCAACCTCGCGGGCGTCCCCGCCGAGGTCGCCAAGATCGTGTTCCCGGTCTCGATCTACGACGCCGAGAACCGCCAGCAGTCCTTCGGCCAGGTCCGCAACGCGTTCATCCGCGTCGTGAACCAGGCCGGCGGCGCCGAGATCGCGCGGTACGACCTCTCCGAGGACGCCTCGACGGAGACCGCGATGGTCTTCGGCGAGCTGTACCGCCACGGCGCGGAGTGGAAGTTCCGCGCCATCGGCCAGGGTTACGCCTCGGGCCTGCGCGGCATCGCGCAGGACTTCGGCGTGAACGTCTGAGCCACGCACCACCCACGCCCGGCGCCGCACACTCAGTGCGGCGCCGGTCGCGCTGGACAACCGCACCACCACCAGGGGAGGACCACGAACATGGGCGTCACGCTCGCCAAGGGAGGCAATGTCTCCCTCTCCAAAGCAGCACCGAACCTGACGCAGGTCCTTGTCGGCCTCGGCTGGGACGCGCGTTCCACCACCGGAGCCCCCTTCGACCTCGACGCGAGCGCGCTGCTCTGCAAGTCCGGGCGGGTGCTCGGTGACGAGTGGTTCGTGTTCTACAACCAGCTCACGAGCCCCGACGGCTCGGTCGAGCACACCGGGGACAACCTCACCGGCGAGGGCGACGGCGACGACGAATCGCTTCTCGTGGACCTCTCCAAGGTCCCCGCGGAAGTGGACAAGATCGTCTTTCCGGTCTCCATCCACGAGGCGGACAACCGGGGCCAGACCTTCGGCCAGGTGAGCAACGCGTTCATCCGCGTCGTCAACCAGGCCGACGGCCAGGAGCTCGCGCGGTACGACCTCTCCGAGGACGCGTCCACGGAAACCGCGATGATCTTCGGCGAGGTGTACCGATACGGCGAGGAATGGAAGTTCCGTGCCGTTGGGCAGGGGTACGCGTCGGGACTTCGGGGCATCGCTCTAGACTTCGGGGTCAACGTTTCGTAAAGCCGCGCACGGCTCGGGGGAGCCCCGTACTCGTCGCGGGCGCGGGTACGCCCCGTACACAACGATTGGGTAGCCAGTGGTATTGAGAACCTTCGGCTGGTCGTTCGCGGTCACCGCGCTCGGCCTGGTCGCAGCGGTGTTCATCGGGGGGTGGCAGGCGTTCGGGATCGTGGCGATCCTGTCGATCCTCGAGATCTCGCTGTCCTTCGACAACGCGGTGGTCAACGCCGGAATCCTGAAGAAGATGAATGCCTTCTGGCAGAAGATCTTCCTCACGGTCGGCATTCTGATCGCCGTCTTCGGCATGCGGCTGGTCTTCCCCGTCGTCATCGTCGCCATCAGCGCCAAGATCGGGCCCATCGAGGCCGTCGACCTGGCGATGACGGACAAGGACATGTACCAGCAGCTGGTGACCGACGCGCACCCGTCGATCGCCGCGTTCGGTGGCATGTTCCTGCTGATGATCTTCCTCGACTTCATCTTCGAGGACCGCGACATCAAGTGGCTCGGCTGGCTGGAGCGCCCGCTCGCCAAGCTCGGCAAGGTCGACATGCTGTCGGTCTGCATCGCGCTCATCGTCCTGCTCGTCACCTCGATGACCTTCGCGACCCAGGCCCACCAGCACGGCGGCGCCCACGTCGACAAGGCCCAGACGGTGCTGATCTCCGGCATCGCCGGTCTGATCACGTACCTCGTCGTCGGCGGTCTCTCCGGCTACTTCGAGAACAAGCTGGAGGAAGAGGAGGAGCGCGAGCACGAGGAGGAGGAGCGCGCCGCGCGTGAGGGCAAGCCGAAGTCGGCCGTCGTCCTCGCCGGCAAGGCCGCGTTCTTCATGTTCCTCTACCTCGAGGTCCTGGACGCCTCGTTCTCCTTCGACGGCGTGATCGGCGCCTTCGCGGTCACCAACGACATCGTCCTGATGGCGCTCGGCCTCGGCATCGGCGCCATGTACGTCCGTTCGCTGACGGTCTACCTGGTCCGCGAGGGCACCCTCGACGACTACGTCTACCTGGAGCACGGCGCGCACTACGCGATCGGCGCCCTCGCGCTGATCCTGCTCGTCACGATCCAGCACGAGATCCCCGAGGTCATCACCGGCTCCATCGGCGTCATCCTGATCGCCTGGTCGTTCTGGTCCTCGGTGCGGCGCAACAGGCGGCTCGCGGCCGCCGAGGGCGACGGCCCGAGTTCCGACGAGAAGACCGAGGTCTCCTCCGGGGTGTGACCCGGAGCAGGTTGAGGGAACGCTCTAGCGGGGCGGTCACGAGGTGCGGAGCCTCGGACCGCCCCGCTGTCATGCAGACGAGCCATCGAGAGTTGGGGGGCGGGATGTCCTTCTGGGAAGGGCTGTGGAGAGGCCGCAACACGCAGTTCGAGTCGGGGAACGCGGCGACGAACTCCATCGAACTCACCAAGCGCCGTCCGTCCGTGTCCCTCACCAAACAGGGCGCGGCCACCGGCAACCTGCGCGTCAACCTGTCCTGGCGGATGCGCACGTCGGACATCGAGGGGCGGTCGAAGCGGAGCGGACGCGGGATGCTCAGGCAGCCGCTGAAGATGTTCCAGCCCGATGTGGTGCAGGCCCACACCCAGGGCATGGTCAATGTGGACCTGGACCTGGGCTGCCTGTACGAGATGACCGACGGCGCGAAGGGCGTCGTCCAGCCCCTGGGCAGCTTCTACGGCGACCTGAACGCGCCGCCGTACGTGAAGCTCAGCGGGGACGACCGCTTCGGCTCGGCGTCGGGCGAGACGCTGTACGTCAACCTCGACTACCGCGAGTCCATCAAGCGCCTGCTGTTCTTCGTCTACATCTACGACCAGACCCCGGCCTTCGACCGTACGCACGCCAAGCTCACGCTCTATCCGGGCAACGGCCCGCGGATCGAGATCGAGCTGGACGAGCACGCCCCGCAGGCCCGGTCCTGCGCGGTGATCTCGGTGGAGAACGTCAAGGGCGAGCTGGTCGTGCGCCGCGAGGTGAAGTTCGTGTACGGCTTCCAGGCGGAGCTGGACCGGCTGTACGGCTGGGGCCTGCAGTGGGGGCGGGGCTACAAGGCGAAGGCCGACAAGTAAGGCCGACAAGTGCGCCGCCGGGCCGGTGTCAGCGGCCCAGGAACTGCGGGCCCTGCGGGGGCAGCGTGAAGTTCGGGTCGGGTGCGGCGGCCGGCTGCGGGTAGCCGTACCCGCCCTGCTGTGCGGCGGCGGGCTGCGGATAGCCGTACCCGCCCTGCGGGGCCGAGACCGGCTGCGGGTAGCCGTACCCCGGCGGGGCCGCGGCCGGGGGATGGCTCGGCGGCTGCGGATAGCCGTATCCCGGGGCGGGGGCCGCCGTCGGGGCGGGCGGGGCCGTGGTCGGGGGGAGGGCGGTGTGCTGGGTCGCGGCCTCGGGGTCGGCGCCGGGCTGCGCGGCCTCGGCCTCGGACTCGTCGACGGAGATCCCGAAGTCGGTGGCGAGGCCGACCAGGCCGTTGGAGTAGCCCTCGCCGAGCGCGCGGAACTTCCAGGTGTCGCCGCGGCGGTAGAGCTCGCCGGCGATCAGCGCGGTCTCGGCGCCGGTCTCGGGCTTCACGTCGAAGTACGCGTACGGGTCGCCGTCCTGGGGCGCCGCCGCGTCGTACAGCGAGATGCGCAGTCCGCGTACGTGCTCGAAGGGGACGCCGTCCGCCGATGCCACGATCAGGATGCGGTCGACCTCGGACTCGACTCCGGCGAGGTCGGCCTGGACGGAATCGGTCAGTCCGTCGGCGACGCGCTTCTTGCCGAGGCGCCAGACCGTGCCGGAGGGGTGCCGGGGCTGGTTGTAGAAGACGAAGTCCTCGTCGGACCGGACCCGGCCGTCGGCGCCGAGGAGCAGCGCCGAAACGTCGATGTCAGGGGCTCCCGAGCCGGCCGGACCGGGGGTCCAGCGCAGCACGGCCCGCACGGCCGTGGCCTCCAGCGGGACGTTCGACCCCTTCAACATCGCGTGCGTCATGCGGGTCATCCTGCCTTCCCGGCCGGTGCGCGGACAACGCGGGGGGCGTCGGCGGGGCGCGCTCCGCTCGCGCGAGACATGAGGGGGTTACCGGAATTTCATGCGAGCAGGGAACCCCTGACATGCTCGTTTACGTACTATTACCGGCCACATCTTGTCGGCTGGTTGTCTATAACGGGGAGTCTCATGCGTCATTTCGGGCACATCGCGCCTGAGATCCGGAAGCGTTTGTTCCACACGGAACCCTGTGACTTCACCGCGGACTCCCCGGCCTCGCTCCTGTCGGTCGCCCTCGGCGCCACGCTGTACTCGCCGGCGACCCGGCCCCGCCTCGCCGAGGACATCGGCAAGCAGGCGGGGCGGGGCGTGGCCTCGATGGTGCTGTGCCTGGAGGACTCCATCGACGACGCGGACGTCGTCGCCGCCGAGGAGAACCTCGTCGCCCAGCTGGCCGCCCTCGCCGCCGGCGACCCCGCCGACGACGGCCGGCTGCCGCTGCTCTTCATACGCGTCCGGCACGCCGCCCAGATCACCGATCTCGTCCGCCGGCTCGGCCCCGCCGTCCGCATCCTCTCCGGCTTCGTCCTGCCGAAGTTCACCGAGGAGCGCGGCGTGCCCTTCCTGGAGGCGCTCAGCGCCGCCGAGGCCGCCTGCGGACGCCGGCTCTTCGCGATGCCCGTCCTGGAGTCGCCCGAGCTGCTGCACCTGGAGAGCCGCGCCGAGACGCTCATCGGCATCGCCCGCACCGTCGACAAGTACCGGGAGCGCGTCCTCGCCCTGCGCCTCGGCGTCACCGACTTCTGCTCCGCGTACGGACTGCGCCGCCAGCCCGACATGACCGCGTACGACGTGCAGATCGTCGCCTCCGTCATCGCCGACGTCGTCAACGTCCTGGGCCGCGCCGACGGCACCGGGTTCACCGTGACCGGGCCCGTCTGGGAGTACTTCCGGGCCCAGGAGCGGATGTTCAAGCCGCAGCTGCGCGCCAGCCCGTTCTCCGGCCGTGCCGAGGAGCTGCGGGCCGCGCTCATCGAGCACGACATGGACGGGCTGCTCCGCGAGATCGGCCTCGACCGCGCCAACGGACTGCTCGGCAAGACCTGCATCCACCCCTCGCACGTCCTGCCCGTGCACGCCCTCTCCGTCGTCAGCCACGAGGAGTTCAGCGACGCCCAGGACATCCTGCGGCCCGAGCGCGGCGGCGGCGGAGTTCTGCGCTCCACCTACACGAACAAGATGAACGAGGTGAAGCCGCACCGCGCCTGGGCCGAGCGGACCCTGCAGCGCGCCAAGGCCTTCGGCGTCGCCAACGAGGACGTCGGCTTCGTGGAACTGCTCACCGCGGGCCTCCCCGCCACCTGAACGAGCCCGGCGAAGAGCACCGGCAGAGAGCACGAGCAGGGACGAACGTGACGTACGCAAGCGACAAGAGGGACACGAACAACGTGGTGTGGTCGGGAGAGTGGGTCGCCGAGCGGCTCGGGGTCGAACTGGACGGCGACGAGCGGCTGAGGGAACTCCTCGGGCTCGCGCTGCGCCGCAATCCGAAGCGGGCCCACCTGCTCGTCTCCCACGTGCTCGGCAAGCACGTCCCGCAGTCGCCCGCCGTGGTCTGGCGCTCCGGGCACGACCTCGGCGTACGCGTCCGTGAGCTGCTCGGCGACGACGAGGCGCGCCGCTCGATCGTCCTCGGGTACGCGGAGACCGCCACCGGACTCGGGCACTCCGTCGCCGACGGCCTCGCCCTCGCCCCGTATCTGCACTCCACCCGGCGGCCCGTGCCCGGCGTCGCGCGGGCCGGCGGCTTCGAGGAGTCGCACTCGCACGCCACCTCGCATCTGCTGCTCCCCGAGGACCCCGAACTCCTCGCCGGGGACGGCCCGCTGGTCCTCGTCGACGACGAGTTCTCCACCGGCAACACCGTCCTCAACACCATCCGCGCCCTGCACGAGCGCTACCCGCGCCGCCGGTACGTGATCGTCGCCCTGGTCGACATGCGCTCGCCCGCCGACCGGGGCAGGCTCGACGAGTTCGCCGCCGAGATCGACGCCCGCGTCGACCTGATCGCCCTCGCCTCCGGGACCGTACGGCTGCCCGAGGGCGTCCTCGAACGCGGGCAGCAGCTGGTCGCCGAGCACGAGCCGGCCCAGGTGGCCGTGCCGGTCCAACGGGACGGGCGGCGGCCGGTGCGCGTCGGGCTGGACTGGCCGGCCGGGGTGCCCGACGGCGGGCGGCACGGCTTCACCGCCGCGCACCGCGACCGCCTGGAGGCCGCCGCGCCCGCCCTGGTCGAGCAGCTCGCCGCCGCGCTGCCCACAGACGCCCGCCGCGTCCTCGTCCTCGGCTTCGAGGAGTTGATGTACGCGCCGCTGCGCCTCGCCGTCGGCCTGGAGGAGCGGCTCGCCGGACAGGGCGCCGAGGTCCGGTACTCCACGACCACCCGCTCGCCCGTCCTCGCCGTGGACGACCCCGGCTACGCGATCCGCAGCCGCCTCGTCTTCCCGGCGCACGACGACCCGGCGGACGGGCCCGGCGACCGGTACGCGTACAACGTCGCGGGCGGCGGCTTCGACACCGTCGTCGCCGTCGTCGACTCCGCCGCCGACACCCCGCAACTGCACGCCCCCGACGGCCTGTTGGCGCAGCTCGCCCGGCACGCCGAGCACGTCCTGCTCGCGGTCGTCCCGTCCCACGCCCCCGGCGCGCAAGCCGTCGGGGGCGCCCCCGCAGAGGCTTCCGAAGACGCCTCCGAACGGCAGGAAAACCCCAGCATGCTGCCCGAACCCCTGCGCGGCCCCGCCTTCTCCTCGTACGCACCGGACGAGGTCGGCTGGCTGCTCCAGGACCTGTCCGACGTACGGCTCGAAGCGCCCACCGAGGAGCGCGAGGAGGCCATCCAGAGCGGCGGCGCGCACTACGCCGAGTCGCTGCCGGTCGAGTACCAGCCGAGCGAGCAGTACCAGCAGCTGTTCAAGGCCGCCCTGGAGACGTCCGCCGCGCGCATCGCACAGGCCGTCGGCGTCGTCACCGAGACCGTCCTCGCCGAGCGGTCGCAGCGGCCCGTCCTGGTGTCCCTCGCCCGCGCCGGCACGCCCGTCGGCGTCCTGATGCGGCGCTGGGCGCAGCACCGGCACGGCCTCGACCTGCCGCACTACGCGGTGTCGATCGTGCGCGGCCGCGGCATCGACGCCAACGCCCTGCGCTGGCTCGCCGCCCACCACGACCCGGCCGACGTCGTCTTCGTCGACGGCTGGACCGGCAAGGGCGCCATCACCCGCGAACTCGCCCAGGCCGTACGGGACTTCGAGGACGGCGGCGGGGCCAAGGGCTTCGACCCGGAGATCGCCGTGCTCGCCGACCCCGGCTCCTGCGTCCGCACCTACGGCACCCGCGAGGACTTCCTCATCCCCTCGGCCTGCCTCAACTCCACCGTGTCCGGGCTCATATCGCGCACCGTGCTCCGCGCCGACCTGGTCGGGCCGGACGACTTCCACGGCGCGAAGTTCTACCGCGACCTCGCCGGAACCGATGTCTCCGGCCACTTCCTCGACACCGTCGCCGCCCGCTTCGACGAGGTCGTCGAGGCCGTGGACGCCCAGGTCGAGGAGGTGCTCATGGCCGACCGCGCGCCCACCTGGGAAGGCTGGGCCGCCGTCGAACGGATCAGCACGGAGTACGGCATCAACGACGTGAACCTGGTCAAGCCGGGCGTCGGCGAGACCACCCGGGTGCTGCTCCGCCGCGTCCCGTGGAAGATCCTCGCCCAGCGCGGCGCGGGCGCCGACCTCGACCACGTCCGCCTGCTGGCCGAACAGCGCGGCGTCGACGTCGAGGAGGTGGACGGACTCCCGTACAGCTGCGTCGGGTTGATCCACCCCCAGTACACGCGGGGCGCGACCGGCGCCGACGGCAAGGCGGTGACCGGCAAGTGAGCACCCTCGTCGCCAGCGACCTCGACCGCACGCTCATCTACTCCGCGGCGGCCCTGCAACTCCCGATGCCCGACGCGGAGGCCCCCCGCCTGCTCTGCGTCGAGCTGTACGAAGGCAAGCCGCTGTCGTTCGTCACGGAGGACGCGGCCGAGCTCCTCGCCGAGTTGTCCCGCCGCACCGTGTTCGTACCGACGACGACACGCACCCGCGCGCAGTACCAGCGCATCAACCTGCCGGGCCGCGCCCCGCGGTTCGCGATCTGCGCCAACGGCGGCCACATCCTCGTCGACGGCGCCTCGGACAAGGACTGGCAGCGGCAGGTCGCCGCCCGCCTGGCCGCCGAGTGCGCCTCGCTCGACGAGGTCCGCGCCCACCTGGTGGCCAGTGCCGACGCGTCGTGGCTGCTGAAGGAGCGGGTCGCCGAGGACCTGTTCGCGTATCTGGTCGTCGAGCGGGCGCTGCTGCCCGACGGCTGGGTCAAGGAGCTGTCGGCCTGGGCGGAGGAGCGCGGCTGGACCGTGTCGCTGCAGGGCCGGAAGATCTACGCGGTGCCGAAGCCGCTGACGAAGAGCGCCGCCATGCAGGAGGTGGCCCGCCGCACCGGAGCCGGCCTCACCCTCGCCGCGGGCGACTCGCTCCTCGACGCGGACCTGCTCCTCGCCGCCGACCGCGCCTGGCGCCCGGGCCACGGCGAGCTCGCCGACTCCGGCCTGACGGCGCCGAACCTCACCGTTCTGCCCGAGCGCGGGATCGCGGCGGGGGAGCGGATCCTGCGGGAGTTCCTGTACGCGGCAGGTCCCGGCCGGACGGTCTGACGGCCCGCACGATCCGGAGCACCACGAAGAGCACGACGGCCGCGGCGGCTCCGCCGAGGACGACGGTCGAGTACGTGGAGACGTACTCGGCCACCTTCGTCCAGTTCTCGCCGAGGAGGTAGCCGGCGAGGACGAACAGGGTGTTCCAGATCGCGCTGCCGAGCGTCGTCAGCCACAGGAACGTGGGCAGTGGCATCCGCTCCACGCCCGCGGGCACGGAGATCAGGCTGCGGAAGACCGGGATCATCCGGCCGAAGAACACGGCTTTCGTGCCGTGCCGGGCGAACCACTGCTCGGTCCGCTCGATGTCGGCGACCTTGACCAGCGGCAGCTTCGCGGCGACGGCGACCGTACGGTCCCGGCCGAGCAGCGCGCCGACGCCGTACAGCGCGAGCGCGCCGAGCACCGAACCCGCGGTCGTCCAGAACAGGGCGGCCGCGAGGTTCATCTGCCCGGTGCTCGACGCGAACCCGGCGAGCGGCAGGATCACCTCGCTGGGCAGCGGCGGGAACAGGTTCTCCAGGGCGACGGCGAGTCCGGCCCCGGGTGCTCCGAGGGTGCCCATGAGGGCGTCGATCCAGCCTGGCGCGGTGCTCTCGATCATGCGGGCAGGCTAGGGAGCGGAGGCTGAAGGGGAGCTGAAGTCGCTCCCGGGCTGCTTCCCCGTGGGCGTCAGCCGCAGCAGCCTCCGCCGCAGCAGCCGCCACCGCCGCCGGACGCGGGGGCGGGCGCCGGGCCGGACGAGGCCGTTCCGCCGACGGCGACGGTCGAAAGCAGCTTCACCGTGTCGTCGTGCCCGACGGGGCAGGCGGCGGGGTCGGAGGACTCGGCCATGGGGCGGCTGAGCTCGAAGGTGTCACCGCAGGTCCGGCAGCGGAATTCATAGCGAGGCATGGGGAAAGGTTAGCGCTGCGCTTTCCCCGGAGTGAGTCTGTTCAGCTCTTGCCCCGGCTCAGCTCGGCCTGGGCGACCGCGCGCTCCTCCCGCTCGGCCTGTTCCGGGTGCCGGGCCCGCCAGTACGGGTTGTCGTGCGGGAGGGCGCTGCCCACGCGCCCGTACATGCCGAAGACCATCAGCATGATCCCGACCACGAAGCTGAAGAGGACGTTCTGGATCCGGAACGCCAGGAAATTGAGGCTCGTGTCGAGCAGCGCGAGGTTCGCGAACCCGCTGAGGATGAACGCGACGCCCACGATCATGTTGAGCGTCGAGGCGAAGTTGCCGCCGATCACCATGCCCGCGAAGAGCAGCAGCCCCACGCAGATCGACAGCACGCTCAGCGCGCCGTTGGTGTTGAGGCCGGCGACCGTGTCGCCCCGGGTGTCGAAGAACCCGACCTTGTCGATCAGGCCGAGGATGCCGAACGCGAGCAGGACGAGCCCGGTGAGGCCCGCGCCGACCCGGTAGACCTTGCTCAGACGGTGGTCGACGGGAAGGTGCTCGTCCAGCCTGATCCGCCGCCGGGTGGGGTGGAGCACTGCGTGCGTGGCCATGTCCGCCTCCCTTGGGTGTACGGAGGCCCTCACTCCGTACGGAGGCCCCGCTCCGTCCGGAGACCGGTCGCGGGCGCGGATGAGCACCCGCCTCCTACCAGCATCCGCCTCAGCCGCCGCTGATGCCACATCGCAGGTGCACCCGCCACTGCGCTGCGCCTACGCGCCCGCGCCGCCCCGCTCCTGCCGGATCTGCGCGACGACACCGGCCACCGTGTTCCGTACCGCTTCCGTCTCCGTCAGGAAGTGCCAGTAGTCGGGGTGGCGGCCCTCGTCGAGCGTGGCGACGGCGCGGTCCAGGCGTACGACCGCGTCGTCCAGGGGGCGGGCGTGCCGCGGGTCGGGCGTGCTGCGGCCGGCCATGGCGAGGCGCTGCGCGTCCCGGATCGCGAAGCGGGTCCGCTCGATCTCGTCCTGCGGGTCCTTCGCGACGGCGTTGAGGCGCCGCAGCCGCTCGCCCGCCGCGGAGACCGCCTCGTCGGTGGAGTTGAGGAGCGCCCGCACCGTGCTCAGCAGGGCGGTGGCGTCCGGCCAGCGCTGCTCGTCCCGCGCCCTGCGGGCCTCGGCCAGCTTCAGCTCGGCCTGCTTCACGGCGTCGGCGGCCTGGTCCGGCACCGACTGCAGGTCCTGCCAGCAGGCCGCCGTGAACCGCCGCCGCAACTCGCTCAGCACCGGCTCGACCTGCGCGGACCGCGTCGTCAGCGCCTGCGCGCGGGTGCGGAGGGACACCAGGCGCCGGTCCGTCTCCGCCGCCCGCTCGGGCAGCCGCTCTGCCTCGGCGCGCACGGCCTCGGCGTCCCGCAGCACCCGGTCGGCGCGCTGCAGCGTCTCGGGCACGCCGTGCCGGCCCGCGCCCTGGTTGAGCTTGGTCAGCTCCGGGCCGAGCGCGGCGAGCCGGGCCGCCAGGTCGTCGGCGCGCAGGCCCGAGCCGCGCACCGCGTCGAGAGCCGTGCTGGCGGCGAGCAGCGCCTGCCGGGCCCGCTCGACGGCCGGTGCGAGCCGGGCCAGTTGCGTCTCCGCCTTGTCGAGCAGCGGGCCGAGGCTCTGCCCGAACCGGTCGAGCTCCTGCTTGACGCGAACCAACTCGTCCCGGGCGCCGGTCAGTTCGCCCCTGGCGCGGCTCGCGACCGAGGCGTCCAGGTCGTCCCGGTCCAGGTCGTGGGCGTCGACCGCCGTGATGTAGCGGTGGCTGACCTCGTCGATGCGGCGGCCGAGCGCCTCGAAGTCGGCGGCGACGCGGCGGGCGCCGGGGGAGCTGTCGACGGCCGTGATGGTCTCGATGGAGATCCGCAGATCCCGCTGGGCGGTGTCCAGTTCGTAGAACGCGGCCGCCGCGGCGTCCTTGGCGGCCTGCGCCTCGGCCCGCGCGCTCTCGCCCCGGCCGCCGAACCAGCGCCGCGTCCCGCCTCCGGCGAAGGCGGCCGGAAGGGCGGCGGCGAGCAACGGCAGCGGCAGCAGCGCCAGTCCGACCGCGTCGCGCAGCGCTCCGGCCCGCCGGCGCGGGCGGGCCGGGGGGCGAGGAGTGACCTGCTGCGCGTACGGCCGCGGTGGTGTCGCCGTCACTTCTCACTCCCGTGCTGTCGTCCGCCCGGCCTGGGACTCGACCCGGCCGAGGCCGGGCCGCCATTCTCCCACCCGATGAAGACGAACACACGGGCCGTTCAGTTTGCCCGCACGTGCCTCGCATACGGGTTTGCAGGGCACCGCCGTCGGCAGGGTAGGCTGTCGACTCGTGTCCAGGGCGCGTAGCTCAGGGGTAGAGCGTCGCCCTTACAAGGCGAATGTCGGCGGTTCGAAACCGTCCGCGCCCACCGGGTAGAACCTGGAACGACCTGGAGGAAGCCCCGCACTGTCAACGGTGCGGGGCTTCTCGCAGTTCCGGGGCCGCGCCGGGGGGGGGAGGCGCCGGGGCGTGGAGTGGGTGGGCGGCCGGATTCGAACCGGCGTCCTCGCGGTTTTGGAGACCGCGCGCGTCGACCTCTGCGCTACACCCGCCCGCCGGGATCCTAGCGATCATGCGGCCGTGCTGTCCGCCCGGTCTCCCGCTTCCCTGCCGCTGACCTTCCCTGAACTTCCCTGACCTCCCCTGACCTTCCCTGAACTTCCTTTGCCCGTACGGGGTTTGCGGGCGCGGGTTCGTGTCGGGGTCGGCTGCGGGCGGCTGGGTCCCGGGAGGGCGTACTGACGGGTGCGCCACAGTCTTATGCAACTTGTTGCACAACCCTCTCCCGGTGGGTTACAACAAGCTCGACCGCATCCCCACCAGGAGGCCCCCGATGAGCCCGAGCCCCAGCTCCAGCCCGTATCCGCACCTGCTGCAGCCCCTCGACCTCGGGTTCACGACCCTGCCGAACCGCGTGATCATGGGCTCGATGCACGTCGGCCTCGAGGAGGCCGAGCGTGGCTTCGAGCGGATGGCGGCGTTCTACGCGGAGCGGGCCAAGGGCGGCGCCGGGCTCATCGTGACCGGCGGCATCGCCCCGAACGAGGCGGGCCGGCCGTGGGCGGGCGGGGCCAAGATGACCACGGCCGACGAGGTCGCGCAGCACGCCGTCGTGACCGAGGCCGTGCACGCCGCGGGCGGCCGGATCGCCATGCAGATCCTGCACTTCGGGCGGTACGCCTACCACGAGGACCTGGTCGCGCCGAGCCCGATCCAGGCGCCGATCAGCCCCTTCGTGCCGAACGAGCTGACGGGGGACGAGGTCGAGCAGACCGTCGAGGACTTCGTGCGCGCCGCCGAGCTCGCCAAGCAGGCCGGGTACGACGGCGTCGAGATCATGGGCTCGGAGGGCTATCTCCTCAACGAGTTCATCGTCGCCGCCACCAACCGCCGCACCGACCGCTGGGGCGGCTCGTACGAGAACCGGATCCGGTTCCCCGTCGAGATCGTGCGGCGGACCAGGGAGCGGGTCGGGCCCGACTTCATCCTGATCTACCGGCTCTCCATGCTCGACCTCGTGCCGGGCGGCTCGACGTTCGACGAGGTCGTCGCCCTCGCCAAGGAGATCGAGGCCGCGGGCGCCACCATCATCAACACCGGCATCGGCTGGCACGAGGCGCGCATCCCGACCATCGCGACCTCCGTGCCGCGCGGCGCGTACGCCTGGGTGACCAAGAAGGTCATGGGCGCCGTGTCCGTGCCGCTGGTGACCAGCAACCGCATCAACACCCCCGAGGTCGCCGAGCAGTTGCTCGCCGACGGGCACGCCGACCTGGTCTCGCTCGCCCGGCCGTTCCTCGCCGACCCGGAGTTCGTGGCCAAGGCCCGCGAGGACCGCGCCGAGGCCATCAACACCTGCATCGGCTGCAACCAGGCCTGCCTGGACCACACCTTCAACCTGCAGATCACCTCCTGCCTGGTGAACCCGCGGGCCTGCCACGAGACCGAGCTGGTCCTCGAACCGATCACGGAGATCCGCCGCCGCAAGCGCATCGGCGTGGTCGGCGCCGGGCCCGCCGGGCTCGCCTTCGCCGTGTCGGCCGCCGAGCGCGGGCACGACGTCACCCTCTTCGACGCCGCCGACCGGATCGGCGGGCAGCTCAACCTGGCCCGCAAGGTCCCGGGCAAGGAGGAGTTCGACGAGACGATCCGCTACTTCCGCACGCAGCTCGAACTCCGGGGCGTGGACGTCCGGTTGAACACCCCCGTCACCGCCGAGGAGCTGACGTCCGGCGCGCACGGTCCCGCGTACGACGAGATCGTGATCGCGACCGGCGTCAGCCCGCGCACGCCCGAGATCCCCGGCGTCGACCACCCGCGGGTGGTCAGCTATCTGGACGTGCTGCGGGACGGGGCCGAGGTCGGCGAGCGCGTCGCGATCGTCGGCGCGGGCGGCATCGGCTTCGACGTGGCGGAGTTCCTCACCGACAGCGGGGAGCAGGCGAGCCTGAACCCGGCGACGTACTTCGAGCAGTGGGGCGTCGACATGGACTACCGCGACCGGGGCGGGCTGCGCGCGCCCGAGCGGCCCGCGCCGCCGCGCCAGGTGCACCTGCTGCAGCGCAAGGCCAGCAAGGTCGGCGCCGGGCTCGGCAAGACCACCGGCTGGATCCACCGCACCGAACTGCGCCACCGCGGCGTCACGATGGTCGCCGGGGTGTCGTACGAGCGGATCGACGACGCGGGCCTGCACATCGGCGTCGACGGCGCCACGCAGGTCCTCGACGTGGACACCGTGGTCCTCTGCGCCGGTCAGGAGCCGCGCCGCGAGCTGTACGACGCGCTGCTCGCGGCCGGGCAGTCCGTGCACGTCATCGGTGGTGCGGACGTGGCGGCGGAGCTGGACGCGAAGCGTGCGATCAAGCAGGGCACGGAGCTGGCCGCGCAGATCTGAGAGCCAGGCCGGCCCCGGCCGGTCCACCGGCTGGGCCGGCCTCCGTGCGTGCGCGGAGCGGGCCGGTCCCGTCCGGCAGGCCGGCACCGTCCGGCGGGTCGGCCGCCTCCATAGGATGCGGGGCATGTCCCTCCCGTACGCCATTCTCACCGCCCTTCTGGAGAAGCCCTCTTCCGGTCTCGAACTGACCCGCCGTTTCGACAAGTCCATCGGCTACTTCTGGTCCGCGACGCATCAGCAGATCTACCGCGAGCTCGGCAAGCTGGAGGTCGCCGGGCTGATCCGCGCCCTGCCCGCGGGCCGGCCGACCCGGGGGCAGCGCAAGGAGTACGAGGTGCTGCCCGCCGGCCGCGACGAACTCACCGCGTGGGTCGCCAAGGAGGAGGACCCGAAGCCCGTCCGCTCGGCGCTGCTGCTGCGCATGCGGGCTGCCGCGGTTGTCGGCCCGCAGGGGCTCGAGGACGAGTTGCGCCGCCATCTCGCCCTGCACGAGGAGCAGTTGAGGGAGTACGAGCAGATCGAGGAGCGGGACTTCCCGGCCGGGCGGGACGGGGCGCAGGACCGGCTGCGGCATCTGGTGCTGCGCGGCGGGATCGAGCTGGAGACGTTCTGGATCGGCTGGATCACCGAGGCGCTCGACGCCATGGAGAACCTGCCCGAGCAGGACTGACGGGGTCGTCGGACCGTCAGTCCCGTATGCCCTCCTGGGCGTGCCGGCCGTACTCGCCGCCCTTGACGTGCTTCAGGCGCATGCGGTGGTCCACCAGCTCGGGGCCGGAGAACTCGCTCCAGTACCGATGGCAGGTGACGAACACCGCCAACTCCCGTTCCCGCTGCCGGAGTTTCTCCACCTCCGCCTGCTCGTCGGCGCTCCAGCCCGGGGAGGCGGGACGCTCCACCTTGCGCCAGCCGGCTATGTCACTGAAGCCGTCGAGGGGCGTGACCGACCAGGGGAGCCGCTTGAGCAGAGCCAGAAGCTCGGCCCGGACCTGATGCAGCTCCTCCTGACCTGCGAGGAGGTCTTCGGGGAATTCAAAGGTCTCAGCCACGACCGCAATGCTACGCCTGTTCGAATTGCGGAAGCGAGATTCATCGCGGCAAGCTCACCCGAACGTGTGTTCCTCGATGGGGGTCCGTTGCTGCAGACTGTTCGTATGTGCCGAAGCATCAAGACCCTCCGTCCGCCGGCCATCCCCGAAGAGGCCACCCAAGACGAAGTGCGCGCCGCCGCCCTGCAGTACGTCCGCAAGGTCTCCGGCTTCCGCGCGCCCGCCGCCCACAACAGAGAAGTGTTCGACCGGGCCGTGGACGCGGTGGCCCGGGCGACCCAGGAGCTTCTGGACGATCTGGTCGTGCGCGGCCAGAAGCCGCAGCCCGCGGCGGCGGCCGCCCAGGAGTAGGCGGCGACAGCCCGGGAGTGGGCAGCTGCCGCCCAGGAGCAGCAGGCGGCGGTCGCGACCGGCTCAGCGCGTGCGCGGGCGCCGCATCAGGTAGCCCGCGCCGGTGCCCGCCGCGAACAGGGCGAGCAGCGAGACGCCCGTGGCGAGCCAGCCCGCGCCGAACCAGTGCCCGCCGAAGTACCCGAGCCCCACGCTGTACGCGGCCCACGCCACCCCGGCCGTGAGCGACCAGGGCAGGAACTCGCGGATCGCGCGATGCGCCGCGCCCGCGCCGAGCGAGACCACCGAGCGCCCGGCGGGAGCGAAGCGTGCGACGACCACGAGCGCGCCGCCGCCCCGCGCGAGCGCGGCGCCGAGCCGTTCCTGCGCGACGGTGAGGCGGCGTGAGCGGGCGATCGCGCGGTCCAGACGAGCGCCCCCGCGCCACGCCAGGCGGTACGCGGCGAGATCGCCGAGCACCGACGCCAGGGCCGCGCAGCCGCCGAGCAGCAGCAGGTCGGGAACCTGATGGGCCATGCGGTCGGCCGCTGCGGCGCCCGCGGCACCCGCGGCGCCGGATCCTGCGGTGGCGGTGGCCGCGGTGACCACCAGAAGCCCGCTGGGCAGCAGCGGAAGGAAGACGTCGAGGACGATGGAGGCGGCCACGATGGCGTAGATCCAGGGACTGCCGGTCAGCAGCCCCACACTGTCGAGCACCCTTACTCCCTGACTCCCCGGTTCCTGCACAGAGCTGCGACCGTCGTGTCGCGGGGAGCGGCAGGGGCGGCCTGTCAGACAGCTGTACAGCGTACGCCCGGCACTTCGGGAGGAGTCCGGCGGGTGCGCCCCAACCGCTTCGCACAGGCCTCGCACACCCTCACGCCCGTTCACCCGCGTGCCGCTTCCGGTGCGACACCCGGCGCCCCGTTCCCGTACGAACGAGAAGTACGGGCCCGAGGGGCCGAGGGCGCACGGTGAGGGTGAGGAAGAGGGCGATGGTGGCAGGGATGGTCGCCGCGGCGAGCGCGGCGGCGGTGCTGATGGCGGGCGGCGGCCCGGTGCCGGGCGAAAGTCACATGGTGCGCGCCGCAGCGGACTTCGCGCCGCCGAACGCGTTCATCGCGTCCGACGCGAAGACGTACGACATGAGTCTCGTGCCGGCGGGCGCGCACATCGAGGTGACGCAGGTGACGGGGCCGACGGGCAACGTGGTCACGCTCAAGGTCGACGGCCTGAAGCCGGACCGGCCGTACGGCGTGCATGTGCACCAGAAGCCGTGCGGCGCGCAGCCCACGGATGCGGGCGGCCACTACCAGCACCGCAAGGACCCGGTGCAGCCGTCCACGAACCCGGCGTACGTGAACCCGCGCAACGAGGTGTGGCTCGACTTCACCACGAACCGGAGCGGAACGGGGGCGGCGGCCTCCCGGCACGGCTGGAACTTCCGTGCCGGAGAGGCCGCCTCGGTCGTGCTGCACGCCGAACACGGCGGAGCGGGCGACCGGTTGGCGTGCTTCAGCGTCCCGTTCGCACCTACGCGGGCGTGAGGTCGGCCTCGGTCCGGCCGGACCTGTCGGCCGCGGCGGTGCTGCGGCCGACGAGCCGGTCCAGGCCGAAGGCCCCGGAGCCGGTGAAGACGAGGAGCAGGAACGCCCAGCAGAACAGCGCGGCGCTCTCACCGCTGTTCTCCAGCGGCCACAGGCCCATCGGCTGGTGCACGGTGAAGTAGGCGTACGCCATCGAGCCCGAGGCGAGGAACGCGGCCGCGCGGGTGCCGAGGCCGATCAGGACGAGGCCGCCGCAGACGACCTCGATCAGCGCGGAGAAGCCGCTGGGCCAGCTGAGGGGGGCCGTGGTCTCGCCGCCGAGGACGCCGAAGAGCTTCGAGACGCCGTGGCAGGCGAACAGCAGGCCGATCACGATGCGGAAAAGCCCCAGGGCGTACGGCTGTGCGCTGTTGAGGCGTTCGTTCATGGGGGGACTCCTTCGTTCGGTCGGGGGACGGCAACCGATCGGAGGCCACAGGTTAGGCAGACCTAATCAATACTTGCAAGTTCAACATTCGGTCGTCCTTCGCGCCCCGGTCCCGCCTCCGCTTCCGCTCCCGACCTCGCCGCGCGCCCGGCTCCCGGCGCCGCGCCGGAGGCCGTACGCAGCACCGCTCGCGCCACCGCGTCCGCGTCCGAGAGGGTCACCGAGTCGACGCCGGGGCGTGCTCCGGCGGCCGTCACCCAGTGCACTCCTTCCGTGGGGACGCCGAGCGCGAAACGTGCCGGGTGCGCCCGGCCGAGCGCGTCCACCACCAGGTACGGGCTCGGCGTCACATCGAGGCCGCCCGTCTCGTGGTCGTCCACCACATGCGGCCGACAGCCACCGGACGCGAGCAGCTCCGCCAGCAGCGCGTCCCCGGTGCGCCGCAGATCCACCTCCGGCAGCCGCGCCTCGATCAGCGTCCCCGCGCACACCTCGGAACCCGGCACGTCGGGGGAGTGCGCCGTGAACCCGTCCGCCCCGGCGCGCACCTCCATGCGCGGGCCGACCACGTCGAGCACGCCCGCCTCGACCAGCGCCGTCATCTCCTCGATCCGGCGGCGCGGCGGCCCGATCGACAGGAACGCGTTCAGCGGCGTGTACCAGCGGTCCAGATGCTCCCGCCGCGAACGGCCCCCGATGCCCCGGTGGTCCACGACGAGCCGCAGCTCGTTGCGCAGGTCCCGCAGCACGTCGAGGGCGGCCTTGACCGGGCCCGACACATTGCCGAGCGCGGCCTGCGCGGCGTCCTCGCGCAGCTGCCCCAGGAGCCAGCCGCGGAAGTGCTCCGGACCCGCGAACTCCACGCCCTCGTACGGCTCGGCGATGCGGGACCAGGACCAGCGGGCGGCGGGCGGGAAACCGAACTCGTCGAGGACGTCGGCCTCTTGGGGCGAGCCGTGCGCGGTGGCGAGGAACCGCTCGCGGAACGGCTCGGTGGGGCGTCCGTCGGCGCGGAGCCGCGCCTCGTAGTGGACGGTCTCGACCTCCTTGGCGACCAGCGGCCAGATCTCGTCGAGGAAGTCCGGCGGATCGCCGTCCGCCGCGCGCTTCCGGAAGCCCTCGATCACGGTCCCGGTGAGCACCATCGGCTCGTGCCTGCCGTACGCGCCCTTCTCGTTGTCGCCGCGCGCCTGGTACGGGACGCCGCGCCGCGAGCCCGCGTACAGCCGCGGTTCACGGCCCGACGGGAGATACGCGAGGCCGCCCTCCGGGCCGGGGACGAAACGGCCGCCGCGGCCCGAGGTCAGCAGGGCCATGTGGTCGAAGAAGTTGAGGCCGAGTCCGCGCAGCAGGACGGGCGAGCCGGGCTCGACGGACGAGAGGTCCAGGTCGGCCGGGTTGGCCGGCGGGACGTAGCGCAGTCCGTGGCGCGCGGCGTGGTCCGCGAGCCGCTGCTGCGCCGGGCCGCCGGTCGCCGGAAGGTGCCCCTGGGCGAGGACGACGGCGTGCAGGCCGACGAGTTCGGTGCCGTCGTCGAGGGTGAGGCGCTGGGCGGCGGAGCGCGGCGCGGGGTGGGCGACGTCGGGGCCGGACGCGAGGTCGGCGGGGCGGGATGCAGGACCGAAGGCGCCGGGGCGGGGCGCGGGCTCGGGGCGTTGGCGGGGGACGAGCGGGGCGTCCGCCGGAGCCGTCTCGTCCGTCAGCCGGACCGCGCGGGCCCGGTGCACCTCGACCCGGATCTGCCCGGGGGCCCGCCGCAGCACCTCGGCGAAGACCCACTCCAGGTAGCGGCCGTACTCGGCGCGGGTCGGGTAGGCGTCGGGGCCGAGCTCCGCCGAGTCCGGCGCCTCAGGGTGCGCGTCCGCCCCTGCGCCCCGGCCTCCGGATGCCCATGCGTGCAGGCTTGGCCCCGGGCGTATCGGGCCCTCGCAGGTCACGCTCTGGTCGGTGAAGAGGGTGACCTGGGAGGCGACGGTGTTCATCAGGAGCTCGTCCGACTGTGCGGTCCGCCACACCTGGCCCGCGCCGGGCGGCGCCGGGTCCACCATGTGCACCGTGAGCCGGGCGTCCGGAGGCAGGAGTTCCGGGGCGGACGCGCACAGCCGTTCCAGGACGCTGGTGCCACGCGGCCCCGCGCCGACGACGGCGACGGAGAGATGTGCGGTCGCGGACAAAGGTGCAACTCCCGGGGCGGATGGGCGATATGAGGCTCCTGTGACCATCGCTGCCGGGGCGTTCGGCGTGACCGGAGTGCTGGAAGCGGATGGTCCGGCTCATCATGCCGCCGGATCGGGATCTGTCGAACCCCTGGACGAGCCAACCCCCGCCGTTGTGGGCCGGATCACGCCCCTCACGTCACACCTGGGTACGGCGGCATCACGGCCCGCGAACCTGGGGCCGTCACCCGGTGACGGTCCCGGGCGTGAACCCCGCGCCGGTCACCCGGAGATGACCGAGTCCCGCACCCGCTCCAGTCGCGCCGAGCCGTCCCGCCCCGCGCGGGCCCGGTCGAGGGCCAGGGCGCCCCGGCGGCCGCGCAGCGTCAGCGTCATGAGGTGGTTGCCGAACCACGGGCCGCCCGTCCGGCGCCAGTCGACCTTCGCGCGGGCCGTCCGGCCGTGCCGGGCGAAGCGGCGGCCGAGCGCGCGCCCGGCCCGGCTCCAGCCGAAGCGGAAGCCGAGCCGTATCGCCACGTGGATGGAGTTGTGCATCGGCGAGCAGGTCAGCTGGAGCACCCGCACGTCGGAGCGCGGACCGTCGCCGCGCGGCCACGTCGGCTCCGCCACGTACGCGTGGTGCACGTCGCCGGAGAGCACGCAGATCGACGCCGGGGCGTCCGGGCCGCGGCCCGCCTCCGCGATCAGGTCGGTCAGTGCGGCGAACGACTCGGGGAACGCCGGCCAGTGCTCCAGGTCGCTGCGGCGCCGCAGGTCCTCCGCGAACCTGGCCCAGCGCGGGCCGCGTTCGCCGCGCGCGAGCGCCGCGTTCCAGCCCTCCGCGTCGTGCACGAGGTGCGGCAGCAGCCACGGCAGGGACGTGCCGAGCAGCAGGTGGTCGTAGGAGCCCGGCTCGTCCAGGGCCTGCTCGCGCAGCCAGCGGGCCTCCGCCTCGTCGAGCATCGCGCGCCGCGACTCGTCCAGGACCCGCGCGGCCCGGGTGTCGACCATCAGCAGGCGGACGCGGCCGAAGTCGCGGCGGTAGCTCCAGCGGCATTCAGAGGGGGCCGGCGCGGAGCGCTGTCGTTGAGGGGCGGTGGCCGGGAGACGGGTGGGCGGGTCCTGGTCCGCGCGGGCCGCGAAGGCGCGCAGCGCGTCGGTGCCGTCGGCGCTCGCGCGGACCTCCGCGTACACGGGGTCGGTCTCCAGGTCGGCGGGCGGGAGGTTGCCCAGGTGCTGGTAGACCCAGTACGACATCAGGCCGCTCAGGAGGCGTTCGTTCCACCACGGGGTGGCGCGCATCTCGGCGAGCCAGGCGGCGCTGGTGTTCCAGTCGTCGATCACGTCGTGGTCGTCGAAGATCATGCAGCTGGGCACCGTGGAGAGCAGCCAGCGCACCTCCGGGTCGAGCCAGGACTCGTCGTAGAGGTGGGCGTACTCCTCGTAGTCCGCCACCTGGTCGCCCGGGGGTTCGCTCAGGTCGCGGCGCTCGGCCAGCCACCGCTTGGTCGCCGGGGACGTCATGTCCGCGTACACCTGGTCGCCGAGCAGCACCAGGACGTCGGGGCGCTCGGCCCGCGGGTCGGCGGCGAGCCGGACGGCGAGGGTGTCGAGGGCGTCCGGGCCCATCGGGTCCTTCTCGCCGGTCGGGGAGATCGCCCAGCGGCAGGAGCCGAAGGAGACCCGCACCTCGTCGGCCGGGTCGGCGGGCGTGCGGATCGTGGACGGCGGGAACGGCGAGTCCGGCAGCGGCCACACGCGCTCGCCGTCGAGCAGCACCTCGTACGCCGTCTCCGTGCCCGGCGCGAGGCCCTCGACCGGGATCAGCGCGTAGTCGTGCCCGGCCACGCGGAACGTGGGCGTCGAGCCCTTCGCGCCGTCGGCGCAGCGCACCTCGGCCGTGCACGGGCGGTCCGACTCGACCCAGACGGTCGCCGTCTCCCCGTCCACGTACCGCAGCAGCGGTCCCAGGCGCAGCTCGGCCATTCGATCACTCTCCTCCGTCGCCCCGTACGGTACGGAACGACGGAGGGGAGTGGACAGGTTCCGGCTGTTGCAGCTCAGCAACCGTTGAGGATGCCCTCCAGGGCCTGCTTCTCCGCGGAGTCCACGGTCATGTCGTAGTGGTGCTTCACGTCCACCCACATCCGGGCGTACATGCAGTGGTACGAGGACTCCGGAGGCAGCCACTCCGCGGGGTCCTGGTCGCCCTTGGACTGGTTGACGTTGTCCGTGACGGCGATCAGCTGCGGCCGGGTCAGGTCGTTGGCGAAGCCCTCCCGCTGGTCGGTCGTCCAGGAGCTCGCCCCGGACTTCCAGGCCTCGGAGAGCGGGACGACGTGGTCGATGTCGACGTCGGACGCGGCGGTCCAGGTCGCGCCGTCGTACTCCGAGAACCAACTCCCGGACGTGGCCGCGCAGCTGGAGTCCTGCTCGACGTTCTCGCCGTCGCGCTTCAGGACGACCTCGCGCGTGTTGCAGGCGCCTTCCTGGGTGCTCCAGTGCGGGAACTTCTCGCGGCTGTAGCCGTCCGACGAGCCCTCGGCCCGCTCGGTCAGCTCACCGAGGTACGTACGGGCCGTCGCCGCGTCGACCGGGGTGGGCGGGGCGGCCTGCGCGGGGGTGCCGGACAGCAGCGCGGTGCCGGCGACGAGGGCCGCGGCCGAGGCCAGCACGGCGATGCGGCGGGGGCTGAGGAGAGGGCTGCGGTGCGCGGCGGTGCGTCGACGCGCGTAGACACCTGACATGCGAACTCCCTTGGGGTGGGGGGTAGTTGGCCGTTCCGGGCCAAGTCATGGTGGCGCTCCGGGGTTTCCGTGGGGTGAGCGCCGGATGACAGGGTCCCGTCAATGGCGCGCACACATCAAGAGTTCTGCCGAATCGTCACCGTGGCGTGCCCGTAAGGGAGTTGAGCCTTATCCGGATATTGCGGTGGGAAGCGGGCGTTGTCGGCCCGGGGTTCGGCCCGGGTTCGGCCGCGGGGTCCGGCTCGGCGTCCGGCGCGGCTTCCTGTCCGGCTTCCTGTGTGGCGTCCCGTGCGGGAGGGGGCGGCAGGGGGTCCCGTAGGCTGGAGGTGCGGAAGGGGAGCGGCCCGGCCGGCCGCCGTGGGCGAGACCTTCGGCCCGACCGATTGAGGAACCCTTGATCAGCTTCAGTGTCACGGCGCTCGTGTTCGGCGTCGTCCTCCTCGCCGAGCTCCCCGACAAGACGGCGCTCGCCGGGTTCGTGCTCGGCACGCGCTACCGCGCCTCGTACGTCTTCGCCGGGGTCGCCGCCGCGTTCCTCGTGCACGTCGCGCTCGCCATCGCCGCAGGCAGCGTCCTCACTCTGCTGCCCAACCGCATCCTCCAGGCGCTGACCGGGGTGCTCTTCCTCGGCGGCGCGCTGATCCTCCTGATGAAGCGCGACGAGGACGAGGAGCGCCTCAGGCAGCCCGAGAACCAGGGCTTCTGGAAGGTCTCGCGCGCGGGCTTCATGGTGGTCCTCGTCGCCGAGTTCGGCGATCTGACGCAGATCATGACGGCCAACCTCGCCGCCCGCTACGACGACCCGCTCTCGGTCGGCCTCGGCGCGGTGCTCGCGCTCTGGACGGTCGCGGGCCTCGGCATCGTCGGCGGCCAGGCCGTCCTGAAGCGCGTGCCGCTGCGGTTCGTCACCAAGGTCGCCGCGATCGTGATGCTCGCCCTCGCGGGGTTCAGCCTGTACGAGGCCGTGGCACCGTAAGCCGTCGTTCTTGACGCGCTGACCTGCGCGGACGTCGCTGCCGTCGGGGCTTCGGGCGAGGTTGTGGGCTGCGCCCGGGCGGGGCGTGCGGGCCGGAATCGGGCAGGGCGGTGGCGTAGGGCCGCCCTCGTTTTGTATGTTGGTGGAACAAAGTGGTTCCCGCCTGTTCTCCCTGACCGGCGGGCGGGACCCTTTGGACCTTCCGGCCCGTGGGGCTCCGCGCCCCTCGGGCTTCCCCACGCCCGTCCAGGAGCCTGCCGATGACGGCCACGCCTGCCACCGTTCTGACCGCCCGCGCACTCCTGCTCGACATGGACGGCACGCTGGTCAACTCCGACGCCGTGGTGGAGCGCTGCTGGCGCCGCTGGTCCGAGCGGCACGGCCTCGACTTCGACGAGGTCATCAAGGTCGTCCACGGCCGCCAGGGCTACGCCTCCATGGCGGTGCTCCTGCCCGACCGCCCCATGGCCGAGAACCACGCCGAGAACCGCGAGATGCTCGCCCAGGAGACCGCCGACGTCGAGGGCGTCGTCCCGATCGGCGGCGCCCCCGCGTTCATGGCCTCCCTCACCGGCCTGCCGCACGCCCTGGTCACCTCGGCCGACGCCGCGCTCGCCAAGGCCCGCATGGGCGCCGCCGGGCTCGACATGCCGCTGATCCAGGTCACCGCCGAGTGCGTGGGCGCGAGCAAGCCGGACCCGGAGGGCTTCCTGAAGGGCGCCGCCGAACTCGGCGTCGAGCCCGCCGACTGCATCGTCTTCGAGGACTCCGAGGCCGGGATCGCCGCGGGCCGCGCCGCCGGCATGCGCGTCGTCGGCGTCGGCCCCCGCGCCGCCGCGTTCGGCCCGGACGCCCACGTCCTGGATCTCGACCAGATCGAGGTCGAGGCGACGGGGGACGGCTCGGGGACGCTGCAGGTGCGGGTTCTGGCGGGCTGAACTTCCTTCCCTGTACGGGGAGTTCGGGGTCCTGCGACGGGAGGTCCGGGTTCCCTGGGCGGGGAGTCCCGGCTTTCGCTCGACGGGGGAGTTACGGGTTCCCTCGACGCGGAGTCCCGGCTTTCCCTCGACGCCTCGACAGGGAGGCACATTCAGCGGGGCTGAGGCCGGGGGCGTCAGCGTGACGCGGTCGCGCTCGGCGTCCCGTCCGGCTCCCGCGTCTCCGCCTCCAGGGCCCTGCGGGTGGCCGGCCCGTACACGCCCTGCGGGTCGCCCGTGATCCCCTCCGCGTACTGGTAGCGCGCCACCGCGTCCTCCACCAGTACGTCGTACCTGCCGTGCTCCGGACCCGCGTAGAAGTAGCGCTGGCTCAGCCGGTTCTGGAGTTCGCGCACCTCGGGGCCCTCGTCGCCCTCCCGCAGCACCGGCGGCCGCGGTGACCTCGGCGTGCCGATCGAGCCCGTCGCGGACGCGGTCGGCGGCTCCGGCGTGACCGGCGCGGTACGGGTCGGCGTGCCCGAGCGGGTGGGCCGCTCCGCCCCCGACCGCGACGCCTCGGCCACCGCTTTCGGCGACCGGGACGGCGACGGCGTACGGCTGGTGGGCTGTGTCGCCGTACGGGCCGTTGTCGGGGCCGTCGTGGGGTGGTCGGGGAGCGCGTACTCGTGCTCCGGTGCGTCCGAGAACAGGGTGGTCGCTGTTGCCGCCACCGCTGTCACGGTGAGGGCTGCCGCTGTGGCGGCGAGGAGCGTTTTCCGGCGCGGGCGGTGGTGTTTTCCGGCGGGGCGGTGGGGTGTTTTGGTCTCGGGGAGGGGCGGTGCTGTGGCTGAATTCGGCTCCTCGGGCGGGAGCATCGGGCCCTTGGGCGGGAGCATCGGGCCCTCGGGCGGGAGCAAAGGGGCTGTCGCGGTCTCCGCAGTGGGCGTTTTCGGCGCGTCCGCTGTCGCCGGGGCCGTGCCTGCGGCCGGACCATCGGGTTCGGGAGCCTCGGGCAGCGATACGTAGGGCCGGAGCCGCAGCAGGTCGAAGTCCTCGGCGGCGGCCGCCTCCGCGCTGCGGGTGTCGCGGACCGCGTCCGCCGTACGCCGCGCGCAGCCGCAGGCCGGACCGCCGTGCGCGGCCCTCGGCGTACCGCACTGCGGGCAGCTGAGTGCGCTCACCGTCGGGTCCCCCTCCCGTGGTCCCCCGGAGCCTCGCGCCGGGGCGATCCGGGGGCGATTATGCAGCGCCGCGGGCCTGCCGCCCAGGGACTGCCCGGCCACTCCGCGTCGGCCCTCTCCGCGTGCACCCTCTCCGCGTCCACCTCTCCGCGTTCGCCGCTCCTCGCGCGGTCTCCGGAGCCGGCGGCTTTTGAGCTCCCGAAGCTCCCCAAGCTGCTCGACAGGCCGTGGCGGGCCGGACCGACCACGATGGAGTGGGCGGGCCCCGCATCGAGGACGGCGGGCCCCTTTCCGGTTTCCGTCGCGGCAGCGCCCCGGCGGCTCGAGGAGGAGTCGATGACGACGACGGACCAAGGGGGCGGCGGCCTCCCGAAGGCCCCGGGCGCGGAGCACGGCCACGGCAGCGTGCTCGTGTCCATCGGCGCTCTGCTGCTCGGCATGCTGCTCGCCGCGCTCGACCAGACCATCGTGTCCACCGCACTGCCGACGATCGTCAGCGAACTCGGCGGCATGAAGCACCTGTCGTGGGTCGTCACCGCGTACATGCTCGCCTCGACCGCGGCCACCCCGCTCTGGGGCAAACTCGGCGACCAGTACGGGCGCAAGAAGCTCTTCCAGACCGCGATCGTCATCTTCCTGATCGGCTCCGCGCTCTGCGGCATGGCCCAGAACATGCCGCAGCTCATCGGCTTCCGCGCGCTGCAGGGCCTCGGCGGCGGCGGACTGATGGTGCTGTCGATGGCGATCGTCGGCGACCTCGTGCCGCCCCGCGAACGCGGCCGGTACCAAGGCCTGTTCGGGGCCGTCTTCGGCGCCACGAGCGTCCTCGGACCGCTGCTCGGCGGCCTCTTCGTCGATCACCTCTCCTGGCGCTGGGTGTTCTACGTCAACCTGCCCATCGGTGTCGTCGCACTCCTCGTCATCGCCGCCGCCCTGCACATCCCGGTCCGCTCGCAGCGGCATGTCATCGACTACCTGGGCACGTTCCTGATCGCCTCGCTCGCCACCTGCCTGGTCCTCGTCGCCTCGCTCGGCGGCACCACCTGGGCCTGGGGCTCGGCGCAGATCATCGGGCTCGCCGTGCTCGGGCTGGTGCTGCTCGCGGCGTTCGTCGCGGTCGAGCGCAGGGCGGCGGAGCCGGTGCTTCCGCTGAAGCTGTTCCGGATCCGCACGTTCACGCTGTCCGCGGTGATCAGCTTCGTCGTCGGCTTCGCCATGTTCGGCGCGATGACCTACCTGCCGACGTTCCTGCAGGTCGTGCACGGCGTCTCGCCGACCATGTCCGGCGTCCACATGCTGCCGATGGTGCTCGGGCTGCTGCTGTCCTCCACGGTCTCCGGGCAGATCGTCAGCCGCACCGGCCGCTGGAAGGTCTTCCCGGTCCTCGGCACCGCAGTCACCACCCTCGGCCTGCTCCTTCTGCACCAACTCAAGCCGACGAGCCCCAACTTGGAGATGAGCACCTACTTCTTCGTGTTCGGCCTCGGCCTGGGCCTGGTCATGCAGGTCCTCGTCCTGATCGTGCAGAACGCCGTCTCGTACGAGGACCTGGGCGTCGCCACCTCCGGCGCCACCTTCTTCCGCTCCATCGGCGCCTCCTTCGGCGTCGCCATCTTCGGCACGATCTTCGCGGGCCGCCTGGAGGACAAGCTCACCACCGCCCTCGCAGGCCTGAACCTGCCGCCCGGCACGGCCTCCGCCCTGGAGGCCGACCCGCGCGCCATGGCCCAACTCCCGCCGGGGGCACGGCCGTTGGCGGTGGAGGCGTACTCGTCGGCGATCACCGACGTCTTCCTGTACGCGGCGCCCGTCGCCCTGGTCGCGTTCCTGCTGTCGTGGCTGCTCAAGGAGGACCGCCTGCGCGGCTCGGTCACCGCCCCGGAGATCAGCGAGACCCTCGCCAGCAACCCCGTCGAGCGCTCCTCGCACGACGAGGTGCTGCGCGCCCTGTCGGTCCTCGGCACACGCGAGGGCCGCAAGGAGGTCTACGAGAAAATCACCGCACGCGCGGGGTACGACCTGCTCCCCGCGGCGAGCTGGCTGCTCCTGCGCATCCAGCGGCACGGATCGGTGGAGCCGGCCCGGCTCGCCGAGCACAGCGTTGTACCGCTGCCCGTGGTGCAGGCCGCCGCCCGGCAGGTCGAGGAGCGGCACCTCGCCCTGCGGGAGGGCCTGATGCTGGTCCTCACCGAGCAGGGCCGGGAAGTGGCGGGCCGCCTTGCCAGGGCCCGGGAGGCGTCCCTGGCCGAGCTGCTCGGCGACTGGTGGGGCCCGGACCGCCCGACGGACCTGAAGCAGCTCGTGGAGGAGCTGAACGCCGAACTGTGCGGCTCCGACAGCGAACGCCCCCACGACGGCGCCGCGACAGCGACCGGTCGGCAGCGCACTGCGGGCCGGTGACGCTCGGCTTCCTGCTGCACGCGCGCGTGGTGCTGTTTTTCGCGCACGGCGGCTACGTGTTTTCGGGTACGGCGGCTGACGGCGGCTGTTCGGGCCCCGCGGCTCAGAGCTGCTTGCCGTACCAGATCTCGCTGTACGGGCCGGTCGAGTACGCCGGGATCTCCCGGAAGCCGTGCCGGGCGTAGAGGGCGCGGGCCTCCACCAGGTCGAGGCGGGTGTCGAGGACCAGCTCGCGTGCCCCGAGGCCCCGCGCCGCCTGTTCGACGGCCGTCATGAGGGCGGTGCCGCCGCCGCTGCCGCGCAGCGCGCCGTCCACGTACACCCTGGTCAGCTCGGCCCGTCCGGAGTCGAGGAGCCGCAGTCCCGCGCTGGCGGCCGGGACGTCCCCGTACCAGCCGACGAGCAGGGCGCCGGTCGGCGGCGCGAGGTCGGCGCCGGTCTCCGAGGCGACGCCGCGCTCCAGCTCGTCGGGTGCGGTGCGGCGCCCGGTCTCGCGCAGGTACCAGCGGTCGCTCACCTCGGTGTAGTACGCGCGCCAGAGGGCGGCCGCGGTGGCGGAGTCGTACGGCTCGGGCCTGACGGTCCAGGAAGTCATGGGCCGATGTTCGGGCGGAGGCACGCGCGCGTGCAACGGGATTCCGGCCGGGGGGGAGGGGGGGCTGGTGGTGGCCGTGAAGGGGGCGCCGGGCGACGCCCCCTTCAGGTGCCCCTTCGGATGCCGTTCAGATGCCGGTTCAGGTGCCGGTTCTGGTGCCGGCCCTGGTGCCGGTTTTCAGGCCTGCTTCGGCGGGGCCTGCTGGATGACCTCGAACGTCCACACCGTCGAGCCGGTCGCCGCGGGCTTCGGGCGCTCGCCGCCCTCGCCGCCGCCCTGGTGGGCGGCCTTCATCGGGCCCTCCATCCAGGCCTGGAAGGCGGCCTCGTCGCGCCAGCGCGTGTACACCAGGTACTGGTCGGTGCCCTCCAGCGGCTTGAGCAGCTCGAACCACTCGAATCCGTCGGCGCTCTCGACGGCCCCCGCGCGGGAGGCGAAGCGCTTCTCCAGGACCTCGCGCTGCTCCTGCGGCACGGTCAGGGCGTTGATCTTCACGATGCTCATGGCCCCATCCTCTCGCACGAGCCACCGCCCGCCCGGCGACCCCCTGTGGGCCGAGTCACGTACGGGGGACACCGGGGCGACCTATCATGCGGCGGCGCGCTCGACCGCGCCCCAGATCCGGAACGGGCCTCCCGACTCCCGCGAGGCAACGGCGACTTGAAGGAGCGTACGTGCTCGAACTCACCATGGCCTCGGTCGCGGCGGCGGAGTCCGGCGCCACCGCCGGCATGCTCATGGCCGACGAGGACAGCGCGCCGGGAGCGGTGCTGCGGGTGGGCCGCGACGGCGCCGTCTGCCGGCTCGTGCCGCCCGAGGACTGGCTGTTCGTGTCCCGCGCCCACCTGGAGTTCCGCTGCGGCCAGGACCTGACGTGGAGCGTGACGTGGCTCAAGGGCTCCCACCCCGACCCGTCGTCCCGCGTCCGCCTCGTCACCGACGGCGCCTCCCACGACCTGCCGTACGGCGGCACGGTCCAGCTGCGGTCGGGTGCGTCCGGCGAAGTGGTCATCGAGGACCGGACGAGCCCGCGGAGCGTGCACGTCGGGTTCGACCACGAGGCGTAGCGAGGGCGTTCACCCAGGTCAGGGGCTTTGTCAGTGGCGCCGCGCATACTTGGCCGCACAAGTCGTCGCGGACGAACGGGGGATGAGCGATGACCGAGCAGATCGACAAGGTGCTTCCGGGCGCGGAGGTGCGCCGCCTCGCCGAGCGCTGGCTGCCGCAACTGGGCGGGGGCGACACGGACTTCGCCTGTTCGCCCACGGGCCTCTGGCTGGCCCTGGCGGCGATCGCGGCGGGCGCCGGAGGGCGGACGGCGGACGAGCTGCGCAACCTGCTCGGCGTCGCGGGCGAGGAGGCGGCCGGCGCGGCGACCGAGGGCGCCCGTGCCCTGGCCGGAACGGACGCCTTGGCGGTGGCCACGGGCGTGTGGAGCAGGGTTCCGGTCTACCGCGCGTACCGCGAGGGGCTGCCCGACGTCGGCTTCGGTCCCATGGACCCGGCCGGGATCGACGCGTGGGTGGACGGTGCGACGGGCGGGCTCGTCCCGAGACTGCCGGTGCGGATCACCGAAGCCGTCCAGCTCGTCCTGGTCAACGCCCTTGCGCTCAAGGCGCGTTGGGACATCCCGTTCCAGGGGGCGGCGACGCGACCGAGGACGTTCACGGACGCGGCGGGCCGGCCGCACGAGGTCGCCACGATGCACGGCCCGGTGCCGCCCGGCCAGGCCTGGGACGTCACGTCGACGGACGGCCGTCACGCGCGCGTGGTGGAGCTGGCCTGCGCCGCGCCCGAGCAGGCGTCGTCGGCCGCGGCGAAGGTGCGGTTCGTCCTCGGGGCGCCCGGCGCCGAGCCCGCTCAGGTGCTCCCGCTGGCCTGGGCGCCGCCCGAGCGCCGCCGCGACATCGACGCGGACGCCGTCCGCCTGGCCCTGCCGAAGCTGTCCCTGCGCACCACCGTCGAGGCCGTACGGCACCTGCAGGCGCTGGGCGTGCGGCAGGCGTTCCTGGACAGCGCCGACTTCTCCGGCCTGTCACCGGAGGAGCTCGCCGTCTCGCAGGTCGTGCAGGAGACGGTCGTGAAGGTCGCCGAGCAGGGCGTGGAGGCCGCCGCGGCGACGGTCGTGGCGGCGCGCGCGGGCAGTGCCTACCACCCGCCCGAGCGCATCGAACACATCGCGTACGACCGGCCCTTCGGCCTGGTCGTGCTCGACGGGAGCGGCACGGTCCCGCTGTTCACGGCCTGGCAGGCCCAGGCTCCGACGGCGCCCGGAAGATGAAGCGGTCCGGGGTGCTCGACTTCAGCCCTGCGCTCCGGACGTGAGCGCGCGGGCCTCGTCCTCCGTCTCCACCGCCGGGGGCGAGCCCGGCAGCGGGCGGCGGGCGCTCTCCGTCATGAACCAGACGGCGACACCACCGACGACGGCCGCGGCCATCATGTAGTACGCGGGCATCATCACGTCGCCGGTGGCGCCGATCAGCGCGGTCACGACCAGCGGGGTGGTACCGCCGAAGATCGACACGGAGACGTTGAAGCCGATGGACAGGGAGCCGTAGCGCACCCGGGTCGGGAACAGCGCGGGCAGGGTCGACGGCATCGAGGCCGTGAAGCACACCAGGAGCAGTCCGAGCGCGCCCATGCCGAGGGCGATCGCGAGGAGCGAGCCCTGCCGGATGAGCAGCAGCGCCGGCACGGAGAGCAGCAGGAAACCGGCACAGCCGAAGGCGATGACGGGGCGGCGGCCGATGCGGTCGGTGAGCCGGCCCGCGAACGGCTGGGCCAGCATCATCAGCGCCATCACGCCGAGGACGACGAGCAGGCCGTGCGTCGAGTCGTAGTTCAGCTCGCTCGTCAGATAGCTCGGCATGTACGAGAGGAGCATGTAGTCCGTGACGTTGAAGACCAGGACCAGGCCGACGCACAGCAGCAGAGCGCGCCACTGGCCGACGACCATCTCGCGCAGTTTCACCTTCGGACGCGACTCCTCCGCCTTGTCCAGCTCGGCGGCGAACGCGGGCGTCTCCTCGAGCCGCATCCGCAGATACAGGCCGATGAGCCCCATCGGACCGGCGATCAGGAACGGGATGCGCCAGCCCCAGGAGAGCAGGTCGTCGGTGGAGAGCAGCGCGGTCATGAGCGTCACGAGACCGGCGCCGCCGATGTAGCCGGCGAGAGTGCCGAACTCCAGCCAGCTGCCGAGGAATCCGCGCTTCTTGTCGGGCGCGTACTCGGCGATGAACGTGGAGGCGCCTGCGTACTCGCCGCCGGTGGAGAAGCCCTGGACCAGGCGCGCCACGAGCAGCAGCGCGGGAGCCCACAGGCCGATGGAGGCGTGCGAGGGGATCAGACCGATGGCGAACGTGCCCGCCGCCATCATGATCATGGTGAGGGCGAGCACCTTCTGCCGCCCGATCCGGTCGCCCAGCGGACCGAACACGAGCCCGCCGAGGGGGCGTACGAGGAAGGCGGCGGCGAACGCGCCGAAGGTGGAGAGCAGTTGCGCCGTGGGGTTGCCGGAGGGGAAGAAGACCTTGCCGAGCGTGACGGCGATGTAGCTGTAGACGCCGAAGTCGAACCACTCCATGGCGTTGCCGAGTGCTGCGGCCTTCACAGCGCGCTTGACCATGGCGGGGTCGGTGACGGTGACCTCGGAGGGCCGCGCGGAAACGGGCGCAGTCGGACTGAGAGTGGCAGAGGACATGTGACTCGAAGATAGGGGCACTTGCCGCATTACGTACCGTGTGCGGTTCGTTGCGCGACCTGCGAAAACCCCGTCTCACCAGTGTCGTCGGGGCCTCGCAAGGGTCGTGCGGCACGTCCGTCTTGTGATCTTTGTCGCGGGCGGACCGAGGTTATCCACAGGCTCAGCGGGATGTGACGCAGGGCTCATAGGATCCGGGCACGGGGACTCGGAACGGGGGAGGTCGACGGGTGTCGTGGCTTGTCGTGGAAGGAGTGCGGCGCGCGTGCCGGGGGTTGCGCGCGCGCCTGGGATCGGGCGGGAAGCGCGGTTCGGGGAGGCGTCAGCGGCCGGGCGGGAGCGGGATGTCGGGCGGGAGTCGAGGTGGCCGGTGGTCAACCGGCGGTCACCTGAAGCTCCTTGATCCCGTTCAGCCACGCGGCTCGCAGGCGGCGCGGGTCGCCGGCGAGGCGCAGATCGGGGAGGGCGTCCGCGAGGGCGTTGAAGATCAGGTCGATCTCCTGGATGGCGAGGGACTTGCCGAGGCAGAAGTGCGGCCCGCCCCCGCCGAAACCGAGGTGCGGATTGGGGTCGCGGGTGATGTCGAACCGCTCGGGCCGGTCGAAGACCTCGGTGTCGAAGTTGGCGGAGGAGTAGAACAGCCCGACGCGGTCGCCCGCCTTGACCGGCACGCCGCCGATCTCGGTGTCCTGCGTGGCGGTCCGCTGGAACGCGGTGACGGGGGTGGCCCAGCGGACGATCTCCTCGGCGGCGGTCGCGGGCCGGTCCCGCTTGTAGAGCTCCCACTGTTCGGGGTGGGTGAGGAACGCGTGCATGCCGTGGCTGATGGCGTTCCGCGTGGTCTCGTTGCCGGCGACGGCCAGGAGCAGCACGAAGAAGCCGAACTCGTCGGTGGACAGATTGCCCTGGTCCTCGGCGGCGACGAGCTGGGACACGATGTCCTTCGCGGGGCACTGCTTGCGGTCGGCGGCCATGTTCATCGCGTAGCCGATGAGCTCCATCGCGGCCTCGGCGCCGACCTCTTCGGTGATGGCGTACTCGGGATCGTCGTACGCGATCATCTTGTTCGACCAGTCGAAGATGCGCGCCCGGTCCTCCTGCGGGACGCCGATGAGCTCGGCGATCGCCTGCAGCGGCAGCTCCACGGCGACGCGGGTGACGAAGTCGAAGGACCCGTCCGCGTCCAGGCTCTGCCGGGCCTCGTCCGCGATGGCGCGGGCCCGCACGCGCAGGGCGTCGGAGAGGGTGCGCACGGCGCGGGGCGTGAACCCGCGCTGCACGATCTGGCGGACCCGGGTGTGCTCGGGCGGGTCCATGTTCAGCATGATCAGCTTCTGGACGTCGATCTGGTCCCGGTTGATGTGCTCGTTGAACCGGATGACGGCGGTGTTGGTGCTGGAGGAGAACAACTCGGGATGCGTCGAGACGTACTTGACGTCGGCGTGCCGGGTGACGGCCCAGTAGCCCTCGTCGTCGAAGCCGGTGATGCCGCGCGGCTGGGGGCACCACCACACCGGCGCGGTCTGCCGCAGCTCGGCGAACTCGGGGTGCGGGATGCGGCTCTGCAGGAGGTCCGGGTCGGTGGCGTCGAACCCGTCGGGCAGCGCGGGACAGGGCATCGGCAACTCCAGTGTCGTACGACCGGCGGGCGGCGACGGGTGTCTGACGGCCCATCAGAAGTCCGAAAGGTAATAACGGGTTCTACAAGTGGCAAGGCCCGTGGCGTCATCTCTTGCGTACGCGCTGTCACGCGGTCCGTGCAAGACCCTTGCGGCGGGCGGGGGGCACTCATAAGACTGCTCTCAGAACTAGAACGCGTACTAGTTCTGTCTGTCCGTGCGTGGCGGGGTGCCGGGATCGCCCCCGGGACGGGCGAGATGCGCGAGGAGAGGACTGGCTCATGGCCGCGGAACCCGTCATCGTCGAAGCAGTGCGCACCCCGATCGGCAAGCGCGGAGGGGCGCTCGCCAACCTCCATCCGGCCTACCTGCTCGGCGAGACGTACCGGGAACTCCTCGCGCGTACGGGAATCCAGCCCGACTGCGTCGAGCAGATCGTGGGCGGCGCGGTCACGCAGGCGGGGGAGCAGTCCGCCAACCCGACGCGCACGGCGTGGCTCACCATGGGCCTGCCGTACGAGACGGCGGCGACGACGGTCAACTGCCAGTGCGGGTCGTCCCAGCAGGCCAGTCACATGGTGGCGAACATGATCTCGTCCGGGGTGATGGACGTCGGGATCAGCTGCGGCGTGGAGGCGATGTCGCGGGTGCCGCTCGGGGCGGCGTCCAAGCACGGGCCGGGCAAGCCGTTCCCCGACGAGTGGAACGTGGACCTGCCGAACCAGTTCGAGGCGGCCGAACGCATCGCCCGCAACCGGGGGTTGACGCGGGAGAACGTCGACTCGCTGGGGCTGATCTCGCAGGAGCGGGCGGCGACGGCCTGGGCGGAGGAGCGGTTCAAACGCGAGACGTTCGCGGTGCAGGTGCCGACGACGGAGGAGGAGCAGGCGGCCGGCCAGGGCATGTGGCGGCTGGTCGACCGTGACGAGGGGCTGCGGGACACGTCGATGGAGGGGCTCGCCGGGCTCAAGCCGGTGATGCCGACGGCCGTGCACACGGCGGGCAACGCCTCACAGATATCCGACGGGGCGGCGGCGATCATGTGGGCGTCCAAGCGGATGGCGCGGGCCCTCAAGCTGAAGCCGCGGGCACGGATTGTGGCGCAGGCGCTGGTCGGCTCGGACCCGCACTTCCACCTCGACGGCCCGATCGACGCGACGCGGGCGGTCCTCGGCAAGGCGGGGATGTCGCTGAAGGACATCGACGTGGTCGAGGTCAACGAGGCGTTCGCGTCGGTGGTGTTGAGCTGGGCGCAGGTCTTCGAGCAGGACCTGGAGAAGGTCAACGTCAACGGCGGGGCGATAGCCCTCGGCCACCCGGTGGGGGCGACCGGGGCGCGGCTGATCACGACGGCGCTGCACGAACTGGAGCGCAGGGACAAGGAGTTCGCGCTGGTGACGATGTGCGCGGGAGGGGCGCTGGCCACGGCCACGATCCTGCAGCGGCTGTGACGGCGGGGCCGCGGCCGGACATGCGGGCGGCCACACCCCGTGAGGGGGTGCGGCCGGATGTCCACGCGGAGGGGTCGGCTGCTCAGTACCAGCCGTTGGCCTGCCAGAAGTTCCAGGCCTCGACGGGGCTGCCGTAGCGGTCGTTCATGTAGTCCAGACCCCACTTGATCTGGGTGGCCGGGTTGGTCTTCCAGTCGGAGCCGGCGGAGGACATCTTCGAGGCGGGCAGGGCCTGGACCAGGCCGTACGCGCCGGACGAGGAGTTGGTCGCGGTGTGGTTCCAGCCGCTCTCGTGCGAGACGATCTTGCTGAAGGCGGCGTACTGCGCCGGGTCCGGGATCATCTTCTTCGCGATCTCCTGCGGCGACCCGGCGGCAGCGGGGGCCACGGCGGCCGGGGCGGCCGCGGGAGCGGCGGCGTGGGCCGGGGCCGAGGAGAGAGCCATGCCGGCGGCGGCGAGTGCCACGGCGGCACCGGCGACGGTCTTCTTCGGGGTGGCGATGCGGCGGAGAACGGAGACGGTCACGGAGAGCCTTTCAACGGGGACATGGGCGTCGCGAGGCATGCCGGTGCCGTACGGGGGAGTGGCGGGGGGCAATGCGGAGGCGCCGCGACCGGATGCGGTCGGGGCGCCCTGCGACGTCATCCAGAGAAGCAGGGCTGTTACGTCGTCGCAATGCCCCCCTTTTACTAGGACTGGTCGAAGGTGGGCGAAATGTCCCAGGCTTTGGTAAGGAGGTGTCGGCGCAGGTCAGGGGCGGTTCAGCGGGGGCGCCGGACCCCGGCTGAGGGGCTACGGGGGTGCTTAGTAGGGGACCAAAGTCCTGTGCGGGGGCTCACCCTCGGAGGCCGCTTTCCGTTACGCAACGGCAGCACGCATCTACGGACGCGGTTCGGCCGTTGTGACCTGCGCCTCTCCGGGAGGGGCGGTGAATGTGACGGGCGCCTCGAAAGCGGCGCGTCGGGTGGCCCGGCGGAGCGCCTTCAGGACCGTCGAGCCGACCGTGAGGGTCAAGGCGACCGTCATCACGGCCCGGCCCAGGTCCCAGCCGAGCGAGGTGGCCATGCAGTAGGCGAGATAGCGCACCAGGTTCTCGTGCAGGGGGTCGCCCGGGTGGAAGGAGATGCCGGAGGCGAGGCCGGGGACGATGGTCCAGCCGTACAGGTTCATGACGAGGCCGTAGCCGAACGAGGCCAGCGCGCCGTACGCCGCGAGGAGCGCCAACTCGGCGCGGCCGCGCACCGATCCGGGCAGCAGGCCCGCGCCCATCGACACCCAGCCCATCGTCAGCATCTGGAACGGCAGCCATGGGCCGACGCCGCCGGTCAGCAGGGCGGAGGCGAACATCGTGACCGAGCCGAGCACGAAGCCGAAGCCGGGGCCGAGCACCCGGCCGGCGAGGACCATCAGGAAGAACATCGGCTCGAGCCCGGCCGTGCCCGCGCCGAGCGGACGCAGCGCGGCGCCGACGGCGGCGAGCACGCCGAGCATCGCGACGGACTTCGCGCCGAGCCCGGACTCCGTGATGGTCGCGGCCACCACGCCGACGAGCAGCGGGAGCAGGGCCGCGAACAGCCAGGGCGCGTCCTGTGCGTGCGCGGTCACGCCGGAGGCGCCGTCGGCGAGCAGCGGCCAGCCGAACGCGGCCACGCCGATCGCGCTCACGAGTGCCAGCGCGCACACCGACTTGGGGCCGAGGCGGACGGCGCGGGCGTTCCGGTTCGCGGGAGCACTCACTGCGTGCCCTCGGTTTCCGCGAGGGCGGCCTCGACCTGGGTGACCGTCAGCCACTTCTGGGGCGCCAGGATCTTCGTGACCTGCGGGGCGAACGACGGGGAGGAGACGACGACGTCGGCGGTCGGGCCGTCTGCGACGACCTCGCCGTCGGCCAGGATCACCACGCGGTGGGCGAGTTCGGCGGCGAGCTCCACGTCGTGCGTGGCGAGGACGATGGCGTGCCCGGCGTCGGCGAGACCCCGCAGGTGCTCGACGAGGCGGGCCTTGGCGGCGTAGTCGAGGCCGCGCGTCGGCTCGTCGAGCAGCAGCAGCGGCGGCTTCGCGGTCAGGACGACGGCCAGGGCGAGCGTGAGGCGCTGCCCCTCGGAGAGGTCCCGGGGGTGCGTGTCGTCGGCGATGCCCGGCAGCAGCTCGCCGACCAGCGCGCGGCAGGTGCCCGGGGCGGCGCCCGCGTCCTCGTCGGCGGCGGCGCACTCGGCGGTGACGGTGTCGGCGTACAGGAGGTCGCGGGGTTCCTGCGGTACGAGGCCGACGTGCCGGATGAGGTCCTGCGGGGCCGTTCTGTGCGGGGTGGCCCCGCCGACCCGCACCGAGCCCGCGGACGGTTCGAGCATGCCTACGAGGGTGTTGAGGAGGGTGGACTTTCCGGCGCCGTTGCGGCCCATGAGGGCTACGGTTTCGCCTCGGTCGACGGTGAGGCTCACTTCTCGGAGTGCTTCGACTTGGCCTCGGCGTACCGCCAGGTTTTCGGTACGTGCCACCGTCGGCCCGGCCTCGCGGTGCGTTGTGCTGGGCTTGCGGCGCGTGAACCAGGTCGGCCGCCTGGACCCTCTGCTTTCCAGGGGCCCGGCGACGGGGTGCTGTGCCCACCCTCCCCCAAGCTCTCGGCTTCGCTCGAGCAGGGGGGACCCCCATCGCCCAGCGGAACAACTGCCCACAACGGCCAGCCGGTCCCGCAGACCTCCCGCCCTGCGCCGGGCGTCCCGCACCGTCAGAGGCAGCGGGTCCCAGCCCGCCAGGCGGCCGAGGCTCACGACCGGGGGGTGGACCGGGGAGACGGCCATGATGCCCGCCGGGGCGCCGAGGACCGGGGTGGCGGCCGGGGCGGGCAGGAGGAGGACCTGGTCCGCGTACTGCACGACGCGTTCCAGGCGGTGCTCGGCCATCAGGACCGTCGTGCCGAGGTCGTGGACCAGGCGCTGCAGTACGGCCAGGACCTCCTCGGCGGCCGCCGGGTCGAGGGCGGAGGTGGGCTCGTCGAGGACGAGGACCTGCGGGTGCGGGGTGAGGACGGAGCCGATGGCCACGCGCTGCTGCTGGCCGCCGGAGAGCGTGGCGATGGGCCGGTCGCGGAGGTCGGCGAGGCCGAGCAGGTCGAGGGTCTCCTCGACGCGGCGCCGCATCACGTCCGGGGCGAGGCCCAACGACTCCATGCCGTAGGCGAGTTCGTCCTCGACGGTGTCCGTGACGAAGTGGGAGAGCGGGTCCTGGCCGACCGTCCCGACCACGTCGGCGAGCTCGCGCGGTTTGTGCGTGCGGGTGTCGCGCCCGGCGACGGTGACGCGGCCGCGCAGGGTGCCGCCGGTGAAATGCGGTACGAGCCCGCTGACGGTGCCGAGAAGGGTCGACTTGCCGACCCCGGAAGGGCCGACGAGCAGCACCAACTCGCCCTCGGGCACGGTCAGGTCGACCCCCGCGACCGTCGGCGCGGCGGCGTCGTCGTACGTGACGGAGACGTCCTCGAAGCGGATCATCGGGCTTCCTTCCGAGGTGCACGGGAAGAGGCGGCGGGCGCGGGCGCCGCGAACGCCGGGAGCAGGCCGACCAGGACGCAGGCCGCCGGCGCGAGCGGCAGGGTCGGCGCGACCAGCGGGACCACACCCGGCTGCAGTGCCGCGGGATCGGTCGAGGCGAACCAGATCATCAGCGCCGCAACGGCCGCCCCCGAACCGGCGACGAGCCAGGCCCGCGCACCCCACACGTCGGGCCGGTAGCGGGTGCGTACGCTGCGGCGGCCGCCGAGCCGGAGCCCGACGAGCGCCGCGGCAAGGCCGAGCAGCAGCACCGGCAGCCCGAACCCCGCCCCTTCGGCGGCGAGCAGCCCGTACGTACCCGCGCACACACCGAGCAGGCCGCCGAGCGTGAGGACGGACGTGGTGTGCCGGACGAGGGGCGGGACGGCGGCGGTACGGCCGTAGCCGCGCGCGTCCATGGCCGCCGCGAGCGCTACCGAACGCTCCAACGCGCCCTCCAGGACGGGCAGTCCGACCTGGACGAGGCCGCGTACGCCGCGGTCGGGGCGGCCGCGCAGGCGGCGGGCGGCGCGCAGCCGCTGCAGGTCGGCGATCAGCTGCGGGGCGAACGTGAGGGCCACGACTACGGCGACGCCCGCCTCGTACAGCGCGCCGGGGAGGGACTTGAGCAGCCGGGCCGGGTTGGCGAGCGCGTTCGCGGCGCCGACGCAGATCAGCAGCGTGGCCAGCTTCAGCCCGTCGTACAGGGCGAAGACCAGTGTCTCGGCGGTGACCCGGCCGCCGATCCGGACGCCCTGGGCCCACGCGGGCAGATCGACGTCGGGCAGCGTGAACAGGGTGTGCGAGCCGGGGACGGGCGAGCCGAGGAACACGGCGAAGACCAGGCGCACGCCGAGCACGAAGAGCCCGAGCTTCACGAACGCGCCGTAACTGCGCGCCCAGGGCGCCTCGCTGCGGCGGGCGGCGACCACGTATCCGGCGACCCCGACGAGCAGCCCGAGCAGCAGCGGGTTGGTGGTGCGGGACGCGGCCGTGCCGAGGCCGAGCGCCCACACCCACCAGGCGCCGGGGTGCAGGGCGTTGCTGCGGTTCGCCTCGGGGGCGCGCAGACCCGTACGCGCGCTCGACGTGAGCATCACGCGCCTCAGCCGCGGCGCCGACGGGCCTGCCACAGGGCGGCACCGCCGAGTACCAGTACCGCGGCGCCGCCCGCGAGCAGGCCGACGGACGGCCCTTCGCTCTTCGAGACGAGCGGAGCGTCCGCGTCCTCCCGCTCACCGCTGTCGCCGTCCGCGACCTGCTCGCCGCAGCCGGAGGCCGGGTACCCGGCGATGGCGCAGAGCAGGGCGTCACTGCCGTACCGCAGCGGCTTCGCGACGTCGGCGAGGGCGTCGGCGGAGGTGCCGTCCTCGGGGATCTGCGCGCAGGCGGTACGCGCCTTCGGCGGGGTCTCGCCCTTCGGGGCGTCCTGGGCGGTGCCGAAGTCGAGGACGAGCGCGATCCGCTTGGCGCCGTCCTTCGCCGGGGTGTCGGCGCAGATGGCGGCGAAGTCGGCGGCGCCGCGCGGCTGGGCGGCGTCCTGCGCGTCGGCGCTCACGGAGAACCGGAAGCCCTCGACGTCGCCGTCGGCGGGCCGGGCGGTCGACGGCCCCTGCGTCGCGTACTGCCAGGACCCGTCCTGCTGGTACCAGAAGGACCAGTACCGGTATCCGGTGGCGGCCTGGGCCGGGGCGGCGCACAGGACCGAGACGAGCAGGGTCAGGACCAGGCCCGTCCGGCGGCGGGCACTCACAGCTGGTTCTTCTTGTTGCGCCCGCTCAGCAGGAAGCCGAAGCCGACGCTCGCGATGAAGAAGACACCCACGATCCACAGCGGGTTGAGGCCGCTGTCGTCGTCCTTCTTCTTCTCGGCCGCCGCGTCCTCCTGCTGCGGGGCGGGGCCGGTGGCGCCCAGGGAGCGGACCAGGTCGGTCGCGCCGAAGTCCTTCGGGTTCGCTCCGACGGCGTGCGCGGCGAAGATCAACTGGGCGTACGCGGCGGGGCCGTTGTCCTTGGCCCACTTCGCGGAGTGCTTGCGCAGCCACTCGGTGGACTGCTTCGCCTGGTCCTGGAGCCCGGCGGCGGACAGGGCGACGACCGCGTCGGCGGTGTTGCCGTAGTCCGGCTGGTCCTCGGAGCCGGGCATCGCGGACGTCAGGTGGTCGTTCTCGGCGAGCTGAGCGGCGAGGTAGGAGGCGCCGTTCTTCGCGGCCTGCGCGGCGTCCTTCGGCTCGGCGCACTTCGCGGGCTGCGCCGACTTCGACCCGGGCTTCACGACGAGCCCCCGGTCGAGGGAGCCGAGGACGCCCGCGGCGGTGGCGTCGGCGTTGGCGGCGAGCTTGCCGGTCTTCATGTCGGCGAGCCCGAACGCGCCGTCCTCGCCCTTGCCGCAGGGCAGCGCCAGCTTGGTCAGGGCGTCATGCGCGGTCTTGCCCTGCTGCGACTTCACGTCGGCCGGCTTCTGCCCCGCGGCGACGAGGGCGCCGACGACGATGCCGGTCGAGTTGGCGTCGCTGGGCAGGCCCGGGTTGTAGCCCCAGCCGCCGTCCTGGTTCTGCACGGACTTCAGCCAGCCGACGGCCTTCTTCACGGTGCCGTTCTGGCCGCCGAGCGCGCTCAGGGCCTGCACGGCGGCGGCCGTCGAGTTGGAGTCGACCTGCGTCTTCGCGTCGCAGGCCTCGCTCGGGTCGGCCCGGTAAGCGGCGAAGCCGCCACTGTCGCACTGCTGGCCGGTCAGCCAGTCGACGGCCTTCTGCGCGGGCCGCACGCCGACGGTGTCCTGCGCGAGCAGCGCGTACGACTGCCGGAAGACGCCGTCGAACTTCGGGTCCTTGTCGCCGTACAGGCCGGAGGGCAGGTCCGCCGAGGAGTTGGGCGTGGGCTCGTCCGCGGCGTGGGCGGCGGGCACGGCGGCCACGAGGAGCATGGCGGTGGCAGCGGCGGCGGCCGCGCTGCGGCGAACGTTCATGATCGGGGCGGGGGCCTCTCCTGCGGGGAGCAGGGGCGCGGGCCCGCGCGGGGGTCCGAGCTCCGGCTCCGTATACCTCGACGGTGCCCTGCGCCGTGCGCTGCGGAAGCGTGGCTCGGCGACTGGAGCGCACGCCGGTGCGGGGCATTCCGGCTCGCCGACACGGGTTCGGCTCACGGCTGCGGGTCAGCGCCGGCTTCCCACCGGCTTCCCCCCGTACGGGCGTGTGATGACCCACCCACTCTACCGGTCGGTCACTCCCACCTACGGGGCCAGGCGGGGGCCCGGACGGGCGGGCTGGTCGGGCGGGGTGTGCTGCGTACGGTCGGGGTTGTCGGGCGGGGTGTGCTGCGTACGGTCGTCCCGCCTGGACAGCGCACTGCCCCCGAACAGCCAGCCCGCCGGCCCGCCCGCGCGACGCACCGCCCGCGAACCGTCACCCCGCCCCGGCGCGACACCATCGCGCACCGCCAACCCGCCCGGCGGGGCAGCCCGGAGCCGCCCGGAGCCGCCCGGGACCGCTCAGGCCTCACACCGCCCGGTATCTCACCGGCTCGTCCCCCGGCACCGCCTCCGCCAGGCCCTGTTTTACGAGGCGGCGCAGGTGGGCCTCGGCCTCGGAGACGGCGATGGTGCGGGAGCCGTGGGGGATCCGGTCCCAGGGGCGGTTCCACTCCATGCGCTCGGCGATCTGCCAGGGCGTCAGGGGCTCCGCGAGGAGGGCGCGCAGGTCGCGGAGGCGGGCCTCGTGGTGGGCGAGGAGCTCGTCGACGCGGGCCCGGGCGCCGGTGAACGCGTGCTGGTGCGCGGGCAGCACCTCCGCGGCGCCGAGCCGGCCGATCCGCTCCAGGGAGTCCAGGTAGTCGCCGAGCGGATCCGTCACGGTCGCGTCGTCCGGGTCCTCGTACAGGCCGATGTGCGGGGTGATGCCGGGCAGCAGGTGGTCGCCGGAGAAGAGGCGGCCGCGGCCGGGCCTGCCCGTCGGGTGCTCCTCGTCGAGGTGCAGGCAGACGTGGCCCGGGGTGTGGCCCGGCGTCCAGATCGCGCGCAGTCGGCGGCCGGCGAGGTCGAGGAGTTCGCCGGGGACGATCTCCCGGTCGGGCAGCGCGGCATTCAGGCCGGGCAGGCTGCGCGTACGGCCGGAGGCGCGGGCGGCGTGCAGCGGCGCGAGGTGCTCGTCGGGCGCACCGGCCGCGGCGAGCTTCCCGGCCAGGTAGTCGAGCCAGCGGGCGGGCTGCTGTGCGCGGGTCCGGCGGACGACCTGCGCGTCGGCGGCGTGCATCGCGATCCACGCGCCGGACGCCTCGCGCACGCGCCCGGACAGGCCGTGGTGGTCGGGGTGGTGATGCGTGACGAGCACGCCGAGCAGGTCCTCGACGGCCGTGCCGCAGGCGACGAGCCCGGCGGCGAGGGTGTCCCAGGAGTCCGGGTCGTCCCAGCCGGTGTCGACGAGGACGGGACCGCGGTCGGTGTCGAGGAGATGGACGAGGGTGTGGCCGAGCGGGTTGTCCGGGATGGGGACCGCGATGGACCACACGCCGCCGCCGTGCTCGATCACCGTCGGCTCTGTCGTCATCGAGGTCTCCCTGCGTGGCTCGTCCATGGCCCGTCCGTGACCCGTCCGCCGGCTGAGGACGGCCCCGATCCCCCGGCCCCAATTCCCCGGACCGGATCCCCCGGGCCGGATCCCCGGGACCGGATCTCCCGGACCGCGTCCGGCCCGGCGGGTTCACTATAACTAGAACCAGTTCCAATGGTTGCCCAACGCACCTCTTCCGCAAGCCTGTTGAGTCCGTGGACTCCTGGAACTAGAACTGGTATCAGTTCTGAAATGGCGTCAGATGCGGTACGTACGGACGCACACCGGGAGGCAGACGGCCATGACCGAGCTCGTGGAGCATCAGCAGCTGTTCATCGGCGGGGAGTGGACCGACCCGCTCGGCAAGGACGTCATCGAGGTGATCTCCCCGCACACCGAGGAGGTCGTCGGCCGCGTGCCGCACGCTGCGCCCGCCGACGTGGACCGGGCCGTCGCCGCCGCCCGCCGCGCCTTCGACGAGGGCCCCTGGCCGCGCCTCACGCTGGACGAGCGGATCGAGGTCGTCACCCGCGTCAAGGACGCCTTCGCCGTGCGGCACGAGGAGATCGCCCGCGTCATCAGCGGCCAGAACGGCACCCCGTACACCTCGTCCATCATGGTCCAGGCGCTCGCCGCGATGATGGTGTGGGACGCCGCGATCACCACCGCCCGCGACTTCACCTACGAGGAGAAGCGCGACGGCGTGCTCGGGAAGCTGCTCGTGCGGCGTGAGCCCGTGGGGGTCGTCGCGGCCGTGGTGCCGTGGAACGTCCCGCAGTTCACCGCCGCCGCCAAGCTCGCGCCCGCGCTGCTCGCCGGCTGCCCCGTGATCCTCAAGGTCTCGCCGGAGACGCCGCTCGACGGGTATCTGCTCGCCGAGATCGCCGCCGAGGCCGGGCTGCCGGAAGGGGTGCTCTCGGTGATCCCCGCCGACCGGGAGGTCAGCGAGTACCTGGTCGGGCACCCCGGCGTCGACAAGGTCTCGTTCACCGGCTCGGTCGCCGCGGGCAAGCGCGTCATGGAGGTGTGCGCCCGCCAACTCACCCGCGTCACCCTGGAGTTGGGCGGCAAGTCGGCGGCGATCGTGCTGCCGGACGCGGACGCCGAGACCGCCGTGCAGGGCATCGCGCCCTTCGCCTGGATGATCAACGGCCAGGCGTGCGTGGCCCAGACCCGCATCCTCGTACCGCGCTCCCGCTACGACGAGTTCGCCGAGGCCTTCGCCGCCGCTGCCTCGGGGCTGAAGGTCGGCGACCCGCTCGACCCGGCCACCGAGCTCGGCCCGCTCGTCGCGCAGCGCCAGCAGCAGCGGTCCCTCGACTACATCCGCATCGGCCAGGAGGAGGGCGCCAAGATCCTCGCGGGCGGCGGCCGCCCGGCGGGCCTGGACCGGGGCTGGTACGTGGAGCCGACCCTCTTCGGCGACGTCGACAACTCGATGCGGATCGCCCGCGAGGAGATCTTCGGCCCGGTCATCTGCCTGCTCCCGTACGGGGACGAGGACGAGGCCGTGAAGATCGCCGACGACTCCGAGTACGGGCTCAGCGGCAGCGTCTGGACCGCCGACGTCGAGCGCGGCATCGACGTCGCCCGCCGGGTCCGCACCGGCACGTACAGCGTCAACACCTTCAGCCTCGACATGCTCGGACCCTTCGGCGGCTACAAGAACTCAGGCCTGGGTAGGGAGTTCGGACCCGAGGGGTACGGGGAGTACTTCGAGCACAAGATGATCCATCTGCCGTCCGGCTACGAAGGATGAGGTGCTGCGTCGATGGGTGACCGCTGGCAGGTCGAGGTGGACCGGAGCCTGTGCATCGGCTCGGGGATGTGTGTGAGCGCCGCCGCGGCGGGGTTCAAGCTGGACTCGGCGCGGCAGTCCCACCCGGTCTCCCCGGAGACGGACGCCGACGAGGAGGTGCTCGCGGCGGCGGAGGGGTGCCCGGTGGAGGCGATCGCCATCACGGTGCTCGGGACGGGGGAGCCGGTGTTTCCGCCCGAGGAGTAGCGTTTTTCAAGGGGCGCGGGGAACTGCGCGACCAGCCACGACGAACGCCGCAGCCGAACGACGCCACCGTGGGGCAGGACCGGGGGTGGGGCGTAGCCCCGCCTCAAACGCCGGGCTGACCGGCAGTCGCACCCGGTGACGTCAGATCGATCAGCTTGCACACCGTCTCGATGTCGATCTTCACCTGGGCGATCGAGGCCCGGCCCGAGAGCCAGGTGATGAGGGCCGAGTGCCAGGTGTGCTCGATGACGCGGACCGCGGACAGCTGCTGCGGCGTCGGCTCGGCCTCCAGGCCCATCGCGTCCAGGATGATCGCCGTGGTGAGCCGGGAGACGGTGTCGACCTCGGGGGAGACGGAGCGGTCCGCGAAGGTCAGGGCGCGCACCATCGCGTCGGCCAGATGCGGTTCGCGCTGCAGGGCGCGGAAGGCGCGCATCAGCGTCTCGGCGACCCGCTCGGCCGCGCCCTCCCCGGCGGGCGGGCGCTTGCGGAGGGTCGTGTGCATGTGCTGCAGCTGGTCCTGCATCGTCGCGACGAGCAGGTGCACCTTGGACGGGAAGTAGCGGTAGAGGGTGCCGAGGGCGACGCCCGCGGCCTCGGCGACCTCGCGCATCTGCACCGCGTCGAAGCCGCCCCTGCTGGCGAGCTGCGCGCTGGCGTGCAGGATGCGGCGGCGCCGGGCCTCCTGACGCTCGGTCAGGGGAGGGGATGCCGCGCCGGAGTCCTTCACTTCCACTTCCGCAGTCATATGTCCCGTTCCGTGATGCCGATCAGAGGAGAGCCTGGGATCCGGGCCCGCGAGGAGCACAGCATGGCAGGGGCTCCGTCGTGGCGCGAATCACCTGAGCCGGGTCTTCCGGTTCAGTTACCTGCCGGTAAATTCGATGCTCCTCGGGCGATCAAGTCTGAAACTTGTTCTAGGTTAGCGTCCCGACGTAGTGTCGCGGGAGCCGCAGGGAGAAGGGGGCCGCGCGTGACCGCTGAGGCCATGGAGACAGGCCCCCGAACGGGCCGTGCGGCCGGGACCCTCGTGGGCCCCGGCACGACCGCGACGCGCGGCGACGGCCCGCTGCGGATCGCGATGCTCACCTACAAGGGGAACCCGTTCTGCGGCGGCCAGGGCGTGTACGTCCGCCATCTCTCCCGCGAGCTGGCCCGCCTCGGCCACCACGTCGAGGTGATCGGCGCGCAGCCGTACCCCGTGCTCGACGAGGGCGTCACGCTCACCGAGCTGCCCAGCCTCGACCTGTACCGCAGCCCCGACCCGTTCCGCACGCCGAAGCGCGAGGAGTTCCGGGACTGGGTGGACGCGGTCGAGTTCGCCACGATGCGCACCGGCGGCTTCCCCGAGCCGCTCACGTTCTCGCTCCGCGCCCGCCGCCATCTCGCCGCCCGCAGCGGCCAGTTCGACGTCGTGCACGACAACCAGACCCTCGGCTACGGGCTCCTCGGCGGCCCGGAAGCGATCGGCGCGCCGCTCGTGACGACCATCCACCACCCCATCACCGTCGACCGGCAACTGGAGATCGACGCCGCGGCCGACTGGAAGGGCCGCCTGTCCAAGCGCCGCTGGTACGGCTTCACGCGCATGCAGAAGCGCGTCGCCCGCCGGCTGCCCTCCGTGCTGACCGTCTCCGGCACCTCCCGCCAGGAGATCGTCGACCACCTCGGCGTCCGCGCCGACCGCATCCACGTCGTGCACATCGGGGCCGACACCGACCTCTTCTCGCCCGACCCGGCGGTGCGGGAGGTGCCGGGGCGGATCGTGACGACGTCCAGCGCCGACGTACCGCTCAAGGGCCTCGTCCATCTCGTCGAGGCGCTCGCCAAGGTGCGGGCCGAGCAGCCGGACGCGCATCTCGTCGTCGTCGGCAAGCGCGCCGAGGACGGCCCGGTCGCCGCGGCCATCGAGCGGTACGGCCTGGAGGGCGCCGTCGAGTTCGTGAAGGGCATCTCCGACCGGGAGCTGGTCGACCTGGTGCGCAGCGCCCAGGTGTCCTGCGTGCCCTCGCTGTACGAGGGGTTCTCGCTGCCCGCCGCGGAGGCGATGGCCACCGGCACGGCCCTCGTCGCCACCACCGGCGGCGCCATCCCGGAGGTCGCGGGCGAGGACGGGCGTACGTGCCTCGCCGTGCCGCCCGGCGACGCGGGGGCGCTCAGCGCCGCGCTGTGCCGGGTGCTCGGGGACCGGGAGTTGAGGCTGCGCCTCGGGGCTGCCGGGCGGGAGCGGGTTCTCGCCAACTTCACCTGGGCGCGGGCCGCGGAGGGGACGGCCGAGCGGTACCGGGCGGCGATCGAGCGGTCGGCCGTGGTGGGTGCGCGATGACTCTTCCCCTGACCCGCCCCTTCCCGAAAGGCCTCGCCGGACGGGCCTCCTCAATCGCCGGAGGGGCTCAGACTGAGCCCCTCCGACGATTGAGGAGCGGGGGGTCGGGGGCGGAGCCCCCGAAGTGACGACGGCCCGCACCCGAACAGCCGACCCGAACGCCCACCACTTCCGACTCCGAGGCAGGACCCTTTGCTGACCGTCGACTTCACCCGCTTCCCGCTCGCCGCGGGCGACCGTGTCCTCGACCTGGGCTGCGGCGCCGGGCGGCACGCCTTCGAGTGCTACCGGCGCGGCGCGCACGTCGTGGCCCTCGACCAGAACGGCGAGGAGATCCGCGAGGTCGCCAAGTGGTTCGCCGCCATGAAGGAGGCGGGTGAGGCCCCCGAGGGTGCCACCGCCACCGCGATGGAGGGCGACGCGCTCCAACTCCCCTTCCCCGACGAGTCGTTCGACGTCGTCATCATCTCCGAGGTGATGGAGCACATCCCCGACGACAAGGGCGTGCTCGCCGAGATGGTCCGGGTTCTCAAGCCCGGCGGCCGGATCGCCGTCACCGTGCCGCGCTACGGCCCGGAGAAGATCTGCTGGGCGCTCTCCGACGCGTACCACGAGGTCGAGGGCGGCCACATCCGCATCTACAAGGCGGAGGAACTGCTCGGCCGGATGAAGGAGGCAGGCCTCAAGCCGTACGGCACCCACCACGCGCACGCGCTGCACTCGCCGTACTGGTGGCTCAAGTGCGCCTTCGGCGTGGACAACGACAAGGCGCTGCCGGTGCGGGCGTACCACAAGCTCCTGGTCTGGGACATCATGAAGAAGCCGCTCGCCACCCGCGTCGCCGAGCAGGCCCTCAACCCGCTGATAGGCAAGAGCTTCGTGGCGTACGCGACCAAGCCGCACCTGCCGAAGCTCCCCGAGGCCGCCGTGGCGGACGCTTCGTGACGACGCCCCGCACCGACCACCTCGTCCTGCCCGGAGTCCTCACCGCAGAGCAGGCCGCGCACACGGTCCGCGGCATCCTCGCCGGGCAGCGCGAGGACGGCGCCATACCGTGGTTCCGCGGCCACCACCTCGACCCGTGGGACCACGTCGAGGCCGCCATGGCCCTGGACACGGCCGGCGAACACGAGGCGGCCGCCCGCGCCTACGACTGGCTGGCCCGGCACCAGAACGCGGACGGCTCCTGGTACGCGGCGTACGCGGACGGGGACTTCGAACGGCCCACCGACCTGAGCGTCGAGTCCAACTTCTGCGCGTACGTCGCCGTCGGCGTCTGGCACCACCACCTCGCCACCGGCGACGACGCGTTCCTCGACCGGATGTGGCCGACGGTCGTCGCGGCCGTCGAGTGCGTGCTCGCCCTGCAGCAGCCCGGCGGCGAGATCGGCTGGAAACGCGAGCCCGCCGACGAGGGCGGGGCCGTCGTCACCGACGCGCTGCTCACCGGCTGCTCCTCCATCCACCAGGCACTGCGCTGCGCCCTCGCCATCGCCGACGCACGCGAAGAGCCGCAGCCCGACTGGGAGTTGGCGGCCGGCGCGCTCGGGCACGCGATCCGGCGGCACCCCGAGCGCTTCCTCGACAAGGACCGCTACTCCATGGACTGGTACTACCCGGTCCTGGGCGGCGCGCTGACCGGAGCCGAGGCCGAGGCGCGGATCGCGAAGGACTGGGACCGGTTCGTGGTGCCGGACCTCGGGGTGCGGTGCGTCGTCCCCAACCCGTGGGTCACCGGCGGCGAGAGCGCCGAACTCGCCCTCGCGCTCTGGGTGATGGGGGAGTCCGACCGCGCCCTGGACATCCTCCGCTCCATCGGCCACCTGCGCGACGAGCGTACGGGGCTCTACTGGACCGGGTACGTCTTCGAGGACTCGGCGATCTGGCCCCAGGAGCAGACCGCCTGGACGGCCGGGGCGGTGCTGCTGGCCGTCGCGGCGCTCGGCGGGCACGAGGCGACCTGCGCGGTCTTCGGTACGGGGCGCCTGCCGGCGGGGTTGGAGCCGGACTGCGTGCCCTGCGGGAGCGTTTGACCCAGCGGTTGTTCGTTCGTCTGCGGCGCCGTCGTGGCCGGTCGCGCAGTTCCCCGCGCCCCTGACGGGGCACGGATCCCCTCATCCTGCTGTGGGCAGGCGTTCCGCAGGGCGGAACGGGTGGGCACAGCGCCACGACGGCGGGAAAGTCGAAGACGAGCCCGAGGGGGGAAAGCCCACAGTGCCCCGTTCGGGCTCGCCCGGGTGGCGCAACCGTGGGCGGCGGGTGACGGTGAAGACGCCCAGCTTCCCGGACACCCGGAGGTCCCGTGTCCAGCAAGAACGCACCGATATCCCGCCCCCGGCTGAAGCAGCTGCTCCTCGCCCTGACCCTGTGCTGTGCGCTCGTCGCCGGCGGCACCGCGTGCGGGGCCTCCGGCAAGGACGCCGCGGACGTCAGGGCCGCGGCCGTGGCCGAGCCGACGCCCTCGGGGGACCAGCAGGAGAAGCAGAAGTTCGCCAAGACCCGCTTCGTGGCGAACGCGGGGCTCGCGGCGGGCGCGGCCTACCAGTGGATCGTGAAGCCCGCCCGCGACGGCAAGTTCAAGAAGGGCGCCAAGGGCCGGAAGTTCACGCTGGTCAAGGCGGGCCTCGCGGGCGCGTTCGCGTACAACCGGCTCAAGGCGGCCGTGAAGAACGCCAAGGGCGACCCGCTGCTCTCGAAGGCCGTCGCCCCGCTCTCCAAGGGCATCGAGTCCCTCAAGGACCTGCCGTCCAAGCTGCGCAAGGGCGACGGCGCGGAGGACGCGTCGGGCGTCTTCGACAGCGTCATCAACTCCGTGAAGGACGCGGGCAAGGGCGCCGGTGCACCGGTGAAGGACAAGGTGCCGTCGCTGTCCGAGCTACGCGGCGGCTGAGCGCAAAAGCCCTACGCGCCCTAGGAGTTCAGCTCCGCCAGGACCCGCAGCGTCTCCCGGTCCGGCGCGAGGACGAGCAGGTCCGTGACCGGCCCCTTCCGCCACAACTCGAGCCGCTCGGCGATCCGTCGGCGCGGACCGACCAGCGAGATCTCGTCGGCGAAGGCGTCCGGCACGGCGAGCACCGCCTCCTCGCGCCGGCCCTCGGCGAACAGCTCCTGGATGCGCCGGGCCTCCGCCTCGTACCCCATGCGGGCCATCAGGTCGGCGTGGAAGTTCTTCGCCGCGTGGCCCATGCCGCCGATGTAGAAGCCGAGCATCGCCTTCACCGGGAGCAGCCCCTCGGCCACGTCGTCGCAGACCTTCGCGCGGGCCATGGGGGCGATTCGGAACCCGTCCCGTACGCCGTCGAGGGACGCCTCGTACACGTCCGTCCGCAGCGGCGACCAGTACAGCGGCAGCCAGCCGTCGGCGATCCGCACCGTCTGCGCGATGTTCTTCGGGCCCTCCGCGCCGAGGAACACCGGCAGGTCGGCGCGGAGCGGATGCGTGATCGGCTTGAGCGGCTTGCCGAGCCCGGTGCCGTCGGCGCCGTCGTACGGATGCGGGTGGAAGCGGCCGTCGAGGGTCACCGGGGCCTCGCGGCGCAGGACTTGGCGGATCACGTCGACGTACTCGCGGGTCGCGGTGAGCGGGCTGCGCGGGAACGGCCGCCCGTACCAGCCCTCCACCACCTGCGGCCCGGAGAGCCCGAGCCCGAGGGCCATGCGGCCGCCGGAGAGGTGGTCGAGGGTGAGGGCCTGCATCGCGGTGGCGGTCGGCGTGCGCGCGGCCATCTGCGCGACGGCGGTGCCGAGTTCGACCCTCGACGTGTGCGCGGCGATCCAGGTCAGTGCCGTGAACGCGTCCGAGCCCCAGGCCTCGGCGGTCCACACGGAGGAGTAGCCGAGCCGCTCCGCCTCCTGCGCCAGCGCGACGTGATCGGCGTCGGGGCCGCGCCCCCAGTACCCGAGTGCGAGCCCGAGCCGCATGCGCCCTCCCGACCGGTCCAAGCGTTGCCTGACGGTACGTCAGTTCCCTGGTGCGGGCCGACTGTACGGGCGATGCCGTGACATGGCAACGGCCCCCGCCTCCGTGTGCGTACGGAAGCGGGGGCCGTTCGGGCCGCGGGGCTCGGGTCAGCCGCGCTGGATGCCCGTCGTGTCCTGGAGGACGCCGCGACGGCCGTCCTGCGTCTGGGCCACCAGGCCGGAGCCGCGCTGCTCGACCGCGAGGTACCAGGTGCCCGGCGCCAGCTCGGCGATCGGGGTCGGGCTGCCGTCCTCGGCGTACAGCGGGCGCTGCACCGGCACGGCGAACCAGAACGGGGCGAAGTCCGCGGCGGCCGGGGCCTGCGCCTGGGCGGCCTGCGGCTGGCCCTGACCCTGCTCCTGCGGGGCGGCCTGCTGCTGGCCGGGGACCGGCTGGCCGCCGAAGGACTGCTGCTGGCCGGGGTAGGGCTGGCCGGGCTGGCCCTGGGCGCCGGGGTAGCCGTACCCGCCCTGCTGCGGCTGGCCGCCGTACATCGGCTGCGGCTTCGGGGCGCCCATGAGGTCGGCGCTCAGCGCCGGGACGAGCGGGGTGGCGACGGCGGCGCCGGCGAGGGCCAGCGAGGCGATCAGGCCGAGGATCAGGGCCGGGCCGGCGCCCGAGGCGTCGAGGATCGTCCAGAAGAACGTCCAGGCGGTGGAGATGGTGAGCACGATGCCGATGTGGCCGAGCTCGATACCGGCGACCTTCTTCGGCTGCGGCAGCGCGCGGTTCACGACGATCAGGGCCGCGCCGATGATTCCCACCATGTAGAGGCCGATGGCGTTGCCGAGGAACTCCCACGGGGTGACCGAGTAGCCGGAGTCGCCGCTGGTGGAGTTGAGGAAAGAGGCGATGAACAGCAACACCGCTGCTCCGATCACCACTGCGTCGCCTCGAGTGAGAGAGCGGAAGTTCACTTCAGGTCCTTCGTAGATGGTCAGTCGTCCGTCGGGCGTCGCTGTCGCCGGTACGCGGGGTGCGAAGCGTGGGGGATGGTGGGGGTTTGGATGGCCCCCCATCGTACGGATGACAATATCGCCCGGCGGGCCGGGGTGTCTGGCCGGTGTAAAGACCGCCACCCGACCGTGATCTGCCCAGTTCCCGCACGTCGTACCGCCCTTTTCGCGTACTCCAGGAGGCCGCTGTGACCGTCCCCGTACCCGCTGTTCCGCCGGGTGTTCCCGCGGTTTCTTCGGAGCCGAAGCCCGAGGTCATGGACGCGTTCGAGGCCGCGAAAGGTTTCATGCCGGCCGACGAGGGTCTCGCGCTGTACGCCGCGGCCGTCGAGGCGGGCGGGCTCGGGCTGCCGTTGCTGGAGGTCGGCACGTACTGCGGGCGCTCGACCGTGCTGCTCGCGGACGCGGCCCGCGCCCGCGGTGTGACAGCTGTCACCGTCGACCATCACCGCGGCAGCGAGGAGCAGCAGCCGGGGTGGGAGTACCACGACCCGGAGGTGGTCGACCCGGAGCTCGGCGTCATGGACACGCTGCCCACGTTCCGGCGGACGCTGCACCGGGCGGGCCTGGAGGAGCACGTGGTCGCCGTCGTCGGCCGCTCGCCGCAGGTCGCCGCGGTGTGGGGCGGGAAGGTCGGCCTCGTCTTCATCGACGGCGGCCACACCGACGAGCACGCCACGGCGGACTACGAGGGCTGGGCGCCGCACCTCGCGGAGGGCGGGCTGCTGCTGATCCACGACGTCTTCCCGGACCCGGTGGACGAGTTCACGGGCCAGGCCCCGTACCGCGTCTACCTGCGCGCGCTCGCCTCCGGCGCGTTCGCGGAGATCTCGGCGCAGGGGTCCCTGCGGGTGCTGCGGCGGGTGGGGGCGGGGGTCTGAGCGGGCTGCCCCCGGGGTGGGGGCGGGGGTCTGAGGGCCGTTCCCCGGGGTGGGGGCGGGGGTCCGAGTCCGGCTCGCCGTCCCCGTTAGGCTCGGTGTCGTGTCGTACGACGATCCGGACAACCCCACGCCCGCCTTCGCGACCGCCGCGCACCGCCCCCGCCGCCGCGTCGGCCTCGTCGTGGGCGCCATGCTCGTTCCCGTCGGGCTCGCGGGGTGGCTGCTGTGGTCGTCGGGGTCGGGTTCCGGGTCGGATTCGGGATCGGGCGGGCCGGTGGCGGCGAAGCCGGGGGAGCCGGAGCCGGAGCGGTCCGCGTCGGAGGAGCCGTCGCCCTCGAAGGAACGGCCCGCGAACCCGTCGCCGACGAAGGCCGCCGGCGAGGGCGGTGCCCGGGGCGAGCTGGCCGGGAAGACGATCGTCATCGACCCGGGCCACAACCCCAACAACCGCAACCGCACGGCGGACATCGCGCGCCTCGTCGACATCGGCACGAACAAGAAGGAGTGCGACACGACGGGCACCGCCACGAACGACGGCTACAGCGAGGCCGAGTTCACGCTCGACCTGGCCCGCAAGGTCCGCACGCTCCTGGAGAAGAAGGGGGCCGAGGTCACCCTCACCCAGGACGGCGACCGGCCCTACGGCCCCTGCGTGGACGAGCGCGCCCGGATCGGCAACGAAGCCGACGCCGACGCGGTGATCTCCCTGCACGCGGATGGCTCGGGCGAGGGCAACCGGGGCTTCCACGTGATCATGCCGGGCAAGGTCGACGCGGGCGCGGCGAACACGGGCAAGATCGTCGGCCCGTCCCGCGACCTGGGCGAACGCATCGCAGGCAGCTTCGTACGCGCCACGGGCACGCCCCCGTCCAACTACATCGGCGGCGGCACAGGCCTCGACACCCGCACCGACCTCGGCGGCCTCAACCTCTCCAAGGTCCCGAAGGTCTTCCTCGAATGCGGCAACATGCGCGACCCACAGGACGAGGCGCTGCTGACGAGCAAGGAGTGGCGGGGGAAGGCGGCGAAGGGGATCGCTGCGGGCTTGGTGGACTTTCTTCGCAAGTGATGTGAATCCGACGTGCTCCCAGGGGCTGATTCCGGACACCGAAACCCGGTTCAGGTGGGGCCTGGTACGAGATACCCGCAGGTCTGGCCTGGGGTGACCGCTGTTGGCGATCTGAACCAGCCAGCACCCGAAACCTGCGTTGCATTCGGAAATGTATTCGTGTGAGGGTGGTCGGCATGAGTGACCACGGGGGTGGGAGCGGCATGCCGGGACTGGCGCCGCCGTCGAAGTTTTCAGGCCTTGATGTGTCAGGGCCGCCGGGGCCGAAGGGCCCGACCATGAGCGCTGCGCCGAGTGCGCCCGTCGGGGTACCAGCAGCAGCCGGCGGGCCCTCCGCTGAACAGGCACGCCGCCAATTCGCGGCACTCCTCGGCGAGTTCAGGCGCAGCGCGGTACTGGTGCCGCTGACCGGCGGAGGCGCCGACAGCGGCGGTTTCTGGACCGCTGACCACGGCGGCATCCGTTGGATCCTCGCGTTCTCCGACGAGGGCGCCCTGGCACGGTTCGCCCTTGCACGTGGAGAAGGAGCGCGCCCCTGGGACTACCAGAGCGTGCTGGGCGCCCGGCTCCTCGACGTCGCTGTGCCGGCCGTGGCGAAGGACGGAGTGCCGTGCGGGATCGCCCTGGACACGGCCGACGAACAGGACGCCGTGCTGTTCCCTCCGGTGACAGGGGTCGTCCCGGACGCGGTGGCAGTCGACGCCTAGCGCGTCAAGAGCCTGGGAAACGCCGGGCTTTCGAGGGCAGCACGCAAGTGCAGTCACGGGGGAGGGCACACACATGGACTGGAAAGAGCTGGAGGTCGACGGGCTCGACCAGATCGAGCGCGGTATCAACGCCGCGCTCGACGAGCTGCGTGAGCTGGGCGGTTCGGTCGGCGACGTGGCGTCAGGGAGGGGCTTCGAGAGCATCTCGTTGACCGGCGTGCAGCTGGGGCACGCCCAACTCACCGCGGCGTTCGAGGAGTTCTGCGAGCGCTGGGAATGGGGCGTACGCGCACTTCTCGCCGAGGGCGACAAATTCGCGCAAGGCGTGGGTCTCGCCGCGGGGGCGTACTACGAGAACGAGCAGTACATCGACGGCACTTTCAAGATCGGCGCCAATGCCCTGATGGGCAACCCGCACGCGACGGAGGAAGAGGTCACCGCCCAGAGCTGGGACGAGGTCTGGAGCAACCACGCCGTGGCCAACCCCGACTTCAGCGCGGAGTCCGCGGAAAAGGCCAAGGCGAACATGGTGCAGGGCTGGAAGGACGCGGGGCGGGACATCGCTACGTCGGACATGGGTCTTGGCGGGCTGGCGAGGGACCAGGCCCTGGAAGGCGCCGGCATCAGCGAGGAGCAGTACGAGAGGTCCCTCGACCAGTACTTCGGCCCATCCCCGGAGGAGCGGGCGAAAGCCGCTGAGCGACAGGCCCTTGAGGACGGACAGCAGGGGGCGCAGGGCTGATGGGCATCGGGGATGCGATCAACGCCGGCCTCGGCAATCTCGAAAGCGGGGTCGGCGCTCTCAAGGAGGGTGCGGGTCAACTCGTCGACGCAGGGACCGACGTGGTCGCCGACGGCCTGGACTACGTGGGCGCCGAGGGCGTGGCGGACGAGGTCGAGGGCTGGGGCGACGGCGTCGCCTCCGACCTCGGCGCGCAAGTGAAGGAGGACCGGCTCGGCACGACCGACGACCCGAAGCAGCTGGTGCACGGCGACCCGGCCGCGATACGGGAGAGCGCCGCACACCTCAAGGACTTCCACGACGCGTTCGAGCGGGTCGGCAACGGAATGCGCGGCCTCGACTCGTCGAGATGGCGGGGCGAAGCGGCGGAGGCCTTCCGGCGTGCGTTCGAGATGCACCCCACGAAGTGGCTGCATGCCGCAGACTCCTGTGGCCGGGCAGCCGAAGCGCTGAACCAGTTCGCGGAGACGGTCACGTGGGCCCAGCGCCAGGCCGAGGACGCCATTGCCCTCTACAAACAGGGCAAGCAGGAGTCCGAGCAGGCGGTCTCCTCGTACAACAAGCGTGTGGACGCGTACAACGCGGCCGTCACGGCCCAGCAGGACCCGGGGCCGAAGCCGGAGCCGTTCGCCGACCCGGGGGTGGCCGCCCAGAAACGGGCCGCCGAGATGCTGGAGGAGGCCCGGCGCCAGCGCGACGACATGGGACGGGTGGCCGCGGCCTCGGTGCACGAGGCACTCGCCCATGCACCAGCCGAGCCGTCTGCCCTGGATCAGGTCGGCATGAGGCTCCAGGACCACGTCGTAGGCAACGCGATGCAGCTGGAGCACTTCGCGGGAGGCGTGCTCAAAGGCGCGGCAGGCATCGTCACCACCGCCCGCGGCCTCATCCCGTTCGACCCGTACAACATCACGCACCCGGCCGCGTACATGCAGAACCTGAGTCTGACGGCCAGTGGTCTCGTGTCGACGGCGGCACATCCGGAGCGCGCGGTGAAGGGAGCGATCGACGCGTTCAAGAAGGACCCGTCCGAGGCGCTGGGGCGTCTTGTGCCCGAGATCATCGGCAGCAAGGGCGCGGGCCTGGCCCGGTCGGCGCTGCGGAACGGCATGAAGACGGGCGCGGATCTGGCAGAGAGCGCAGGTAAGAGGGGCGGCCGGGAGACGGTCGAGGCGGACCCGGCGGACCCTTCGCGTACGGCCGACTCCGTCAAATCGGAGGGCACCGACCCGATCGACCTCGCCACCGGCAAGATGTATCTGCCGCAGACGGACGTCACCCTGCCTGGCGCGCTTCCGCTGGTCTTCAAGCGCCGTGTCGAGTCCGGCTACCACCTGGGCCGGTGGTTCGGTCCGTCCTGGACGAGCACGGTCGACCAACGCCTGGAGATCGATTCCGAGGGCGTCGTACTGGTCGACGAGGACGGCCTGTTGCTCGCCTACCCGCATCCGGCACCCGGCGTCCCGGTCATGCCGAGCCACGGCCCGCGCTGGCCGCTCGACCGAGCGGAGGACGGCGCCGGCTATACGGTCACCGATCCGGAGACCGGCAGGGTCCGGCACTTCGCCGACCGCGGCGAGCACCTCTCTGTCCTGGAGCAGATCGACGACCGCAACGGCAACTGGATCACCTTTTCCTACGACGCCGAGGGCGCACCTACGGAGATCAACCACTGCGGTGGCTACCGACTCCGGCTCACCACCGCCGAGGGCCGAGTCACGGCCCTCCACCTCGCAGGCGCCGCACCCGACGGCACGGACCAGCAACTCCTCGGCTACGGCTACGACGAGGCCGGAAACCTCACCGAAGTCACCAACTCCTCCGGCAGACCGCTGAAGTTCACGTACGACGAGTCGGGCCGAGTCACGTCGTGGACGGACACGAACGACCGCAGCTATACGTACGAATACGACGCGGCCGACCGATGCGTCGCCGAGGGCGGCAGCGAAGGCCACATGGCCCTGCGCCTCGACTACGACATGGTGGACCGGGCGACCGGCCTGCGCGTCACTCGGGCGGTCACGGGGGAAGGCCATGAACGCCGCTACCTGATCAACGATCGGCACCAAGTGGTCGCCGAGATCGACCCGCTGGGTGCGGTGACCCGCTACGAACGCGACCGCTACAACCGCCTGCTGACCCACACGGACCCGCTCGGGCACACCACGTCGTACCGCTACGACGAGAACGGGCACCTGGCGTCGGCAACGCGCGCCGACGGACGCGAGACGCAGGCCGAGTACAACGAACTCGGCCTGCCGACAAGGGTGGTACGTCCGGACGGCACCGTCTGGCACTACACCTACGACGAGTGCGGCAACCGCACAGCGGCGACGGCTCCGACCGGAGCGACCACGCACTACACGTACACGGCCGAAGGCCACCTGGCAGCCGTCACGGACGCTCTGGGTGCGACAACACGGGTACGGTGCGACACGGCGCGGGCCTGCCGGTGGAGATCGTGGACCCGCTGGGGGCAGCGACGCGCTACGACCGCGACGCGTTCGGCCGCCCGCTACGGGTGACCGACCCACTCGGCGCGGTGACGCATCTGGAATGGACCGTCGAGGGCAAGCTCGCACGCCGCACGGCCCCCGATGGCTCGTCGGAGTCCTGGACGTACGACGGCGAGGGCAACTGCACGACGCACACGGACCCGATGGGTGGCGTGACGCGCTTCGAGTACACGCACTTCGACCTGCTCAAGGCCCGCACGGGCCCGGACGGTGTCCGCTACGAGTTCGACCACGATGCAGAACTGCGCCTGACCCGCGTCACCAACCCGCAGGGTTTGACGTGGAGTTACGCATACGATCCTGCCGGCCGCCTCATATCGGAGTCGGATTTCGACGACCGCACGCTGACGTACGCGCACGACGCGAGCGGCAGACTGACCGCTCGGACGAACGGTCTGGGCGAGACGATCACCTTTGAGCGCAACACGCTGGGCCAGATCACGCGGAAGGACGCGGCAGGCCGAGTCACGACCTTCGCGTACGACCTGACGGGCCAACTGGCCGAGGCCCGTGGCCCGGACGCGACCCTTGAGCTCCTCAGGGACCGGAACGGCCGCCTGAAGTACGAGACGGTCAACGGGCGTCGACTGTCGTACGAGTACGACGCATTGGGCCGTCGGGTGGGCCGCACGACTCCTGCGGGGGCGCACAGCCGCTGGTCGTACGACGCGGCGGGCAACCGCACGGAGCTGACGACGTCCGGGCGGACGATCACGTTCGACCACGACGCGGCGGGCCGCGAACTGACGCGCCGTGTGGGCGATGCGCTGTCCCTGTCCAACACGTACGACCCGTTGGGCCGCTTGACCGCGCAGGCGGTGACGGGGCCGGAGGGGGCAGGCACTCCCATCCAGCACAGGTCGTACAGCTACCGAGCCGACGGCCATCTCACCCGCATCGACGACCAGTTGAACGGCACGCGCCACTTCGACCTTGACGCGGTGGGCCGGGTCACGGCGGTCCGTGCGGCGGGCTGGACGGAGACGTACGCGTACGACGAGGCCGGCAACCAGACAGACGCGACCTGGCCGTCCCCGATGCCGGGCAGCCAGGACGCGACGGGACCGCGCACGTATGCGGGCACCCGCATCCGCACGGCGGGCGGCGTCCGCTACGAACACGATGCGCAGGGGCGAGTGGTCCTGCGCCAGAAGACGCGCCTGTCACGGAAACCGGACACGTGGCGCTACGAGTGGGACGCGGAGGACCGCCTGACGTCGGTGGTGACCCCGGACGGGACACGTTGGCGGTACCTGTACGACCCGCTGGGGCGGCGTATTGCGAAACAGCGGTTGGCTTCGGATGGTTCGAGTGCAGTTGTGGAGCAAGTGGACTTCACCTGGGACGCGGAGGTCCTCTGCGAACAGAGAAGCCGCATCTTGGGAATGCCAGAGGAAGTCAGCATCACGTGGGATCACGCAGGTCTCCGTCCACTGACCCAGTCTGAACGCAAGTCATCGATCGATTCGCCAGGCTTCAGCCAAGGAGAGGTCGACAGCCGTTTCTTCTCCATCGTCACGGATTTGGTCGGGACTCCGACCGAGCTGGTTGGTGAGAATGGAACGCTGGCCTGGAGAGCGCGAAACACGCTATGGGGAACAACCGCCTGGGCGCGGGGAGCGTCAGCCTTTACGCCGTTGCGGTTCCCTGGCCAGTATTTCGATTCCGAGTCCGGCCTGCACTACAATTGCTTCCGTACTTACGATCCGGAAACTGCTCGCTATCTGTCTCCAGACCCTTTGGGGCTGGCTCCGGCACCAAACCCCAGCGCGTACGTCGATAACCCGCATCGCCGCGTTGATCCGCTTGGCCTGGCCCCTGACTATCCGGAGAAGCGAGGTCCGTATGATTTCAGAGATCCAAACCCTGAGTATCCGCCGAGCAGCTCAGCGGTTGATGCGATGAGGAACGCGCCTATAGGGGGTAACATTGACTGCTCCGAGATCGCCGAATACATTATGCGCCGGTCCGGCGGAGACGGGAAGATTATAAATTTCACCACCCCTTCGGGCGAGATTGATATCCCCTCAGAGGGTGGGAATCGCGTGACGGGTTACAGGTATCACGACGTCTTCACGGATGGCCGCTACGTCTACGATCCTGAGATGTCGCGGAATCCCATTCCTCTGGGTGACTACAAGAGGTCGCTGCGTCTTATTAATCCAGGTCAGAAGGTGATTACTGGAGACGGGGGATACAGCGGGCCATTGTTTTAAGTGGGAAAGGATTATTGTGTCTGCTCGCGGTGATCGTGTCCGGCGGAATCTGGGAGAGTTCGGGGAGCTCGGCTGGTACAAGTTCGCGCTGCCGGAGCATACGACGTACGGCTATCCGCAGGTTCCGTATGTCTCATGGCGCTACCAAAAGCCTGTGGATGGGCTGGAGGCCCTGCTGCGAGGGATCTTCGATGATGTGCAGACTGACGTCTCGTGGGACTTCGATACCTCGGGCAGGAACTGGCTGTTGGCCCCGAGTCGACTAATGGAAGAGGCGTCGAAGCTTGGCAGGAGAGGGTTCCCTGAGGCACTGGACCGGATCATGGAGGCGGACCCGGACTTCTGTGTCACAGCCAACGCTGATTTGGACCGGATGCTCGATGCTGTGGGAGCCAAAGCTCGGATCATGGGGGCCGGTGGGTGACGGATTCCGAGTGGGTAGGCGGCAAAGTCGCAGTGCCTAAGTGAAGCGTTGATTGTCGCACGCATTCGCCTCGCGCTCGAACTAGGCCGTGGGGCCCTGTGGTATGTGTCGGGGGGACGCTCGTGGCCATTTCTGTAAGGGCATGTTTCGCGGTGTCGCTGACGGTCGTCAGCTGCCTGGAAGTGAGCATGCGCAGGACGTGGAAGGGGTCCACGGAAGCTCACAGAGGGTCAGGATCAGGCGGCTTCAACGGAAGGGCTGGCGTGATGGCGGAGTGAGAGGCGTGGCTGAGAGTGCTGACCTCCTGGCTGATCGGCGCGTCGACGCGAGCTTCGATGGCCACCCATAAACGCCGCGGCCAGTTGCTTCGGACATAGCCGAGACAGAGGTCGGGGCGACCATTATCTCCGCTGAGTTTGAGACGCGAGATGGGGAGCACGATGGAACGGATCCCGGTGGTCCGATTTTGCGGCAGCCCGCAGAAGTATGTGGCCCAGCTCGACGTGACCACGGAGGTCCTCGCGTCCCGCTGGGGCGAGCCCGACATCACCGCCGACGATCTGGGCCCCTGGCTCACGTTCCCCTTCGCGCTGCGGGACGGCACCCTGGCGGCGCTCGTGCGGGAGGTCGAGAACGCCCCGCACCCCGGCTACATCCTCACGGCGATCGGCCGGGGCAGCCCCCGGGACGTGCTGGCGGCGTTCCTCCGCGAGCACGGGCTCGCGGAGGACACGGTGCTGCACGTCTCCGAGTGAGCAGGTGGTGCGGCTCGACCGCGCCTAGCCGCCCAGTACCTCCCCGTACCCCAGCGTGCCGTTCGGGAGGGCGAAGCCGAAGGGGGTCAGGGACTTGCCCTGGGGGTACGTTTCCGTCGTGCTGGTCGGGGCGAACCAGACGCCGCCCGAGCGGGGTTCGCCCGCGTTCTCGCCGGGGGCGCTGATCGCCGTGTCGCGGAGGCCGTCGCGGTTGTGGTCGCCGACCGCCACCTGCGCGCCGAACCGGTCGCCCGCCTCGGCCGTGCCCGGCATGTTCGCGGTGCTCTGGCTGCGGGCCAGGCCGCCGTGGAGGCCGTTGACCGTGCCGTTCAGGGTGACGTACCCGCCCGCGTCGCGGACCGTGCCGACGTCCTCGCCGGGCACGCCGACCACCAGCTCCGGGTGGCCGTCGGCGTTCAGGTCGCCCGCGGCGAGCGCGGCGCCGAAGTCGTCGCCCTCCTCCGCGGCCCCGCCGACCTCGGCGCTGGACTGCGTGACGCACTGGGTCTCCCCGCCGAAGCCGGACGTCTTGGAGCCCTTGAGCAGCAGCACCGCCCCGCCGAGCCGGTCCTCGCAAGGCGTGCCCTCCGCCTCGGGGTTGGGCTGGACGAGGCCGACCGCCAGGTCGTCCGTGCCGTCCGAGTCGAAGTCGGCGGCGGCGAGCGCGCTGCCGCGGTCCGAGCCCGCCCACCACTGCGCGGGCGCGCCCTGGGCGTCCCAGCGGGTGATGAACGTGCCGGAGTCCTCCGTGGCCTGCCAGGTGGCGGCGAGGTCGTCCCGGCCGTCGCCGTCGAAGTCGCCGGTGGTCAGGGCGCGGGTGTTGCCGCCCATGCCGTAGCCGCGCAGCGTGGTGGGCGTGACCGGGTCGGCGGTGAGGGGGCCCGGGCGGAACTTGAGCGCGCCGCCCTCCTCGCCGTTCTCGCCGTACGCGAGGTCGGTGTCGCCGTCGCCGTCGTAGTCGCCGGTGGCGAGGGTGCGGCCGATGCCGCTGAACTCGGAGGTGCCCCGGGCCACGGTCGTGCCCTGGGCGCCGGGGCCCCAGCCGTCGAGGACGGTGATGGTGCCCTCGTCCTTCAGCTGGTCGGCGGTGAGGGACTCGCCGCTCGCGCCGACGACCAGCTCGTGCACGCCGTCCCCGTCCACGTCGACGGGCGCCACGGACGAGCCGAACCGGTCGCCGGCTTCGGGAGTGCCGGGTATGCCGGCGTCGGCCTGGCTGATGACGCCCGTCGACTGGCTCGGGCTCTGCGGGCCGCCGAAGATCACGCTGACGTAGCCGGCCTTCGCCTTGCCGTCGACCGTGGCGTTCGGGATGCCGACCGCGATGTCCGCGTATCCGTCGCCGTTGAAGTCGAACCGCGGCGTCTCCACGGCCGCGGCGCTCCCGGCCAGCGGCAGGGTCAGCCCGGTGGCGGTGAGCGCCGCCACGGCGGCGGTGGCGGCGAGGGTGCGTACGCGCACGAAGGAACTCCCGTAGTCGTAGGGGGAATTGGGCGGCCGGCCCGGGGGTCGGCGTGCCGTTCTGCGGAGGCGTCCGCTCCTGCGGAGCGTGCGCCTCCGGGGGTGTGACTCACGGGGCGTACGAAGGGTTGTGCACAGATGGCCGTGCGATGAACGAGGCCTCCGAGGCGTGCGGGGGGCGAGGCCGTCGGGTCGGCTACCGACCGGCCCACGTCACGTCGTCCACCGCCAGGAACGGCTCCGCCGCCACCGCCCCCGGCGTCGTACCCGTGAAGGACGCCACCTCGCGGTGCAGGTGGGACTGGTCCGTGTAGCCCGTGTCGGCCGCGACCTCGGCCGGGGGGTGGCCCGAGGCCAGCCGGTGGGCGGCGGCGTCGAAGCGGATCAGGCGGGCCGCCTGCTTCGGCGGCAGGCCGATCTGCGCGCGGAAGCGGGTCCACAGGCGGCGCCGGCTCCAGCCGAGTTCGGCCGCGAGCGAGTCCACCCGTACCGCGCCGCCGGACGCGCGGATGCGGGACCACGCCCACGCCACCTGCGGGTCGGCCCGCGTCCCGGACGCCGACCGGCGGCCCAACTCCGCCTCCACCAGGGCGAATCGGGCCTCCCAGGAGTCCGTGGCGGCCAGCCGCTCGCCGAGTCGTGCCGCCGCCCGCTCGCCCCACAGGTCGGCCAGGCGCACCACGGCCCCGTCGAGCTCGGCCGGGCCGGCGCCGAGGACCGCGCCCGCGACCAGCGGGGAGAGCCGCACCTGTACGCAGGCGATGCGCTCGCCCCGTACCCGCCCCGCCCCGAAGCCGAGGCCCGCGACCAGGCTGCCCTGGTGCCGGTGGCCCGCCGTGTCGTCGAGCAGGGGCGGGCGTTCGCCGAAGTCCAGGGCCAGGGTGAGCGCCGGGTGCGGGATCATGCGGTGGCCGGACGGCGCGAGGTTCCGGTCGCGGAAACCGGCCATCGCCACGCCCGCGACCGCGCTCGGCCGCAGGGGGCGCGTGGTGTCCCACATGACGGTGCCGGGCCGTCGCCGCCCGCTGCCGGTGGACCGCATGCCTTCCAGGGTACGGAGCAGGCGCCGCCGGAACATTCGTACAATCCGCCGCCCCCGCCCGTGCGGCACCGTGGCCCCATGGCGACCACCACCACCGACATCCGCGGTCTTCACGTCCGTCGGGACGGTCCCCGCGGCGCTCCCGTCCTGCTGCTCCTCCACGGCTCCGCCGCCTCCACCCGGTCCTGGGACGCGCTGGTCCCGTACCTCACCGGCGCCCATCACGTCGTACGTCTCGACCTGCCCGGGCACGGGGAGTCCGCCGAGCCCGAGGACGGGAAGCACGAGATCTCCGCCCACGGCCGTCGGGCCGCCGCCGTGCTCGACCGGCTCTGCGTCGAGCGGGCCGTCGTCGTCTGGCACTCCACCGGCGGCTACGTCGCCACCGCGCTCGCCGAGCAGCGGCCGGGACTCGTCGACGGGCTCGTGCTCGTCAACTCCGGGCCCCGGATGGAGGCGTTCATCGGCGGCGAGGACATCCCGATCGGGCCCGAGGAGTGGGCGACGCTGACCGACGAGCAGATCCGGCACGCGATGGCGCCCGCCTTCAGCCGCCCCGGCTTCGAGATCCCGCAGGCGATGGTGGACGACGTGCGCGGCATGACGTACGCGTCGTTCGTCGGCATCCAGCAGGCGGCCACCGACCATCTCGTCGAGCGTGCGCTGCCCGAGCGGCTGGTGGCCGTGGGCAAGCCGCTGCTGGTCGTCTTCGGGGAGGACGACCGGCGGTGGCGGTCCGCATCGGCCGCCGAGTACGAGGCGGTACCGGGGGCGCGCGTCGTCCTGCTGCCGGGGCTCGGGCACTCGCCGATCGTGGAGGACCCGGCGCGGACGGCCGTTCCGCTGCTCGACTTCGCCGCGCGCGTCGCGAGCTCTCCGGACTGTTTCTGACCTTCCGTCAGATTGAAACGTGTTCTAGTGTGCCCCGCATGGGGATCGGACGCACCGGAAGCATCGGAATCACGGAAGAGCAACGGGAGTTGGCCGATGCGGTACGCGGCTGGGTGGCCCGCGCCGTACCGCCCGAGGAGACGCGCAAGCTGCTCGACGCGCCGAGCGGGAAAGCGACCCGGCCCGCGTACTGGGACGGCCTCGCCGAGCAGGGCCTGCTCGCACCGCATCTGCCCGAGGAGTACGGGGGAGGCGGCGGCGACCTCGTCGACCTCGCCGTCGTCCTCGAAGAGGCCGCGCGGGGACTGCTCCCCGGCCCGTACCTCGCCAACGCCCTGACCGTCACCGCCCTGCACCGGTCCGGGCAGCGGGAGTTGGCCCGGCAACTGGCCGCTGGGCAGCGGATCGGCGCCGCCGCACCGGGCGCCGGCACGCTGACCGCGGTGGCGGACGGCGACGGGTACCTGCTCGACGGAACCGCGCCGCCCGTGCTCTCCGGCGGCGAGGCCGATCTGCTGCTGCTCGCCGCCGAGTCCGCGGCCGGCCTCGTCTGGGTCGCCGTCGACGCCGAGGCCCTCACCGTGCGCGGGCACGAGAGCGCCGACCCGACCCGGCCCACCGCCGAGGTCACCGCCGCGCAGGCGCACGTGCCCGGCGCGCGCGTCCTGCACGGGCTCGACACCGCGCTCGTACGCGACCTCACCGCCGTCCTGTACGCGGCCGACGCCTGCGGCACCGCCGACCGGGCGCTGCACCTCGCGGCCGAACACGCCAAGGTCCGCGAGCAGTTCGGGCGGCCCATCGGACAGTTCCAGGGCGTCAAGCACCTCTGCGCCGACATGCTCGTCCGCGTCGAGCAGGCCCGCGCCCTCGCCTGGGACGCGGCCCGTGCGGCGGACGAACCCTCCGACGTCCGCGGACTCGTCGCCGCCCTCGCCGCCGCCACCGCCCTCGACGCCGCGCACAGCTGCGCCAAGGACTGCGTCCAGATCCTCGGCGGCATCGGCTTCACCTGGGAGCACGACGCGCACCTCCACCTCCGCCGCGCCCTGGTCGCCCGGCAGTTGCTCGGCGCCGGGGACGGCCACCGCGCGCGTGCCGTGCGGTTCGCCGAGGCCGGGACGCGCAGGGAGCTGCGGCTCGACCTGCCCGCCGAGGCGGACACGTACCGCCGGGGTGCGCGCGAGGCGATCGAGGGGGCGCGCGGGCTCGACCCCAAGGCCGCCCGCCGCGCCCTCGCCCCCACCGGATACGCCGCCCCGCACCTCCCGGCCCCGTACGGGCTCGGCGCCGGGCCCGTCCAACAGCTCGTCGTGCAGGAGGAGTTGAGGGCCGTGGGGGTGAAGGTGAGCGACCTGGGGATCGCCACCTGGGTCGTGCCGTCGCTCCTCGCGTACGGCACGCCGGAGCAGCAGGAGACCCACCTCGGGCCGACGCTGCGCGGGGACGTGCTCTGGTGCCAGCTGTTCTCCGAACCCGAGGCCGGGTCCGACCTCGCGGCGCTGCGCACCCGCGCCGAGCGGCTCGACGACGGGCGCTGGCGGGTCAACGGGCAGAAGGTGTGGACGAGCGCCGCGCAGTGGGCGCACTTCGGGATCCTGCTCGCCCGCACCGACCCGGAGGCGCCCAAGCACAAGGGGCTCACGTACTTCCTCGTCGACATGAAGAACACGCCCGGGATCGACGTACGGCCGCTGAAGGAGATCACCGGCGACTCCCTCTTCAACGAGGTGTACTTCGACGACGTGGTGCTGCCCGCCGACGCCGTCGTGGGCGAGGTGAACGACGGCTGGCGGGTCGCCCGCGACACCCTCGGCAACGAACGCGTCCACATGGCCGACCAGTTGACGTTCGACACCGGCCTCGAAGCGCTCGTCGCCCGCGCCGCGGACCTCGACGGCGCCTGCCGCGTCCGGATCGGCGCACTCGCCGCCGAGGCGCACGCCCTGGCCTGCATCGGGCTGCGGACCACCATGCGGCAGGTCGCCGGGGCCGAGCCGGGGGCCGGGGCGTCCATCAGGAAACTCGTGCAGACCCCGCACCAGCAGAAGGTCGCCGAGCTCGCCCTCGAACTGCTCGGCCCCGCGGGCGCGGTGCGCGAGGGCGCGGGGGAGCGGGCCGTCCACGGATTCCTGATGTCCCGCTGCCTGACCATCGCCGGCGGCACCACCCAGGTCCAGCTGAACGTCGTCGCGGAACGGCTCCTCGGCCTGCCCCGCGATCCCGAGCCGCGCCCCCTCATCTGACCGCACTCCACGGAAGGCTTCGCTGTGAAGACGTACATCGTCGGTGTCGGCATGACCAGGTTCGAGAAGCCCGAGACCCGCGACTGGCAGTACTGGGACATGGCCAGGGAGGCCGGGACCAACGCCCTTGCGGACGCGGGGATTTCGTACGAGCAGGTCGAGCAGGTGCCCGTCGGCTACTGCTTCCAGGCGTCGACGGCCGGGCAGCGCGCCGCGTACGAACTGGGGCTCAGCGGTGTGCCCGTCTACAACGTCAACAACAACTGCGCGACCGCGTCGACGGCCCTGATGATGGCCCGGCAGTTCGTCGCCGGGGGCCTCAACGACTGCGTGCTCGCCCTCGGCTTCGAGAAGATGACGCGCGGGGCGTTGGGGGGCGGCTCTGACGGCGGGGACTTCAAGACCTCGCCCGTCGCGCGGCACTACGGGATCATGGCCGCCCGGCACGGCTTCGAGATGACCCCGCCCACCGCCCAGATCTTCGGCGACGCGGCCCGCGAGCACATGGAGCTGTACGGGACCACGCAGGCCCAGCTCGCGGCGGTCGGCGCGAAGAACCACCGGCACTCGGCGCACAATCCGTACGCCCAGTTCCAGGTCGTGTACTCGGTCGAGGAGGTGCTCGCCGCCAAGACCATCCACCGGCCGCTGACCAAGCTGCAGTGCTCGCCGACCTCGGACGGGGCGGCGGCGGCCGTCGTCGTCTCGGAGCGGTTCGTGGAGCGACACGGCCTGGCGGACCGGGCGGTGGAGATCGTCGCGCAGGCCATGACGACCGACACCGCGGCGTCCTTCGACTCGGGTTCCTGCATCGACGTCGTCGGCAAACCCATGTCGCGGGCCGCGGCCCGGCAGGTGTACGAGGAGTCCGGGCTCGGCATCGAGGACGTCGACGTGATCGAGCTGCACGACTGCTTCTCGATCAACGAACTCCTCACCTACGAGGCGCTCGGCCTGTGCGCTGACGGGGAGTCCGGGAAGCTCGTCGAGTCCGGGGCGACCACGTACGGCGGGCGCTGGGTGGTCAACCCGTCCGGCGGGCTGATCTCGAAGGGGCACCCGCTGGGCGCGACCGGCCTCGCCCAAGTCGCCGAGCTGACCTGGCAGTTGCGGGGCACGGCGGGGGAACGGCAGGTGCCGGACGCGCGGGTGGGGCTCGCGCACAACATCGGGCTCGGCGGGGCCGCCGTGGTGACGCTGCTGCGGAAGTGAGGGGGCGGGCCCGGTGACGTGGACGGTGCCACCGGGCCCGGTGCGGGGGCGGGTGCGTCGCGTCAGCCGCGGAGGGCGCTCTTCAGCCGGTCGATGTCGGCGTCCGTGAGCTTCAGGCCCTCGTGCAGATACGCGTCGAAGGAGCCGTACTTCTTGTTCATCTCGTCGAAGGCCGCCGCGAGGTACTGCGGGCGGACGTCCAGGATCGGCTTGAGGGCCTCCTGCTGGTCGGCGGGGAGCGGGGCCAGGATCTTGGCGTTGTCCTCGGCCAGGCGGTCGTTGCTCGCGAGGTAGTCGCGCTCCACCGCGTCCTTGGACACACCGGCGGCGAGCAGCAGGATCGCGCTGCCCCAGCCGGTACGGTCCTTGCCCGCGGTGCAGTGGTATACGAGAGCGTTTCCGTCGCCGGACTTCGCGGCCTCCAGGAACAGCTTGCGGTAGGCGGCGTTCGCGGAGTCCTTGCGGATGAAGTCGCGGTACGTCTCGATCATCCAGGCCTCGGCGGCGTCCGCGGAGGCCGGCGGCTCGGAGGTCACGGGCGTCACCAGCACGTCGGCGACCTCGTACCGCACGCCCTCCGGCAGCCGGTCGGGCTCCTGGGTGCGCTCGGAGAGGGTGCGCAGGTCGACGTCGGTTCTCACGCCGAGTTCGGTCAGCTTCCGCAGGTCGGCGTCGGAGAGCTTGTTCAGCTTGTTGGAGCGGTACAGGACCCCTGAGTTGATGCCGGGAACCTCGCCGGACAGGTCACGGAAGTTGGACGCGCCGTCGAGGCGGGCGGAGTCCGCGCCGGCCTCCTGGCCGGCCTGGGCCGTGGCGGGGGCGAGGGCCGGGGCGGCGGTGGCGGGAGCGGCGGCGCCGAGGGCGACGGCACCGGCGAGAGCGAGGGAGAGAAGGCGCTTGTTCATGCCGTCGAGGCTGCGGAGACCGGCGGAACGGAACGTGAACACCGAACAACCGGAGGACCCTCTTCCGCTTTACTTTCCCCCGCCATGTATACCAAGCGGCCCCGAGTGGCAACCGAAGAAGCCCCGAGCGGGAACCCGAAGAAGCCCTGGCGGGAGCCGAAGAAGCCCCGAGCGGCAACCGACGGAGACGGCCTAGGCCCCGCGACCGAGGCCGGGTACGCCCACGCCCCGATGCAAGCGGAGCCCGCCTCCTGAGACCATGGCGGGCATGGTCCAGACCCCCTCCGAGACGTACATAGCTCCCCGCACCCGTAAGCCCGCGCCCCTCTGGGCGGTCATGCTCGCCGCCTGTGCGGGGCAGTTCCTCGTCGTGCTCGACGTCTCCGTGGTCAACACCGCGCTGCCGTCGATGCGCGCCGATCTCGGCATGAGCGCGATCGGCCTGCAGTGGGTGGTCAACGCCTACTCGATCGCCTTCGCCGGGTTCATGCTCCTCGGCGGACGGGCCGGCGACCTCTTCGGCCGGAAGCGGATGTTCCTCGTCGGGCTCGGTCTGTTCACCGCCGCCTCCCTCGCGGGCGGCCTCGCCCAGGCCGACTGGCACCTGCTCGCCGCCCGCTCCGTGCAGGGCCTGGGCGCGGCGATCCTCGCCCCGTCGACGCTCACCATCCTCACGTCGGCGGTGCCGGAGGGGCCCGCGCGCGTGCGGGCGATCGGCACCTGGTCCGCGGTCGGGGCGGGCGGCGGCGCGGCCGGCGGACTCGTCGGCGGCGTCCTCACCGACCTGCTGTCCTGGCGCTGGGTGCTCCTCATCAACGTGCCGATCGGCGCCCTCGTCCTGGTCGCCGGCGCGCTCTGGCTCAGCGAGAGCCGCTCCGGCCAGGCCCGCCGCCTCGACCTGCCCGGCGCGGTCCTCGTCACCGCCGGCCTCGCCACCCTGGCGTACGGGATCGTGCAGACCGAGGCCGAGGGCTGGACGGCGCCGGCGACGCTCGTGCCGCTCGCCGCCGGGCTCTCGCTGCTCCTGGTGTTCCTGCTCGTGGAGGCGCGGACGCGGGTGCCGCTCATGCCGCTGAAGCTGTTCCGGGTGCGCTCGGTGTCGGCGGCGAACGCGTCGATGTTCATCTGCGGCGGCGCCATGTTCGCCATGTGGTTCTTCATGACGCTGTACGCGCAGAACGTCCTCGGCTACACCCCGCTGAAGGCCGGGCTCGCGCTCATCCCGTCCTCGCTGACCATCGTCATCGGCTCCAAGCTCGCCCCGCGCCTGATGCCGCGGCTCGGCGCGAAGAACGTGTCGATGCTCGGCATCGTGCTCGCGGCGATCGGCTTCGGCTGGCAGTCGACGATGACCGCGGACGGCGCGTACATCACGTCGATCATGCTGCCCGGCATCGTGATGATGCTCGGCGCGGGCCTCGCCTCCACCCCGCTCGCCTCCCTCGCCACCTCCGGTGCGGAACCCGGCGACGCGGGCCTCGTCTCCGGCCTCATCAACACCTCCCGCACCATGGGCGGCGCACTCGGCCTCAGTGTCCTGTCCACGGTCGCCGCCTCCGCCACCCACGGCTCGGGCACCCCGGAGGCGCTGACGGAGGGATACGCGACGGCGTTCCGGACGAGCTCGGTCTTCCTGGTCGTCGGCGTCGTCGTGATGTTCCTGTGGATGCCGCGCGGCACGGACCGCCGCGGCAGGACGGCCGACGCCTCAGCCTGACGAGGGCTCCTCGCGGCGGTCGGCGCGGGCCCTGTCCTCGGCGAACGCCGGGTCGACGACCGTCTCCCCGCGCAGCGCCCGCCTGACCGCCTCCGCCAGCTCCTCGACGGGGCCGTCCTTGACGAGCAGCCCCGCCGCGCCCGCCGCGAGGGCGCGGTGCAGCAGCCCGGGCCGGGCGGAGGTGGTGAGCAGGAGCACCACGCAGTCCGGGCACTCCGCGCGCAGCTCCGCCGCCGCCTCCAGGCCGTCGCGCCCCGGCAGCGCGACGTCGAGCAGCGCCACGTCCGGCCGTACGGCCAGTGCTTCGGACGCCACCCGGTCGCCCGCGCCGACCTGCGCGACCACCGCCAGGTCCGGCTCCATGCCGAGCAGCACGGCGAGCGCGCCGTGCGTCGTGCTCGGGTCCTCGGCGAGCAGGACGCGCACGCTCCTGGCGGGGCGGTGGTCCCGGGGCATCTCGTTCATGTCCCAAGATTAGGGATATGCGGTGGTTCGGGCATCCGGACGGAATCTGACATCGCGTCAGCTGAACGTCTTCACAACGGCATTGGGCTGCGTTATACATGGGGCCATCGGCCTAGAACGCGTTCTAGAACGGCGTACGGGGACGCGGCTGGGGCCGGTCGAGAACGGCCTCGGTGCGGCCGACGGTGCGGACGGTCGCACCGAGGTCTTCGCCCGTACGGACACGCCGGCCCGGGTGAGCCGGCCCGCGCACGCACGCCCGCACGCACCCCGACGCGAACCCCAAGGAGCCGTGTCCCCATGCCCATTGATGCCGCCAAGGCCGTAGCCGCCGAGCCCCGCAGCACCGACATCGCCTGGGACCACAAGGACATCCAGCTCTACCACCTGGGCCTCGGCGCCGGACTGCCCGCCACCGACCCGGACGAGCTGCGCTACACCCTGGAGTCGAAGCTGCACGTGCTGCCCAGCTTCGCGACCGTCGCCGGCGGGGGCATGGCCGTGGCCGGCGGACTCTCCGCGCCCGGCGTCGACGTGAACCTCGCGCACGTCCTGCACGGCGGCCAGACCGTCACCCTGCACCGCCCGATCCCCGTCTCCGGCACGGCCGTTCAGACGTCGACGATCCCCGCGGTGTACGACAAGGGCAAGGCCGCCGTGATCGTCATGCGCTCCGACGTCGCCGACGCCGAGGGCCCCCTGTGGACCTGCGACACCCAGATCTTCGTGCGCGGCGAAGGCGGGTTCGGCGGCGAGCGCGGGCCGTCGGCGCGGCTCGACCTGCCGGACCGCGCGCCCGACCGGGTCGAGGAGCGCGCGATCCGCGAGGACCAGGCCCTCCTGTACCGGCTCTCCGGCGACTGGAACCCGCTGCACGCCGACCCGGAGTTCGCGAAGCTCGCCGGGTTCGACAAGCCGATCCTGCACGGGCTCTGCACGTACGGCATGACCCTCAAGGCCGTCGTCGACACCGTGCTCGGCGGGGACGTCGCGCGGGTGCGGTCGTACACGACGCGGTTCGCCGGGGTCGTGTTCCCGGGGGAGACGCTGCGGCTGCGGATCTGGCAGGGCGAGGGCCGGGTGCAGGTCGCCGTGAGCGCGGCGGAGCGGGACGACGCGCCGGTCCTCGCGGACACGGTCGTCGAGCACAGCTGACGGACGGGCCGAGCACAACCGACGTACCGACAGGCCGAGTTGGCGTACGAGAGGAGCCGCGGCATGCGCGCAGCCGTACTGCACGAGATAGGCCAGGAGAAGCTGGAGGTCCTCGACGACGTCGAGGCGGTGGGCTTCGGGGCGGGGAAGGTGCGGATCCGGGTACGGGCCACGGGGCTCTGCCACTCGGACCTGTCCGCGATGAGCGGGGTGCTGCCGCAGCCCGGCCCGTTCGTGCCCGGCCACGAGGGCGCCGGCGAGATCCTCGACGTCGGCGACGGCGTCACCCACGTCAAGCCCGGCGACCGCGTCCTGATGTGCTGGCTGCCGGCCTGCGGTGCGTGCCCCGCCTGCAAGCGCGGCCAGACGCACCTGTGTCTCGCCGGGTTCATGAACGCGGGCGTGCCCAACTTCAAGCGGCCCGCCGGGGACGTCTTCGGGTTCGCGGGCACCGGCACGTTCGCCGAGGAGGTCGTCGTCGACGCCAAGTGCGCGGTGCCCATCCCGGACGACGTGCCCTTCGACATCGCCGCGCTCATCGGCTGCGGCGTCACCACCGGGCTCGGTGCGGCCGTCAACACCGCCGATGTGCGCGCCGGTTCGTCGGTCGCCGTGATCGGCTGCGGCGGCGTCGGGATCTCCGCGATCCAGGGCGCGCGCCTCAAGGGGGCCGCCCAGATCGTCGCCGTCGACCCGGTCGCCGCCCGGCGCGAGGCCGCCCTCCGCTTCGGCGCCACCGAGGCGGTCGCGCCGGACGCGATCGACGACGCCAAGCAGCGGATCACCGGCGGCGAGGGCTTCGACTACGTCTTCGAGGTCGTCGGCAAGTCCGCCACCGCCCGCACCGCGTACGAGACCACCCGGCGCGGCGGCACCCTGTGCGTGGTCGGCGCGGGCGCGCTCGACGACTTCCTGCAGGTCAACATGTTCGAGCTGTTCTTCGACGAGAAGCGGATCCTCCCCTCCATGTACGGCGGCGGCGACGTCCTCACCTCGTACGAGCGGGCCATCGCCCTGTGGCGGGCCGGGCGGATCGACCTGGAGGGGCTGATCACCCACCGGGTGCCGCTCGCCTCGATCAACGACGCCCTCGACCAGATGCGCAGCGGCGAGGCCCTGCGCACCTGCATCGAGATCTGACCCCACCGGCCTGCCGTTCAACTCCCTCACTGCGGAAGGACTTTGATGTCACAGCCACTTGCGGGTCTGTCCGCGATCGTCACCGGCGCGGGCCGCGGACTCGGCCGGGCCGAGTCCCTGGAGCTGGCCCGGCTCGGCGCGAGCGTCGTCGTCAACGACTTCGGGCAGCCCGGAAGGGACGGCTCGGGGGAGGCGTCGGCCGCGCCCGCCGAGGAGGTCGCCGCCGAGATCCGCGCCGCGGGCGGCCAGGCGGTCGCCCACCTCGGCGACGTCGCCGACCACGAACAGGCCCGCGCCCTGGTGCAGTTGGCGGTCGGCACGTACGGGAAGCTCGACGTCCTGGTCAACAACGCGGGCATCCTGCGCGACCGGATGATCTTCTCCATGAGCGAGGACGAGTGGGACTCGGTGATCCGCGTCCACCTCAAGGGCCACTTCAACACCACCCACTTCGCCGCGGCGCACTGGCGGGCCCGCGCGAAGGAGTCCGGCGGCCCGGTCTACGGCCGGATCGTCAACACCTCGTCCGAGGCGTTCCTCGCGGGCTCGGCGGGCCAGCCCAACTACGCGGCCGCGAAGGGCGGGATCGTCGGCCTCACCACGTCGTCGGCGCTCGCCCTCGGCAAGTACGGCGTCACCGCCAACGCGATCTGCCCGCGCGCCCGCACCCGCATGACCGAGGACGTCTTCGCCGGGTTCAACGAGCCCACCGGCGACGAACTCGACCCGCTGGCCCCCGAACATGTGGCCCCGCTCGTCAGCTACCTCGCGGGTCCTGCGGCCGGGAACGTCAACGGGCAGCTGCTCGTCGTGCACGGCGGCATGGTCGCGGTCGTCGAACGGCCCCGCGTGGCCGCCAAGTTCGACACGGCCAAGGAGGCCTTCTCGTACGAGGAGCTGGACGAGCTGCTCTCCCCGTACTACGCGGACCGGCCCGCGAGCGAGACGTTCGCGGCGGCCGAGGTGCTCGGCCTCAAGAAGGGCTGAGCGCGGGCCGTCGTGCATGCCGAAGGGCCGTGTCCGGCTTGCGGACACGGCCCTTCGGGTGCGGCCTGAACTGCTGCGCGGGGCGGGCGGGTTACGCCGCCTCCGAGCGTCGTTCGTCGGACGGCTTGCGGTGTCGGCCGCGCGGCGCCGGAGCATTCTCCGGGACGTCCTGCACGGACACCGGACCGCGGTGCCTGCCGTGCCCGCGCTGCTCGCTCGCGGCGTCCGGAGCCTGCTGCTCCGTGGGCACGTTGCTGTTCTCGGTCATGGGAAAAACGTCACCCCGTAAGAAGATCGTCAAAGGACAGCCGGGTGAGTCTAACTTTCCTGAAAGGGCCGTGAGCGCCCGGTGCGGGGCCGGTTCAGACACGCCTTCGTAACGGTTCGGAAGCCGTCTCCGCCACGCCGTGCACGAGCTTTGCCGTACCCGTCGGTATCCCTCTCGCGCCCCGCTGAACAGGCCTTTCCGTACGACGTCTGCACGGATTCTGCACGGATAACTCGCTTGTTCCCTACGGCCGTTCACGCAGTCTGCCGCCGCTGTCTCACGCCGTCGTCTCACGCCTCGATGCGGTGCACGCGGCGGGCGAACCTGCGCATCAGGAGGGCCTGTTGGAGCGGCGCCTGTTGCAGCGGCACCGGCCGGGGCGCGGCGGGCAGCGGGACGGGGGCGGGCGCGGGCACGGGGGCCGGCGGGGGCGCCATGACCCGCGCCACCCCGCAGGGCACGGCGTGCGTCGCGTACGGAAGCCGGAGTTCGCCCTCGGGCGTCCACAGGCCGGCGCCGGTCAGCCAGCCCTCGGGCGCGGCGATGTGCTGGACGCGCCGCTCGACCGGCCGCCACAGCCCGATCCAGGTGCCGGCCGGGCCGTCGACGCGCAGGGCGACCGCGCAGTGCTCGGGCATCAGGACCTGCCCCGGCTGGATCGCGAACGGCGTGACCGTGCAGTCCGGGAGCCGCAGGCACTCCGGGAAGCGGACGGGCAGCGTCGAGCCGAGCACGCCCCAGCCGAGCCGGTCGTGGCCGGGGGCGTCGGAGCGGACCAGGATCAGCCCGCTGGCCGCGTCGGCGAGCAGCAGCCGGTCGTCGCTCTCCTCGGTGATCTGCAGCAGCGGCGCGACCTCGCCGCCCCGCTCCAGGTCGACGGAGACCGTCTTGGTGCGGCCGTCCAGCTCCTGGTCGAGGGCGAGCATCCGGCCGGTGCGGTCCAGCCACACCCCGCCCGAGCAGCGGCCCGGCACGTCGGCGACGCGTGTCGGCCCGAACGCCCCGCCCGCGACCAGCCACACCGCCGTGGAGCGCGGCCCGACGGCGAGGGCGTACGCGCAGGAGCCGCTCGGCGAGGGCGGCAGCAGCCTCAACTCCGGGCATTCCAGGGCGCCCAGGACGTGCTCGCCGGTGCCGGGCCCGGTCGGGTAGAGCAGCGAGAACGACTGCCGCTCCGCGACGGTGCGGTGCACGAGGACGCGCCCGTCCGCCATGGGCAGCACCTCGGTGCCGTACTCCTCGGGCTGGTCGAGGGGGAGCGGGACGGCGTACGGCTCGGGGCCGTCGAGGGTCCACCGCTCGGGGCGCCAGACGTCGGCGCCGTCCTGCCCGTCGCCGACCCGGTGCGGGGCGAGACGCGCGGCGTACGCACCGTCCGCGGTGATCGTGAACGCGGGCGGGGACGGGGGGTGCGTGGGGCGGGGCGGAGGCTGCTGGTGCAGGACCGTTTCGGCAGCGGGGCGACGCGCGGGCTCCGGTTCGGCCCGGGGAGTGGGGTCGGTCCGGGGCGAGGGCTGGGTTTCGGGCTCGATTTCAGGCTTGGTCTCGGCCCGGGGCTCGGTGCCGGTCTCGGTCAGGGGCTCGGATTCGGTGCGGGGCTCGGTCTCGGTCCGGGGTTCGGTCTCGGTCCCGGGCGCGGATTCGGTGCGGGGTGCGGGTTCGGGTGCCGCCTCGGTCTTGTCCGTCGCCTCGGGTTCGGGGTCGGTTTCAGCCAGGGGTTCGGCCTCGGCCGCGGGCCCGGGCTCGGCCTCGGGTGCGACCCCGGCTTCGGTGCCCGTACCGGATGCGGCTTCGGGCGTGGTCTTCGTGGCGCAGGCCGTCGTGGTCATGAGTGAGCTGTCACCTCCGGCGCAAAAAGCTAGTTTTCGCACGCGCTGCCGTGGCACGAGCAGCCCCTCGCTTCACACATAAGGGTGGCCATGTCCGGATTCGCCTGAGCGGACCGCGGTGGTTGTGCTGAACGGGAAGTGGCCTAAAGTAAGGCCAACCTAAGTGCCCCTCTCCCCGTCCCCACCGGGGCCTTCCTCATGCAGGAGCTTTGATGTCCATACGTCGCCGCGGCACCGCAGCCGTCGCACTCGCCGTCGCCGCCTCGCTCTCCCTGGCCGCCTGTTCCAGCGGCAACGCCGGTTCCGGCGGGGCCGACGGCGGCAGCGGCAAGAAGGACGGCAGCGGCAGCAAGTCCGTGGCCCAGGGCGGCGAGGACTTCGCGAAGGCCGCCGAGGACACCGCGAAGATGGGGACCGACGCGAAGCCGGGCGAGTTCCCGCGCACCATCGAGCACGCCATGGGCAAGACCGAGCTGAAGGCCAAGCCGAAGCGGGTCGTCGTCCTGGACGTCGGCGAGCTGGACAACGTGGTCTCGCTCGGCGTGCAGCCCGTCGGCTACGCGCCCACCGAGGGCGACGACGGCATCCCCGGCTACCTCGCGAAGGACGCGGGCAAGCCCAAGGACGTCGGCACGATCAACGCCCTCAACCTGGAGGCGATCGCGGCCCTGAAGCCCGATCTGATCCTGGGCAGCGAGCTGCGCGCCGCGAAGATGTACCCGCAGCTCTCCAAGATCGCCCCGACCGTGTTCTCCATCCGCCCGGGCTTCACCTGGAAGGAGAACTACCTCCTCAACGCCGCCGCCCTCGACGAGCAGGCCGAGGCGAAGAAGCAGCTTGCCGCGTACGAGGAGAAGGCCGAGAAGCTCGGCGAGGCCATCGACGAGAGCGGTGAGAAGCCGACCGTCACGATGCTGCGCTACATGCCGGGCATGATCCGGCTGTACGCGAAGGCCTCGTTCATCGGCACGATCCTCGAGGACGTCGGCGTCGACCGCCCGAAGAACCAGCAGATCGACGACCTCGCGGCGGAGATCAGCCCGGAGAAGATCGACGAGGCGGACGCCGACTGGATCTTCACCGGCGTCTACGGCGACGCCAAGAAGACCGACCGGTCCAAGGCCGAGGGCAACCCGCTGTGGAAGAAGCTCGACGCGGTGAAGAAGGGCCAGGCGAAGAACGTCCCGGACGAGACCTGGTACCTGGGCCTCGGCGTGACGGCCGCCGACGAGGTCCTGGACGACCTGGACGGCTACCTGGCGAAGTAGTGATCGCGTACCCGGCGATGTGACCGGACGGGGCCCCGGGCGCGTACCCCGGGCCCCGTCCGTTCGCGGGCAACGCCCAGTGATCGGACGACGCGAGGCCAGGTAGCCTGAACCCGTGCCCCGTCTGTCTGAAGTCATCGCCGCCCTGGACGCACTGTGGCCCCCGGAGCGGGCCGAGCAGTGGGACGCCGTCGGCACCGTCTGCGGGGACCCGCAGGCCGAGGTCACGCGCGTGCTGTTCGCCGTCGACCCGGTCCAGGAGATCGTCGACGAGGCGGTCCGCCTGGACGCCGACCTCCTCGTCACCCACCACCCGCTCTACCTGCGCGGTACGACGACGGTCGCCCGCTCGCACTTCAAGGGCCGGGCCGTGCACGACCTGATCAAGAACGACGTGGCCCTGCACGTCGCGCACACCAACGCCGACACCGCCGACCCGGGAGTCTCCGACGCCCTCGCCGGCGCCCTCGACCTGCGCGTCGTGGGCCCGCTCGTGCCCGACCCCACCGACCCCGCGGGCCGCCGCGGTCTCGGCCGGGTCTGCGAGCTCGACCACCCGCTCACCGTGCGGGAGTTCGCGGACCGCGCCGCCAAGCGGCTGCCCGGCACCGCGCAGGGCGTCCGCGCGGCCGGCGACCCGGACGCCGTGATCCGTACGGTCGCGGTGAGCGGCGGCTCGGGCGACAGCCTCTTCGACGCGGTCCGCGCGGCCGGCGTGGACGGCTTCCTCACCGCCGACCTGCGCCACCACCCGGCGTCCGAGGCCACCCAGCAGACGCCGCTCGCGCTGTTCGACGCCGCCCACTGGGCCACCGAGTGGCCGTGGTGCGAGCAGGCCGCCGCCCAGCTCGACGAGATCTCCGACCGCAACGGATGGGGCCTTCGGGTCCACGTCTCGCGTACGGTCACCGACCCCTGGACCGCCCACGCGGCCACCCCACCCACGACAGCAGGAGCCCCCAACTGAACGCCGCGCCCGCCGACCAGATCCGCCTTCTCGACGTCCAGGCGCTCGACGTACGCCTGCAGCAGCTCGCGCACAAGCGCAAGGCGCTGCCCGAGCACGCGGAGATCGAGTCGCTCACCAAGGACCTCACGCAGCTGAAGGACCTGCTCGTCGCCGCGCAGACCGAGGAGAGCGACTGCGCCCGCGAGCAGACCAAGGCCGAGCAGGACGTGGACCAGGTGCGCCAGCGCGCCGTCCGCGACCAGCAGCGCCTGGACTCCGGCGCGGTCACCAGCCCCAAGGACCTGGAGAACCTGCAGCGCGAGATCGCCTCGCTCGCCAAGCGCCAGGGCGACCTGGAGGACGTCGTCCTCGAGGTGATGGAGCGCCGCGAGTCCGCGCAGGAGCGGGTCGGCGAGCTGTCCGAGCGCGTCGACTCCGTGCAGGGGAAGATCGACGCGGCCACCACCCGCCGCGACGCCGCCTTCGAGGAGATCGACGGCGAGGTCGCCACGGTCACCAAGGAGCGCGAGGTCGTCGCCGGCTCGGTCCCCGCCGACCTCCTGAAGCTCTACGACAAGCTGCGCGAGAAGGAGGGCGGCGTCGGCGCGGCCCGCCTCTACCAGCGCCGCTGCGAGGGCTGCCGCCTGGAGCTCAACATCACCGAGCTCAACGAGGTCCGCGCCGCGGCCCCCGACGCGGTCCTGCGCTGCGAGAACTGCCGCCGCATCCTGGTCCGTACGTCGGAGTCCGGGCTGTAGTCCATGCACTTCGTGGTCGAGGCCGACGGCGGGTCCCGGGGCAACCCGGGGCCCGCGGGCTACGGCGCGGTCGTCCTGGACGCCGCCACCGGTGAAGTGCTCGCCGAGCGGGCCGAGTTCATCGGCGTGGCGACGAACAACGTCGCGGAGTACAAGGGCCTGGTGGCCGGGCTGCGGGCCGCCCATGCCCTCGACCCGGACGGCTCGGTCGCGGTCCGGATGGACTCCAAGCTGGTCGTCGAGCAGATGTCGGGCCGCTGGAAGATCAAGCACCCCGACATGCGCCCGCTCGCCGCCGAGGCCCGCGGAATCTTCCCGCCGGACCGGGTCACGTACGAGTGGATCCCGCGCGCGGAGAACAAGCACGCGGACCGGCTCGCCAACGAGGCGATGGACGCCGGGAAGCGCGGCGAGCAGTGGGACGCGGCGAGTTCGACGGCCCAGCTCGACGCGCAGGACGCGCGCGCCGCCCGCAAGGCCGCGACGCCCGCCCCTTCCCTGCCGGAGCCCGAGGGCCCGCCCGGTGACGCGACGGCGGGAGCGGCCAAGGCCCGCGCGGCGCTGGCGAGTTCGCGTACGGACACGGGTGCGGGCGCGGCTGCGACCGACCCCGGCGCGGGTGCGACCACCGATTCCGGCGCGAGTACGACCACCGCTTCCGGTGCGCACGCGACCACCGCTTCCGGCCCGGTCGTCGGCGCACCCCCCGCCGCCCGCTCCGCCGGGCCCGACCTCGGGCCGCCCGCCACGCTCGTCCTGCTGCGGCACGGCGAGACCGCGCTCACGCCCGAGAAGCGGTTCTCCGGAAGCGGCGGCAGCGACCCGGAGCTCTCGGCCGCCGGGCGCGAACAGGCCCGGCGGGTCGCCGCCGCCCTCGCCGCGCGCGGCACCATCCAGGAGATCGTCAGCTCACCGCTGCGCCGCTGCCGCGAGACCGCCGACGTCGTCGCGGCCCGCCTCGGCCTCGGCGTGACCGTCGAACAGGGCCTCAGGGAAACGGACTTCGGGGCCTGGGAGGGCCTGACCTTCGGCGAGGCGCGCGAGCGCTGGCCGGACGAGCTGAACGCCTGGCTGGCCTCGCCGGACGCGGCCCCGCCGGGCGGCGAGTCCTTCGCGCAGGTCACCGCGCGGGTCGAGGAGGCACGGGACCGCCTGGTCGCGCGGTACGCGGGGCGCACGGTGCTGCTCGTCACGCATGTCACGCCGGTGAAGACGCTGGTGCGGCTCGCGCTCGGGGCGCCGCCGGAGGCGCTGTTCCGGATGGAGCTGTCGGCGGCCTCGCTCTCCGCCATCGCGTACTACGCGGACGGCAACGCCTCGCTGCGGCTCCTCAACGAGACGTCCCACCTGCGCAACTGATCGGGCGGTCAGGCGGTGCGTACCGCCGCCGCCTCGCGGGCGAGCTGCTCGACCCGGGCCCAGTCCTTGGCGGCGACCGCGTCCCCGGGGAGCATCCAACTGCCGCCCACGCAGCCGACGTTGGGCAGCGCCAGGTAGGACGGGGCGGAGGCCGGGGTGATGCCGCCGGTCGGGCAGAAGCGGGCCTGGGGGAGCGGGCCCGCGAGGGACTTGAGGTAGGCGGTGCCGCCGGCGGCCTCCGCGGGGAAGAACTTCATCTCGTCGACGCCGCGTTCGAGCAGCGCCACGACCTCGGACGTCGTGGAGACGCCGGGCAGGAACGGCACGCCGGACGCCTTCATCGCGTCGAGCAGCGACTCCGTCCAGCCCGGGCTGACGAGGAACTGCGCGCCCGCGGCCACCGCGTCCCGCACGTTGTCCGGGGAGATCACGGTGCCCGCGCCGACCACCGCGTCCGGCACCTCGGCCGCGATCGCGCGGATGGCGTCGAGGGCGGCCGGGGTGCGCAGCGTCACCTCGATCGCGGGCAGTCCGCCCGCCACCAGGGCCCGGGCGAGCGGCACCGCGTCCGCGGCGTCCTGCACGACGACGACGGGCACGACGGGGGCGAGGTCAAGGACAGAGCGCGAAGTCATGGCCCCATCCTGCCCGGCGTACGCAGCATGCGCAAAGGTCATTGCGCATGCTGCAACGTAGGCGCCGGTGCGGTCGGCAGGGGCTCAGTGGATCTCCGTCACGATCACATCGAGCTGCCACGCCTTCCCCGCCTTCGCGGGCGCCTCCGCCTCCACCGCGTACCCGAGCCCGCGCAGCGTCTCGACCAGCTCCGCCGGGGACTCGGGCGCCGCGCCGGACTGCAGCAGGTCCCGGACGATCCGGCCCTTGGTCGCCTTGTTGAAGTGGCTCACCACGGAACGCTTCTCCACGCCGTCGACCACCTGCGAGTGCAGCACCCGCACCGTCGCCGTACGCCCCGCGACCTCGCCCTTCGGCTTCCACGCGCTCGCGTACGCCGAGGAGCGCAGGTCCAGGACGAGGCCCTGCCCGGCCGCCTCCGGGAGGACGTCCGCCATGACGCCCCGCCAGTACGCGTTCAGGGCGCCGAGCCCCGGCAGCTTCACGCCCATCGAGCAGCGGTACGACGGAATCCGGTCCGTCACGCGGACCGCGCCCCACAGGCCCGAGAACACGAGCAGCGACTTCGCCGCCCGCCGCTTCGCCGCCGCGTCCAAGGTCGTCAGGCCGAGCGCGTCGTACAGCACGCCGGTGTAGATCTCCCCGGCCGGGCGCGCGCCCGCCGTGCGCAGCTCCGCGTTCTTCGCGACCTCGCCGCGCAGCCCCTCGCTCAGGCCGAGCACCTCGCGCGCCTTCTCCTCGTCGCCCGCGCACAGCTCCACCAGCTCGTCGAGCACGGCCGCGCGCGCCTCGTTCAGGCCCGGCAGCGACAGCCCCTCCACCTTCAGCGGCGCGCCCCTCCCGGAGGCGGCCTTTCCCTCGGACGGAGGCAAGAGCACGAGCACGACGGGTTCTCCTTCTGCGGTGGTACGAGGCGGGGGTGCGGCCCCCGAGGCAGCGTAACGGCCCGACGCCGTACGCCAGGACCCCGTCCGGGGAGCGAACCGGAACGCCCAGAACGGGAGGAATCGGGGCCGACGAAATACGCTCACACACATGCCCCGCCGTCATCTGCACGTGCCCCCCACCGCGGAGGCGCCCCCGCTGCGCGCCGCCCTGCGCGAGCTGCGCGCGAGCCTCGACGTGCCGCAGGAGTTCCCGCCCGAGGTGCTCGCCGAGGCCGAGGCCGCCGCCCGCGAGCCCCGGCTGCCCGACGCCGACGCCACGGACATCCCGCTCTTCACCATCGACCCGCCCACGTCGACCGACCTCGACCAGGCCATGCACCTCTCCCGCAGGGACGGCGGCGGCTACCGGGTGCGGTACGCCATCGCCGACGTCGCCGCGTTCGTCACCCCCGGCGGCGCCCTCGACCGGGAGGCCCACGCCCGCGCCGTCACCCTGTACTTCCCCGACGACAAGGTGCCCCTGCACCCGCCGCTGCTCTCCGAGGGCGCCGCCAGCCTCCTGCCCGACCGGGACGTGCCGGCCCTGCTCTGGACGATCGACCTGGACGCGGACGGACACAGCACCGCCGTCGACGTACGCCGCGCCCTCGTCCGCAGCCGCGCCAAACTCGACTACGAGGGCGTCCAGAAGGCCATCGACACCGGCACCGCCGAAGAACCCCTCGCCCTGCTCCGCGACATCGGGCTGCTCCGCGAACGGTGCGAGGTGGAACGCGGCGGGATCTCCCTCGGCGTCCCCGAACAGGAGATCGTCGAACGCGACGGCCACTACGCCCTCGCCTACCGCGCGCCCCGCCCCGCCGACGCCTGGAACGCCCAGATCTCCCTGCTCACCGGCATCGCCGCCGCCGACCTCATGACCGAGCACGGCACCGGCATCCTGCGCACCCTCCCCGCCGCACCCGACGGCGCCGTCCACCGCCTCCGCCGCTGCGCCCGCGCCCTGCACGTGGACTGGCCGCACCACGTCCCGTACGCCGACCTCGTCCGCGCGCTCGACCCGCGCGAGCCGAACCACGCGGCGTTCCTGCAGGAGTGCACGACGCTGCTGCGCGGCGCGGGCTACACGGCGTTCACCGGCGGCGAGCTGCCCGAGCCGCGCATCCACTCGGCGGTCGCCGCCGCGTACACGCACTGCACGGCCCCGCTGCGGCGACTCGTCGACCGGTACGCGGGGGAGATCTGCCTCGCCGCCGTCGCGAACGAGGACCCGCCGCAGTGGGTCCTCGAAGCGCTGCCCGAACTCCCGAAGGAGATGGCGGAGGGCACGCGCCGCGCCAACACCGTGGAGCGCGAGTCCGTCGACATCGTCGAGGCCGCACTGCTCCGCGACCGGGTCGGCGAGCTCTTCGACGCGATCGTCATCGACGTACGCGAGGACGAACCCGCCGTCGGCACCGTGCACCTCGAGGACCCGGCGGTCGTCGCCCGCGTCTCCGGCGGCACGGCCCCGCTCCCGCTCGGCGAGCGCCTCCGCGTCCGCCTCACCCAGGCCGACCCGGGAGCGGCGAAGGTGCAGTTCGCCCCTGCGTGAGGGCCGTTTTGTGCGCGGCTACGAGGGCCTGCGGATCGTCCGCGTGGAACCGCACGGCCCGCACCACCTCCACCCGCCGCCCCAGCGGCCGTACGAACGACACGGGCGCCGCGAGGTCCACGGTCACCGTCGTCTGCGAGCCGACGAGGAGGTCGAGGCTGCCGTCCGGGTGCTCCTGGATCCGCTTGCCCGAGGGATAGCGCCGCTCCACGCGCACCCCGGCCACGGACGCGGCGGGGACGCGCAGGTCGAGGAGATGCCCGTGCCGGATCCGCAGCGAGCCGTCCGCGCCGACGACATGCGGCCGGGTCACACAGGCGGCATGCAGCGCGAGCACCTGCAGCACCGTGTACACGTCGAGGAACAGTACCGCCGCGTGCACCGCCGGCCACGGAATCAGCACGGCCAGCGCGACCGTCTCGACCACGGCCACGAACAGCAGTCCGAACAGCAGAGCGGTCTGCGGCCCGGTGTACGCGAACCCCCGCGCGCCCGCCCGTACGCCGTGCCGCCGCCGCGCGATCCACAGCAACAGGCTGTACATCCCGTGCAGTTCGAGCAGGGTGAGCCGGCGTACGACGTGGAGGACGCGGAGGGCCGGGAGGGCTCGGGCCTGACTCACGTCCGCTCACCCCCGCCCGACCGGGGGCGCGCGGGAAGCGGCGCCCGGCGCCCGGCCCACTGGAGGGCGCGCAGGGCGAGGCGGGACAGCGCGTAGCTCACGACCGCCCACCCCCGTCGAGCCGCCGGGCCCGCTCGGCGAGGCCCGCGATCATCCGGCGCACGACGGCCGCCTGGGCGGGCGGGAAGTCGGCGAGGAAGGCCGCGCCGAACCCGCCGCCGAAGGACTCGGCCGGATCCTCCCGGCCCATGAACCGCAGCAGCTCCTCGGGCATCGCGGCGGCGAGCTCGTCGCCCAGCGGGGTGATCCGCGGGTCGTCGGCCGCCGCGTCGGCCAGCTCGTCGAGCCGCCGGTACAGCGCCTCGATCCGGCCCGTGAACTCCGGGTCCTCGGCCAGCGGCCGCAACGCGGCGACCAGCTCGCCGCTGCCGGTGGGGCCGGCGAGCGAGTCGAAGAGGGCCAGGTGCTCGCGGTCCTTCGCGGCGATCGCCGAGTCCGTCGGCCCGAGCGCGGCGAACAGCCGGCCGAGCTCCGCGGACACCGGCCCCTCCGGCGGCAGCTCCCCGGCCCGCGCCTGGGCCAGCAGCCCGCCGAGCCGCGCCCGCCGCTCCCGGATCGCCGCCTCCTGCCGCGCCAGGTCCCCGTCCAACTCCTCCAGAACCTCTACGAGTTCACGCCCGGCGTCGTCCGCGAGCACGTCCTTGACCTCGGCCAGGCCGAGCCCCAGCTCGGTGAGCCGCCGGATCCGGGCCAGCTCCACGGCGTGCCGCAGCCCGTACTCCCGGTACCCGTTGGCCCGCCGCTCCGGCTCCGCCAACAGCCCCTGCTGGTGATAGTGCCGCACGGCCCGAGTGGTGACTCCGGCGAGCGCGGCGAGCTCTCCGATCCGCATGCCCTCCAGTAGAAACGTTGACGCTGCGACAAGGTCAAGCGTTCTCCCCGTGGCACGGGTGGGCACCGGTGGGCACGGCTGGGCACGGCTGGGCACGGCTGGGCACGGGTGGCTCTGCGGCACGAGTGGCCCGGGTAGCATGGTCGGCACGGCGGACGAGCCGGCCGGGCGGTCGCGGCGGGGGTCTTCGGACTCCCTCCGAGGAACGTCCGGGCTCCACAGGGCAGGGTGGTGGCTAACGGCCACCCGGGGTGACCCGCGGGACAGTGCCACAGAAAGCAAACCGCCCGGTGCTTCGGCGCCGGGTAAGGGTGAAACGGTGGTGTAAGAGACCACCAGCGCCTGAGGTGACTCAGGCGGCTAGGTAAACCCCACCCGGAGCAAGGTCAAGAGGGGCCGCTGTAACAGGTGGCCCTGCGCGGACGATCGAGGGCTGCCCGCCCGAGTCCGCGGGTAGACCGCACGAGGCCGGCGGCAACGCCGGCCCTAGATGGATGGCCGCCTCCCCGGCCGCCGCAAGGCGCCCGGGAGACAGAACCCGGCGTACAGGCCGACTCGTCCGCCTTATTCAGATGTTGTTCTTGGGTGCCTCGGTCCGGGCCGCCGTTCGCGCGCTGCCCGAGGCGGTCTTGTGTCACGCGCCCTGGGACATGCGCTCCGGGGCGAGGTTGCCAGTCGCGTCTGCCGGGCTGTCGCTATTTCCAGGAAATGGTCAGCCAGGGGCTTTCGGCCTCGGTGAGCAGGGTGCGGTGGGCGTCGAGCATGTCGGTGTACCAGTCACCGAACTCTTCCTCGTCGAAATGGAGACAGCGGCCGAGGATGTAGCCGGCAGAGAAGTCCTGCCAGGAGTGGTAGGTGACCTGAGCGGCTCGGCCGGCGCGGATCACAGCGCGCTCGGCCTCGGCCATGTCGCAGAAGCGGGCGCCGAGTCCCCAACGAGCCATCTTGGAGGCGCGACCGTAGTCCCACGCGAGTACGGAACGGACGTGCCTGTGTTCCGGCAGGAGTGCGTCGGCGCGGAACCGGGCTTCGTAGCGGGTGATGCGGCCAATGAGTTGTTTGATTCCGGTCATGGACGTGGCGGAGGGGGTTTCACCGTGCTCGGCGGCGTTGCGGCGCATGACGTCCTCGACGGTCTCGCGCCAGACCCCCGGGTCGACCCTGCCGCCGTACGCGCGGGCGAGGGCGACTCGTACCTCCAGGGCGAACTCCCATACGCGGCTGCTCATTTTGCCGTTCAGAAGGCCCTCGATGGAGCGCTGCCAGCCCTCTCGGTCAGTGATACCCCACCAGTCCTTGAGCCGGTCGCGTTCATTGTGAAAACCGGTGCCATGCCAGGCCATGGCGTTCCAGAACGATCCGTTACTGACGCAGAGCAGGGCGCCGCAGGCCAGGCCGAGGGCGGTGCTGCCCTGGAGAGGGCCACCGGTACGCAAGGTCCGCAAGCGGTTGGCCACCCCCGAGCCGGTCAGCTTGGCTCGCTCGGCGGCACGCTGTCCGTGCTCGTACCACAGGGCGCGGGCGGCTGGTGGGGCGGGAAGGTACATTTCGCATGGAGTGCCCGGATTGACGGCCAGAGCCACGTGGTCGCCGTTCCACTTCTCTGCCAGCCAGCGCAGGCCGACGCTGAAGTACACAGGGTCTGTTGCAGGGGCCGGGAGCATTCCGGGGGTGAAGTAGGCGCGGCAGTAGGAGTTCGTCTGCGGATTCCAGTACGGCGAATTCTGGGCGTAGATGTCCGGCTTGGTTTCGGCGACCTGCCTGGGAGTCGGATGGAACAGCCGGGTCTCGGCCAGCACGTCGAGGTATGCCCGCCAGTCCCCGCGCATCTTCGCCTCGTACAGATGTTGCTCGATCTCGCTGGGCGCCTGCCAGGGGTGGGCACCAGGGATGCTTGACGCGGGATGGATGGCCGAGAGTGGGTCCAGGTGCGCGGGCGGGCCGAAGACGCCCAGCGGTGTCTCGGTGTTCGGCGGGGTCGTCGGAGGTTGCCCTGCCCGCTGTGTGGCTTGGGCGTTGGCCAACTCGTCCCAGGGCATGCGTCCTCCACTGTGAGCCCTTGCGTCTGGTGCAGTCAGTCGCTTCGCGGGGCGATCTCGGTACTGAAACGCTACTCCGCGGCAAAACGTGCCTTGTCAGCGTCCAGCCGAGGGCGCCCGTGCCGCGAGAACCGGAATGGCCGCGATCTTCTCCGCGTCCAGGTGTGCCCACATGAGCCCCGCCGGCCGATGCGGCGAACTGCAGGAGGACACCTCGTCCGGCTTCAGCGGCTCCGACAGCACGAGCAGGGCGTCCGCGCGGTTCCAGCCCTGGGACGTGAACCAGTCGTTCATGTCGACCCGCGCGGCCGGGCCGTCGGCCCTGCGGCACAGCTCCCGGAACGCCTGCCGCTGGCACGCCTCCACCTGCTGCGGCTGCAGCGTCCGCGCCGGCAGCCGACGCCGGTGGTACGCCCCACGCCCCCACACGAACAGCCCCCGCACCGCGAGCAGCAGCAGGAGCACCAGAACCAGATGACCCCCGGAAAACGACACCGCGTCCCCCTCCGCGCCGCCCAATTCCCCCAAATTTTACGCCTGTTGGCCCCCGAGCCACCAGGCACCGCACCACCCGGGGGAGCGGCGGGGGTCAGATCACCGGCGGTCGCCCCAACCGGGTCATCCGCCACGCGGTGCGCCAGCGCATCGGCCTTCGTTCGCCGCACGGCGTGCGTACCCCCTCCAGGAAGCCGGCCGCCCAGGCGCGCAGGCCGGCGCGTGAGGGGGTGCGGGCGAGGGTGAGGAGGGTCCACGTGGCCAGGTACACCGGGATCAGCGGGCGGGGGAGGCGGCGGCGGGCCAGCCAGACGCGGTTGCGGGCCGTCATGCGGAAGTAGACCGCGTGCCGTGCCGGGGACGTCTTGGGGTGCTGGAGCAGCAGGGCCGGTTCGTAGAGGATCTTCCAGCCCGCGTCCAGGGCGCGCCAGGCGAGGTCGGTCTCCTCGTGCGTGAAGAAGAAGTCGGCCGGCCAGTCGCCGGTCTCCGCGAGCATGCGCAGGGAGAAGGCGTGGCCGCCGCCGAGGAAGGTCGTGACGAGGCCGCGCCGCATCGGGTCGCCTGCGCGCAGCCGGGGCACGTGGCGGCGCTGCGTCTCGCCGTGCTCGTCGGCGATGCGGAAGCCGACGATGCCGAGCCGCGGGTCGCCCGCGAACAGATCGCGTACGCCGCGGAAGACGTCCTTGTCGACGAGGAGACCGTCGTCGTCCAGCTCGATCACCACGTCCACGTCGCCGAACTCGCGGAGCTTGCGCAGGGCGACGTTGCGGCCGCCCGGGCAGCCGAGGTTGTCGTCGAGCTCGATCACCGTCAACTCGCCGGGCAGGCCCGGGAATTCGGGCAGCGGCGAGCCGTTGCCGACGATCACGATCCGGTCGGGCGGCACGTCCTGGGCGGCGACCGACGCGAGCAGCGCGTCGACCTCGCGGGGCCGGTTGCCCATCGTCACGACGGCGACCCCGATACGGGGCTGGGTGAGGGGCACGGCGCCTCCGGGGGTGTGGACGGCAAGTTCGGTTGCGCGATGCTAGCCGTTCGCCCACCGGCCCTCTCACCGTCCAACTCCGTACCCCTCCCCACCCCCCGCCGCGAGCTTCGTGACGCGCCGCGAGCGGACCAAGGTCCGTGGGTCGGGTGGGGGATTGGTGTACGTCTCGGGCTGCCCTTGAAACCCAGCGAAGGAGTCCCAGTGAGCGAGATGAACGACGACGTCCTGCCGGTCGAGCTGCTCGCCGATCCCGCCGTACGCGCCTTCGTCACGGCGGTCAACGCCCAGGACAGGGAGGCCTTCGAGGATGCGCTCGCACCCGGCGCGACCATGTCGGACGACGGTACGGAGCGGGATCTCGCCGAGTGGACCGAGCGGGAGATCTTCGCCTCCAACGGCCGGATGGACGTCCTTAACCAGACGGACGACGGCCGTACTCTCGTCGCCCGCTATCGCAACGACACGTACGGCGAGATGCGGACCCGCTGGCAGTTCACCGTCGAAGGCGGCAAGGTCGCGCGGTTCGAGACGGGGCAGGCGTCCTGAGATGTCACGAGTTCCTTTTGTGCGAGTTCCTTTTGTGCAGCACTAGTTGACGACTCGTCAGTTCTGTGGGTTCCTCTCCCTGGCGCACTTATGTAGCCGGGCCGATATAACCGTCGGCCGTGCCCTGGGGGAGGGAGAGGACCCATGGCCCGTCATGCGCGAGAGCCGCGTCGTACGCAGGAGCAGCGGAAGGCCGAGACCCGGGGGCGGTTGATCGACGCCGCCGCCGAACTCTTCGCCACCAAGGGGTTCCACGCCGTCTCCGCCGAGGCCGTCGCGGACGCGGCCGGGCGTACCACCGGCGCCCTCTACAGCCACTTCGGCGGCAAGGAAGGGCTGCTGCTCGCCCTGCTCGACGTGTGGAAGGAACGCACCGCCGCCCGCCTCGCCCCCGACCTCGCCGCCGACCCCGACCCGGCCGCGCACGCCGCCGCGATGTGGCGCAGCGTCACCCGCCCCGCCGCCGACCGCGGCGACTCCTGGCTTCTGCTCGAACTGGAACTGTGGCTGCACGGCGCGCGCGACGCACAGGTCGGCTCGCCGCTCGCCCGCCGGTACGCGGAGATCCGCCGCGAGCTGGGCGAGGGCCTCGCCGACTGGGCCGCCGCCACCGGCCAGGCACTGCCCCGGCCGCCCGCCGAGACCGGCGCCCTCGTCCTCGCCGTCCTCCTCGGCTGCGCGCTGCAGCACCGCCTCGACCCGTCCGCCGTGCCCGAACGGCTCGTCGTGGAGGCGGTGTCGGGAGTGCTCGGAGCTCGTCCCGTACGCGATCAGTGAATTCGCCCCACTCCGAAGGGACCGCCGCCATGAACCCCATGAACCCCATGTCCCCCGTGATTCCTGTGCCCCCTATAGACCTGCTTGAAGACACCTGGGCCCGGGGCGTGCCGCACGAGCAGTTCGCGTGGCTGCGGCGCGAGGACCCCGTGCACTGGCACGAGATGCCCGGGGACGACGCCGGGTTCTTCGCCGTCACCCGGCACGCGGACGTCGTCGAGCTCAGCCGGGACCCGGAGCTGTGGTCCGTCGAGAGGGGTTCGTTCTTCGTACGGGACCAGCCGCCGGAGGCGTTGGAGAGCCTGGCGCTCACGCTCATCGGGATGGATCCGCCGAAGCACAGCCGCTACCGGCGGCTCGTCAACGCCGCGTTCGCGCCGCGGATGATCCGCAAGCTGACCGAGGACATCGAGCGCCGGGCCGACGCGCTCGCCGACCGGGTCACCGAGCGATGCGAACAGGGCGGCGGCGAGGTCGAGTTCGTGACGGAGCTGGCCGCGCGCCTTCCGTTGCAGGTGATCTGCGAGATGGTCGGCATCCCGGCCGCCGACGAGGACAAGATCTTCGACTGGTCCAACCGCATGGTCGGCTTCCAGGACCCGGACTTCCGTACCACCGAGGAGGACGGGCAGATCGCGGCGGCCGAGATCTACGGGTACTGCGACGCGCTGGCCGCCGCCCGCCTGAAGGAACCGCGCGACGACGTGATCAGTGCTCTCGTGCACGGCGAGGTCGACGGGGAGCGGCTCTCCGCGCACGAGATCGACATGTTCTTCGTGACGCTCTGCGTGGCCGGCAACGAGACCACCCGCAACCTCCTCGCCGGCACCCTGCTCACCCTCGTCGAGCACCCCGAGGCGCGCGCCGAGCTGGTCGCGGGCATCGACGACGACGCGCTGTGGGCCAGCGCCACCGAGGAGTTCCTGCGGTGGAACGGGTCCATCCACAACTTCCGGCGCACCGCGACCCGGGACACCGAGATCCGCGGCGTGCGGATCAGGGAGGGGCAGAAGGCGGTCCTCTACTACACCTCCGCCAACCGCGACGAGGCCGTCTTCGCCGACCCGGACGTCCTCGACCTGCGCCGCACGCCCAACGACCACCTGGCCTTCGGCGGCGGCGGCCCGCACTACTGCCTGGGCTCGGGCCTCGCCCGCACCGAGATCAAGTCGCTCGTACGGGCCCTGCTCCGCCGCTTCCCGCACGTCGAGCTGACGGGCGAGCCGCGGCGGATGCGGTCGGACTTCATCAACGGGATCAAATACCTGCCCGTCCGGTTCAGTTAGAGAGTTCGGCGGTCTGTTCCGCTGAACCCGGACGGTCTATTCCGAGATACGGACCGCTGTGCCCGCCACGTGGACGCGCGGGTCGCCGCCGCGCAGCGTCACCGTGAGCGTGCCGGGGCGGCCCATGTCCTCGCCCTGCCGGATGACGAACTCCGACTCCGCGCCGACCAGGCCGAGTTCCCGGGCGTACGCGCCGAAGGCCGCGGCCGCGGCGCCCGTCGCCGGGTCCTCGACCACACCGCCGACCGGGAACGGGTCGCGGGCGTGGAAGAAGCCGTCCGACTCCCGCCACACCAGCTGCAGCGTGGTCAGCCCGAGGCGCTGCATGAACGCCTCCAGGCGGGCGAAGTCGTAGTCGAGGTCGGCGAGGCGGGCGCGGGTGGCGGCGGCGAGCACCAGGTGGTCGTTGCCCGCGAACGCGATGCGCGGCGGCAGCGCCGGGTCGAGGTCGGACTCGGCCCAGCCGAGCGCGGCGAGCGCCTCGTCCAGGTCCGCCCGCGGTACGTCCTTCACGTGCGGCTCGACGCTGGTGAGCGTGGCGCGCAGCTCGCCGTCCACGTCGGCGACGCTGACCGGGACCGTGCCGGCGGGGGTCGCGAAGACGTAGTCGCCGGGGCCGCCGCCGTGCTGGGCGAGGGCCACGGCGGTGGCGACGGTGGCGTGCCCGCAGAAGTTGACCTCGTCCTTCGGGCTGAAGAAGCGCAGCGTGTACGCCCGGTCGCCGGCCTCGGCCAGGCCGGCGGGCGGTGCCGTGAGGAACGCCGTCTCGCTGTAGCCGAGTTCGGCGGCGATCGCCAGCTGCTCCGCGTCGTCCAGGCTGCTCGCGTCGAGCACGACTCCGGCCGGGTTGCCTCCGGCGGGGTCGGCGGAGAACGCCGTGTAGCGGAGGATGTCGGGGCGGGCGGTGGGTGCGGTGGATGCGCTCATATGCGGCTCAACCGGGTGGGGGGCGGTTGCATTCCCCCCCCCCCCGTGCCGGGTGCGTCGTCGTCTGCGGCTGCGTCGTGGTTGCTCGCGCAGTTCCCCGCGCCCCTGAGGTGCGCACTCCGTGCGGCACCTCCCCGTCCCGTACCGCCCCCGCGAGGCTCCTCAACCGCGGCCGATGAACGGCATGTTCGTGGCCATCACCGTGGCGAACTGGACGTTCGCCTCCAAGGGCAGCTCGGCCATGTGCCGGACCGTGCGGGCCACGTCGGCGACGTCCATCACCGGCTCCGCCGCCAGCTCGCCGTTGGCCTGCGGAATGCCGCGCTGCATCTGCTCGGTCATGTCGGTCGCCGCGTTGCCGATGTCGATCTGGCTGGTGGCGATCCGGTACGGGCGGCCGTCCAGGGAAAGCGACTTCGTCAGGCCCGTCATGGCGTGCTTGGTGGCCGTGTACGCCACGGAGTTGGGGCGCGGCACCTGCGCGGAGATCGAGCCGTTGTTGATGATCCGCCCGCCCTGCGGCGACTGGTGCTTCATCTGCCGGAACGCCGCCTGCGCGCACAGGAAAGCGCCGTTCAGGTTGGTGTCGACGACGTGCCGCCACGCCTCGTACGACAGCTCGTCCAGGGGAACGCCGCCGGGGCCGAACGTGCCGGCGTTGTTGAAGAGCAGGTCGATCCGGCCGAACCGGCCCTGGGCGGCGGCGAAGAGGGCCGCCACGTCCTCCTGCACCGCGACGTCGGTGCGTACGCACAGCACGTCGTCGCTCTGCGTGAGCGTCGCCGTCTCCTCCAGGGCCTCCGGGCGGCGCCCGGCGAGCGCGAGCGACCAGCCGCCGCGCGCCAGCTCCAGGGCGACGGCCCGGCCGATGCCGGAACCCGCGCCCGTCACGATCGCGATCTTCGTTTGCGCCTCGTTCATGGCCCCGCAGCGTACGGGACGCATGGCCATGCACCGCTCATCCGTCCGCCATTCGACTGTTGTGTACGCGACAGGCCACGGTCGTCGCGCCCCCGTCGAATGCCGCTGACAACAACCGTCAGGGGAGGGGCCGATGACAGTCGCAGCTCACGAAGCAGCCCGCAACGCCGCCCGCCGGACCGAGGAACTCCGCGCCGCAGCACGGCACTTGGGGCGCCGGCGGTTTCTCACCGTGACCGGCGCCGCCGCCGCGCTCGCCTTCGCCACCGACCTGCCCGGCGCCGGCGCCGCACACGCCGCAGAACTGGACGCACGGCGCATAACTGACGACCCGTTCACCATGGGCGTGGCCTCCGGCGACCCCCAGCCCGGCAACGTGGTCCTGTGGACCCGCCTCGCCCCCGAGCCCTTCGAGGCCGACGGCGGACTGCCCGCCCAGCGCGTCGGCGTCGACTGGGAGCTCGCCCACGACGAGCGCTTCACCCGGATCGCCAGACGCGGATCGGTCACCGCACACCCCGAGTTCGGCCACTCCGTGCACGTCGAGGTCGACGGCCTGGACGCCGGCCGCGTCTACTACTACCGCTTCCGCACCGGCAGTTGGATCAGCCCGGTCGGCCGCACCCGCACCGCGCCCGCCCGCGCCGCGGAGATCTCCGCGCTGAAGCTCGCCGCCGTCTCCTGCCAGGCGTACCACGACGGCTACTTCACGGCGTACGGCCATCTCGCCCAGGACGACGTCGACCTGGTCCTGCACCTCGGGGACTACCTCTACGAGTACGCCGTGAACTCCGTCGGCGGCGCCCGCAACTACACCGACCGCGTGCTGCCCGCGCACTTCAACCGGGAGACGGTCACGCTCGACGACTACCGGATGCGGTACGGCCTCTACAAGTCCGACCCCGACCTGAAGGCCGCGCACGCCGCGCACCCCTTCCTCGTCACCTGGGACGACCACGAGACCGAGAACAACTACGCGGACGACATCCCGGAGAACTCCGTGCCGCCCGAGGAGTTCCTGGTCCGCCGGGCCGCCGCGTACCGCGCGTACTGGGAGAACCAGCCGCTGCGCTCCCCGCAGCAGCCGTCCGGGCCCGACATGCAGCTCTACCGGCGCCTGCACTGGGGCCGCCTCGCCCAGTTCGACATCCTCGACACCCGCCAGTACCGCTCCGACCAGGCGTACGGCGACAAGGCGCACCCGGCCGGGCCCGAGACGGACGACCCGAAGCGCACCATCACCGGGGCCACGCAGGAGCGCTGGCTGCTCGACGGCTGGCGGCAGTCGCAGGCACTGTGGAACCTGCTGCCGCAGCAGGTCGTCGTGTCCCAGCGGGCGTTCGACCTCACGGAGACGCCGAAGCTGTCCATGGACGCCTGGGACGGCTACCGCGCCTCGCGCACCCGGGTGCTCGACGGGGCGCGCGCCGCGGGCATCGAGAACCTGATGGTGCTCACCGGCGACGTGCACCGCGGCTACGCCTTCGACATCAAGCAGGACTTCGACGACCCGGACTCGAAGACGCTCGGCACGGAGATCGTCGCGACCTCCATCGCCAGCGGCAAGGACGGCGAGGACAAGCCAGCGACCTGGGACACGTACATGCAGGCCAACCCGCACCTGAAGTTCTTCAACGGGCGGCGCGGCTACGTCACGGTGGACCTCGGCACCGAGTCCGCGCGGGCCGACTTCAAGACGGTCTCCGCGGTGACGGTGCCGGGCGCGCCGATCTCCACGGCGGCGTCGTTCGTCACGGAGGCGGGCGACCCGGGGCTGAAGCCCGCGTAACTCCCTTGCCGGGCGGTGCAGTTCACTCGCCGGGATAGCGGACGCCGATGCGGTCCCGTACCGCGTCGAGCGTCCGCATGACGGCGAGGGTGCCGTCGAGCGGGACGAGCGGGGACTCCCGCTCGCCCGCCCGCAGGCAGCGCATGACCTCGGCGGCCTCGTGCCGGAGCGAGTCCCGCGGGCCCTCGCCGGTGAACTCCTCGGGCTCGCGGCCCGGCCGGTGCAGCACGAAGCGGTCCGGGTAGAAGAAGCCGTCCGGGACGTCGATGCGGCCCCGGGAGCCGGTGACGGACGCCGAGACCGGGGTCGCCGCGTCGAGAGAGCAGTGCAACACGGCGTGAGCACCGCTCTCCCAGGAGAGCAGCATTCCCGTACGCAGATCGATGCTCTCCTCCGAGAGCACCGCTCTCGCCGTGATGTCCGAGGGCTCCCCGAGCAGCAGATGCGCGAACGACACCGGGTACACCCCGAGGTCGAGCAGCGCACCCCCGCCCTGCTTCGGGTCGCGCAGCCGATGAGAGGGCGGGAAGGGACCGGCGAGCCCGAAGTCGGCCTCCACCGTGCGGACTTCACCGATCGCGCCGTCCGCGACCAGCTCCCGCAGCCGCCGGATCAGCGGATGGCAGTACATCCACATGGCCTCCATCAGGAAGCCGCCGCGCGCCCGCGCGAGCCCCACCAGCTCCTCGGCCTCCCGGGAGTTCAGCGTGAACGCCTTCTCGCACAGCACAGCACGCCCCGCCTCCAGGCACAGCCCGGCGGCCTCGCGGTGCGCCGAGTGCGGCGTCGCCACGTACACCACGTCGACGTCCGCGTCCGCCGCCAGCGACGCCCAGTCCCCGTACGCCCGCGGTATCCCGAAGCGGTCGGCGAAGGCCCGCGCGCCGTCCCGCGTGCGCGAGGCGACCGCGACCACCTCCGCCTCCGACGGCATGTCGAGCAGCTCCGCCGTGAACCGCTCGGCGATCCAGCCGGTGGCGAGCACTCCCCACCGCACACGCCCCATCCGGTGCCTCCCCCTGCCCTGTCGTCCCGCCCGACGGCCGCACGACGGCCGCCCGACGGCCGTACGCCGTCCCGTGCCACGTCCCGTACGCGGACTGGTCTCGACCACGCGACCGAGCTGAGAGCATAGGGAGCCGAGGCGACTATGGGGAGGGGTTGAGGCACGTGACGGCTGTGGACCGACGTTCCGCGGGACGCAGGGAGCCGGATCCGGAGCCGGTGCCGGGGCCCGAGCCGGAAGGCGCAGCTGACGGCGGCCGGGCGGCGGCGCGGCGCACCGGGCTCCTCACCACGTTCCTCCTCGGCGGACTCACCGCCGTACCGCCGCTGTCCATGGACATGTACCTGCCGGCGCTCCCGGAGGTCACCCGCAACCTGACCGCGCCCGCCGCCACCGTGCAGCTCACCCTCACCGCCTGCCTCGCCGGGATGGCGCTCGGGCAGCTCGTCGTCGGGCCGATGAGCGACCGCTGGGGACGCCGCCGCCCGCTCCTCGTCGGGCTGCTCGTCTACATCGTCGCCACCGCGATCTGCGCGGCCGCGCCCGGCGTCGAACTCCTCGTCGCCTTCCGCCTGTTGCAGGGCCTCGCCGGGGCCGCGGGCATAGTGATAGCCCGCGCCGTCGTGCGCGACCTGTACGACGGCGTCGACATGGCCCGGTTCTTCTCCACCCTGATGCTGATCTCCGGCGTCGCCCCGATCGTCGCGCCGCTCGTCGGCGGCCAGGTGCTCCGCTTCACCGACTGGCGCGGCATCTTCGTCGTCCTCACCGTCATCGGCATCGCCCTCACCGCCCTCGTCTGGCGCCGCCTGCCCGAGACCCTCGCCCCCGAGCGGCGGCACTCCGGCGGGGTCGGCGAGGCGCTGCGCACCATGCGCGGCCTCTTCGGCGACCGGGTCTTCGCCGGGTACACGCTGACCGGCGGCTTCGCCTTCGCGGCTCTCTTCGCATACATCTCGGCCTCCCCGTTCGTCGTGCAGGAGATCTACGGCGCCTCCCCGCAGACCTTCTCGCTGCTGTTCGGGGTCAACTCGGTCGGCCTGATCCTCGTCGGGCAGATCAACGGCAAGATCCTCGTCGGCCGCGTCCGGCTCGACCGGGTCGTCGGGCTCGGCCTCGCCGCGATCACCCTCGCGGCGACGGCCCTGCTCCTGCTCACGGCCGGGGTGTTCGGGGACGCGCGGCAGATCGGGCTCGTGCCGGTCGCGGCGGGCCTGTTCGTCCTCATGTCCGCGATGGGCGTCACCCTGCCCAACACCAACGCCCTCGCTCTGCTCCGCGCCCCGCACGCCGCGGGCTCCGCGTCCGCGCTGCTCGGCACGTCGTCGTTCCTGGTCGGCGCGATCGCCTCCCCGCTGGTGGGCGTCGCGGGCGAGCACACGGCGGTGCCGATGGCGGTGGTCCAGCTGTCCTGCGCGGTCCTCGCGGCGGCGTGCTACCTGCTGCTGTGCAGGCCTTGGAGGGAGCGGGCGGAGGGGACGCCTCCGGGTTCGGCGCCGACGCCTTCGGGTTCGACGTCGACGCCTTCGGGTGCGGCTCCTTCGGGCACGGCCGGTCGCACCGAGGAGGCGGACCACTGACCCCGCCACGGCTGCGCACCGGCCCGCCCGAGCGGGCCGGGCTCGACCCCGAACCCCTGCGGCGGCTCGTCGACGACGTGCGGGCGCTGCCCGGCACGTGGTGCGCGGGCGTCGTCGCGGTCGCCGGGCGCGGCCCGGTCGTCGCCGTCGAGGAGGCGGCCGGGCACGCGGTCCGGTACGCCGCGGGCGGCGCGGAGCTCCCCGAGCACCGGCGCGTACGGACGACCCTCGGCACGCCCTTCGACCTCGCCTCGCTCACCAAGCTGTTCACGGCCGTCGCCGCCGTCCAGCAGATCGAACGCGGCACGCTCGGCATCGACGCCAGGATCTCCGCGTACGTCCCCGAGCTCACCGCGGCGGCCGAGCACGGCCTCACCGTGCGCCACCTGCTCACCCACACCTCGGGGCTGCGGCCCGAACTCCCGCTGTACGCCTGCCCGGACCGGGCGGCGATGCTCGCGGCGCTGCGCACGGAGGAGCCGGTCGCCGAGCCGGGCGGGGCGTATCTGTACTCCGACCTCAACATGCTGCTGCTCCAGCAGGTCCTGGAGCGCATCACCGGCCGCCGCCTCGACGCGCTGGTCCGGGACGGCATCACCCGGCCCCTCGGCATGCGCGCCACCGGCTTCGGCCCCTGCCCGTTCGCCGCCGCGACCGAGGACCAGCGCACCCCCCGCGCCAAGCTGGACCGAGGCATGGTCCGCGGCGTGGTGCACGACGAGAACGCGTACGCGCTCGGCGGGGTCGCCGGGCACGCGGGCCTCTTCTCCACGGCGCACGACCTGGCGGTGTTCTGCCGCACGCTGCTCGGCGGCGGGGCGTACGGGCCCGCGCGGATCCTCGGCCCCGACTTCGTCGACCTGCTGCTGCGCCCGCCGGGGCTCGGGTTCCTCGTCGACAAGCCGTGGTTCATGGGCGAGCTGGCGGGGATCGGTGCGGCGGGCCACACCGGCTTCACGGGCACGTCCCTGGTCCTCGACCGGGCCACGGACACGTTCCTGATCCTCCTGGCGAACACGGTCCACCCGGCCCGCCCGGCCCGCCCGGACAGCACGCCGAGGGCACAGGCGGCGACCTGGCTGGCACGAGCGGTCCGCTGAGGGTGCCCCGATAGGGGCGCGGGGAACGGCGCGAGCAACCACGACGAAAGCCGCAGCCGAACAAAGAGCGCCGCAGGCTTTCGGGAAGGGGCGGGGAGGGGAAAACTTCGAGCCCGAAGGGCGAGGCGGGGCCCGGGGGCGGAGCCCGCCGGGGGTGCCGGGGGCGCGGGTACGATTCCCCAGGTGAACGCCCAACCCCTCACCCCCGCGGAAGCGCTCCGCAGCGCCCTCGCGGGACTGCTCGACGGACTGCCGCCCAAGCAGGCCGCACAGGCCGTCGAGCGACTGATCGCCAACTACCGCGGCCGCACCCCGACCGACGCCCCCGTGCTGCGGGACCGCTCGGACGTCGCGGCGTACGCGGCGTACCGCATGCCCGCCACCTTCGAGGCCGTCCGCTCCGCGCTCGACGCGTTCGCGGCCGCCGCGCCCGCGGGCTGGACGCCGGGCAGCCATGTCGACATCGGCGGCGGCACGGGCGCGGCGACCTGGGCGGTCAGCGCGACCTGGCCGCAGGAACGCCCCGTCACGGTCCTCGACTGGGCGGAGCCCGCCCTTGCCCTGGGGCGTGAACTGGCCGAGTCCAACCCCCTGTTGAACAACGCGCGCTGGCAGCGCTCTCGTATCGGAGCGGCGCTCACGGTCGAGAGCACTGCTCTCGTCACGATCTCGTACGTCCTCGGCGAGCTCACCGCGGACGACCGCGCCTCGGTCGTCGACGCCGCCGCCGACGCCGCCGAGACCGTCGTCGTCATCGAGCCCGGCACCCCCGACGGCTACGCCCGCGTCATCGAGGCCCGGGACCGTCTGATCGCCGCCGGTCTGCACGTCGCCGCGCCCTGCCCGCACAGCGCGGCCTGCCCCATCGAGCCCGGCAAGGACTGGTGCCACTTCTCCGCCCGCGTCAGCCGCTCCTCCCTGCACCGGCAGGTCAAGGGCGGGTCCCTGGCGTACGAGGACGAGAAGTTCAGCTATGTCGCCGCCACCCGCCTCCCGGTCGCCCCGGCCCCGTCCCGCATCGTCCGCAAGCCGCAGATCCGCAAGGGGCAGGTGCTGCTCGACCTCTGCCTGCCGGAGGAGGAGCTGGCCCGTACGACGGTGACGAAGCGGCACGGGGCGCTCTACAAGGCGGCCCGGGACGCGGAGTGGGGCGACGCCTGGGAGTAGTGGCGCCAAGCCCGGGCCTCAGATCGTGGTGTGCAGCGGCACCGTGATCTGCTTGATCCAGGCGGACTTCGCGAAGTCCCGGGCCCGTACGACGACCCGGTCGCGGTACACGTCCACCTGCAGCCCCTGGTTGAACGTGCCCGGCACGGTCACCTCGCCGCCGGTGCCGTTGTCGGTCCAACCGGTCTGGATCGCCCCGGTGTTGACGACGTTGAAGCCCTCCGGGTTGGCGGTGCCGGGCACCACGCGCCGTACGTACCAGTCGGACAGGTTGAGGTCCCAGTGCGTGTGGCCGCAGAACAGGAACGCGTCGCGGTGCCGGCCGAGGAGGGCGAGGAGCCGGTCGGCCTGGAGGTAGTCCTTCAGGTACAGCTTGTTGCGGCTGCCGGAGACCGTGTTCGGCAGCGGGTGGTGCGTCACGACCATGACCGGCCTGCGCCTGCCCTGCCAGTACCGGAGCCGGTCCTCCAGCCAGGCGAACTGCTCGTCGCTGAGCCAGACTTCGTCCCAGAGGGCGGAGTCGTGGTAGTGCATGTACTTCTCGGTGCCGATGGCCAGGACGGGGATGCCGCCGAAGTCGTGCTCGGCGTACACCTTGTTGCGTCCGGCGAACGTGTAGAAGCTCTTGAACAGCGAGTCCTCGGTGGTGCCGTTCGGCCAGGTCGACTGGGCGAGCGTGTCGGGGTCGGCCCACTTCGGCACGTAGAACTCGTGGTTGCCGATGGCCCAGGCGGTCCGCGGCAGCGTGTGCTTCGCGAAGGCGCGGGTGACCTCCGCGTACTCGAAGTCGTAGCCCCGCGGGGTGATGTCACCGGCCACGGCGATGCCGGAGCTGCGCGGGTTGACCGCGGACAGGTCCTTCAGGGCCACGTCCAGGTCGGCCAGGTCGCCCTGGATGTCGCTGATGACGTTGAACCGGGTGACGAGCCCGGCGTCGGCGGCCGGAGCGCCCGCCGCGGCGGACGCAGGGGAGGCGGCGGAGGCCGGTATCTGCGCGGCGGCGCCGAGCGCGACGGCGCCGACGGCCGTGGTGAGAACGGATCTGCGGTCCAAGGAGCTGCGGTCCAGGGATCTGCGGTCCAAGGAGCTGCGGTCCAGGGATCTGCGGTCCAGGGATCTGCGGTCCACGGGTGGTCCTTTCGGGACGGGACAGGAAGGGACAGGACAGGAAGGGACGGGACAGGGAAAGGCGAGGCGGCCGGCGGTCAGGAGTGTCCCGTCCGCCGACCGCCCCGCCCAGGGTTCGGTCCAGACCCGTTAGTGATACGTGACCTCAGGGGCGTCGCTGTGGCGGGCCGATGGCGGCCCGATGAACGCCGCCCCCGCCGGCAGCGCCGTCCCTGCCGCCAGCGCCGCCCCCGCTAGCAACGCAGTTCCTGCGTGCAGCACTTGACGCTGCCGCCGCCCTTGAGCAGCTCGCCCAGGTCCATCCCGATCGGCTCGAAGCCGCGCTCCCTGAGCGGCTCGAACAGCCCGACGGCCGCCTGCGGCAGCAGTACGTGCCGCCCGTCCGACACCGCGTTCAGGCCGAGCGCGGCCGCGTCCCGCTCCTCGGCGATCAGCGCGTCCGGGAACAGCCGCCGCAGCACCGCCCGGCTGCCGGGCGAGAACGCGCCGGGGTAGTACATGACCGCGTCGCCGGAGTCGGTCGAGTCGTCGAGCACGGCGAGCGCGGTGTCGAGGTGGTAGTAGCGCGGGTCGACCAGGTCGAGGCCGATCACCGGCCGCCCGAAGAACTCCTGCGCCTCGCCGTGCGACAGCGGGCTGGCCCGGAAGCCGCGCCCGGCGAGGACGTACGAGGCGGTGACGGCGAAGTCGCCCTCGCCCTCGTTGATGTGCACCGGCTCGCACAACTCGCCCTCGGCGAAGCCGTGTTCACGGAACCAGTCGAGGTGCGCGGCGGCCTCGGCGGCGCGCTCGGCATGGGCGAAGCGGGCGCCGAGCACCCGGCCGTCGATCACGGTCGCGCCGTTGGCGGCGAACACCATGTCCGGCAGCTCGGGGCGGGGGGTGAGCTCCTCGACGGTGTGGCCGAGCGAGCGGTAACGCTCCCTGAGGTCCTCCCACTGCGCGACGGCCAGGGACACGTCGACGGGCTTGGTGGGATCCATCCACGGGTTGATGGAGTACGTGACCTTGAAATGCGCGGGTGAGCACATCAGGTAGCGCCGGGGTGTGGCGTGACGAGGCAATGAGGGCTCCTCACGGTCGGCGGAACGGCCGGGTGTCGGCCGCTCGGATGCTGCCCATGGTCCGCCGTCGGGAGCCCTCCGTCGCGACGGCGAACGGGTTGTTTTCCGTACGTGCCGCCCGAGTTCACGGTGCCCGTGACCATCACCGCCCAACCGAGACGATACGTATCGCCTCATCTCGCTGCTACATTCGACGCCATGGCGACCAAGACAGCCCCCGACTCATCGCGGCGCAGCGAGCGCTCGCGCCGTGCCATCTACGACGCCGCCCTCGCCCTGATCAGCGAGGTCGGATACGCGAAGACGACCATCGAAGGCATCGCCGCCCGCGCCGGCGTCGGCAAGCAGACGATCTACCGCTGGTGGTCCTCGAAGGCCGAGGTGCTCCTCGAAGCCTTCGTCGACCTCGGCGAGCGCAGCATGGCCGAGGCCGCCGAAGCCGCCGGGGTCGACCCGGAGGAGGTCCGCTCCCTGCCCGACAGCGGGGACCTCGCGGCGGATCTGAAGGAAGTCCTGCGCGCCACCGTCGACGAGCTCAAGGACCCCACGTTCGAGATCCCGTACCGCGCGCTCGCCGCCGAGGGGATCATCAACCGCGAACTCAGCGCCCGCGTCGTCGAGCAGCTCCTCGAACCCGGACTGCAGCTGTACGTCGCCCGGCTGCGCGCCGCCCAGGAGACCGGCGAGCTGCGCGCCGACCTCGACCTGCGGATCGCCCTCGAACTCTTCATCTCGCCGATCGCGCAACGCTGGCTGCAGGGCACCGGCGAACTCACCCACGCCTACGCGGACACCCTCGTCGACTACGCCCTGAGCGGCCTCGGCCCCCGCTGAGCCCCCTGCCCCGTCGTCCGGTCACCGGTCCCCGCCGAGCGCCTCGCCCGTCGTCCGGCCCTGCCGCCCGCCCCGTCGTCGTCCGGTCACCAGCCCCCGCCGGCCGTGCGCGCCCGCGCCTGCACCAGCGTCGGCGTGCGGGCGAGGAGGCCGGGGGCGTTGGTGATCACGCCGTCGCAGCCGAGGCGCAGCACCCGGTCCCGCTGCTCGGCCGTGTTCACCGTGTGCGCCCACACGTGCGGGATGCCCGAGCGGACCGCGCGCGCCAGGTCCTCGTCGCGGGCTTTGTAGTCCACGTCCAGGACATCCACGTACGACCGCCACTCGCTCGGCTCGTCGTGCCTCAACTGGGCGGCGCTGCGCCAGAGTTGGGTGCGCAGGCCGAGCTCGTGGGCGCGCCTGGCCTCCTCCGGCCAGTGCGAGTTGACCAGGACGGAACGGGTCAGGCCGCGCTCCCGCAGCATCCGCGCCAGCGGTACGAGCCCGTCCCTGTCCTTGAGCTCCAGGAGCAGCACCACCCGCCCGCCGAACCGGTCGAGGACCTCCGCCACCGTCGGCGGGCGCTCCGGCCGCCAGGCGTTCCGCAGCGAGCGGCGCGGGGTGAGCCGTACGTCCCGCCACTCCTTCGCGGTGAGCGCGCGGACCGGGCCCTTCCGGTCGGTCGTACGGTCGAGGGTCGCGTCGTGCATCGCCACCAGCGTGCCGTCGCTCAGCATTCGCGTGTCCACGTCCAGCACCTGGGCCGTGCCCCGCTCGTACGCCGCCACGAGCCCGGACATGCTGTTCTCGGGCACTTCGAGGGCGCCGCCGCGATGCGCCGTGTACACGACGCGGGGGAGGGCCTCGACGGTGAGGGGACCGCCGGAGCTCCATTCGAGGGGGGCGGTCGGGCCGCTCGGGGTGACGGAGGTCAGGTGGCCCGCCAGGGCGAGTGCGGTGATGACAGCGGGTGCAGCCAGGGTGACCATGCCGACCAAGGTAGGCAGATATGTCCGGACTCGCCCGTCATCGACACCCAAGGCCTCGCATCGCCCCCGGTACCCCGGATGAGGAGTGCGGCCACCCGAGGCGCAGGATGGTGGCACCATGGACGGACGGGACGAAGCAAGGTGAGGGGATAGATGGGCGCGGAGTTCGGCCGTCGGACCGGCGGACAGAGCAGGTTTTCCCAGTGGCTGCGCACCCGCCGCCCCAAGGACACGGGCGACGACGGCAGCCGAGAGGCCCTGCTCCTCGCCGCGGCCCAGGCAGGCCTGCCGCTCGCCCCGGCCGCGCACCCGGCGGGTTACCGCTGCTCCTGCGACCGCATCGGCTGCCCCACGCCCGCCCGGCACCCGATCTCCTTCGCCTGGCAGACGCAGTCCACGACCGACCGCGCGCAGATCCAGCGCTGGGCCGAGCACCAGCCCGAGGCCAACTTCATCACCGCCACCGGCATGGTCCACGACGTGCTCGACGTCCCGGTCGAGGCCGGGCGCAGCGCCCTGGAGCGGCTGCTCGCCGAGGGTGTCGAGGTCGGCCCCGTCGCCGAGTCCGGCGGGGACCGCATGATGTTCTTCACCGCGACCCGCGGCACCCCTGAGGACGAGGACGAGTGGTGGCCCTGTGAGCTGGACTGCCACCCCGAGACGATGGACGAACACCCCGGCCTGCGTTGGCACTGCCGGGGTTCGTACGTTCTGGTGCCGCCCGCGCGGCTGCCCGGCGAGCTCGACGTCCACTGGGTGCGCGGCCCCGAGCACCCGCTGCCCGAGCCGCTGACCCTCCTCGAGGCGCTCACCGACGCGATCGCGCAGCACACGGACGCGGACGCGGAGCCGGAGAGCGCGGCCTGGCCCCTGCGCGGCTGAGCACGCGCGGGCCGCGACGAGAGCAACGGCCGCGCGCGACGGACCCACGTACGAAAGGCGCCCGGAGGACCGATCCTCCGGGCGCCTTCGCCGTAGCGGCCGCGGGCCGACTCCCGTGCGGCTACTCGCCCTTGGCGCCCGTGAGCCCCTGCACCCGGTTCAGCACCTGGACCTGCGAGGTGGACGCGCCCTTCGGCGGTACGACGACGGTCTGGCCTGCCGCGTACTCCAAGGTGACCGCGCTCTTCGCGTCGCCGGTCATCAGCGCGCGCACGTCCGGGCCGATGCGCAGGTTCAGGCCCTCGGCCGCGGTGCGCTTCTCGAAGTGGCGGGTGGAGAAGAAGACGAGCGCGCCGCCGTTCTCGGTGCGCAGGCCGACCGGCGCGAAGTCGCCCGAGTTCTGCGGCTCGTCGATGTACTGCGTGGCCAGGCCGAGGCGCTTCGCGGCCTTCTCGCGCTGGGTGCGCCACGTCGAGGTGTACGGGCCCGCCTGGAAGGTCTCGCCGCCCGCCTTCAGGTAGGAGGCGTACTCCTTGCTGAGCTTCTGCGGGGCGACGGCCAGCTTCGGGTCGTCCACGTCGACCGGCTCGGCGAAGCCGTCCTTGTCCTTCTTGAACTCGGGCATCTTCGCGGGCGGCACGAACGCCAGGTACGAGGCCTCCCACGGCAGGTCGATCCCGTCGCGGGTGAAGACCATCACCCAACGGAAAGAGCCGTTCCGGTCCTTGTTGCTGTCGGTGTCCGCGACGAACCAGCGCGGCCAGCCGGCCTGCTTCGGGATCGTGAACTTGGCGTCGGTCAGCTTCAGGGGCGCGGACGGCGGCTGCTCGTCGCCGTCCTTCTTCCGCTCCGCGCGCGCCTTCAGGCCGGCCTGGTTGATCGCGCCGAACGGCCCGGTGACCACCTTCGCGTCCTTGGCCGGATCGGCCTCGGCCTCCGCCTTGTTGTACGCCTTCGTGAAGTCCTTCAGCGCACGGGCGGCCTCGGCCTTCGTCGCCGCGGGCAGGATCTCCCGCTCCCCGTGCACCGTCACGCACCCGCTCGCCGTCACGGACAGCACCGTCACCGCCGCTGCCGCCGCGGCCGGCCGACTCACCCTGCGCAGCCTGCTCATCGCTTGCTTTTCGCTCCGCTCCAACTGCCGCCACTGACGGTCGGAACCCTACCGGGGACGGGAACCGCACAAGCGCCCGGATCCGATACAGAGCCCACACCGTGACCTGGACGCCCGGATGCTTCAATGCCCCGGTGACTTCGCCGACAGCTGGGCCAGAACCGATCGAACCCGACGTGCTCCGCGTCTTCTGCGGCCCCGACGGGCGGTACGGCAACGCCCTCGGCGTCGTCCGCGACGGCGGCACCGTGCCCGGGCGGGAGGCACGCCAGGAGCTGGCCCGCCGACTCGGCTTCAGCGAGACCGTGTTCGTCGACGACGACGAGCGCGGCGTCGTCGACATCTACACGCCGAGCGCCCGCCTGCCCTTCGCCGGGCACCCCTGCGTGGGCACGGCCTGGCTCCTCGACCTGCCCGAACTCCGCACGCCCGCAGGGGTGGTGACGGCACGTCAGGACGGCGAGTTCAGCTGGATCACGGCCCGCCCCGAGTGGGCCCCGGACCGCACCCTGCGGCAGTACCGCTCGGCCGCGGAGGTGGACGCCCTGGACGTGCCGCCGCCCGGTGCGTGGATCTACGCCTGGGCGTGGGAGGACGAGGCGGCGGGACGTGTCCGGGCCCGTGCGTTCCCCGGGCGCGGGGACGGCGTCGACGAGGACGAGGCGACGGGGGCGGCGGCGCTGCTCCTCACGGCCCGGCTCGGGCGTGCGCTCAACATCACGCAGGGCGCGGGCAGTCAGATCCTCACGGCGCCTGCCCCGGGCGGGGCGGTGGAGGTGGGCGGTCGGGTGCTGCTCGTCGGCACCTGATTTCTCCCCTCCCCGCCCCTTCCCGAGAGCCTCCGGCGGTGTTCGTTCGTCTGCTGCGCCGTCGTGGCTGGTCGCGCAGTTCCCCGCGCGCCCCTATCGGGGCCCGCCCGACTCACGCGCTGAGCGGGAACTCCTCGCCCAGCGCCCGGAACACGGCAGTGTTCAACGCGAACGCCCGCTTGCACTCGTCCACGATCCGCATCTTCTCCAGATCGTCCACCGGCACCCCGTCCAGCAGCTCGCGGTAACCCCGCTTGAACGCGGCCGGGTTGGCGATGTCCGCGAAGACGTAGAAGCGGACGCCGTCGCCCTTGCGGGCGAAGCCCCACGTCTTCTCCGCCTTGTCGCGGATGATCTGGCCGCCGGACAGGTCGCCGAGATAGCGCGTGTAGTGGTGGGCGACGAAACCGCCGGGCCAGCTGCGGGCGCACTCGGCGACCCGGTCCGCGTACGCCTTTGTCGCGGGCAGCGGGCGCAGGCCCTCGTGCCAGGCGTCGGCGCCGCCGTGCAGATGCGCCAGGTCCCGCTCCAGCTCGGCGGTCCGCATCAGCTCGGGGCGGATGAACGGGCCCGCCACCGGGTCGTCGCGGAGGGCCTCGGCGCCGTCCTCCAGGGCGCGGTACACGAACCAGAGCTGTTCGGTGTAGCGGCGGTACGCGTCCACGCCGAGTTTCCCGCCGAGCAGGTCGCTCATGAACGTCGAGGTCTCGGCCTCGGTGTGCGCCTCGTGGGACGCGGTGCGGATGAGCGTCGAGAACGGCGTGTCCACGGGGGAACCTCCGGTGCCGAAGCGGGCGGGAACCAGCACCGATCCTTCTGCTTAGGCATGCCTAAGTCAACCGGTTCCCGACGACCTGTCGGTAAAGGAGTTCCCGACAGGTCGTCGGTAAAACGTTCGTGCGAAAAACGGCGCTCCCGACACGGCCCGGGCTCAGGGCAGCGTGAGGATGTCCGCTCCGGTGTCCGTCACCACGAGCGTGTGCTCGAACTGCGCGGTCCGCTTCCGGTCCTTGGTGACCACGGTCCAGCCGTCGTCCCACATGTCGTACTCGTGCGTGCCGAGCGTCAGCATCGGCTCGATCGTGAACGTCATGCCCGGCTGCATCACCGTCGTCGCGTGCGGGCTGTCGTAGTGCGGCACGATCAGGCCGGAGTGGAACGACGAGTTGATGCCGTGGCCGGTGAAGTCCCGCACGACGCCGTAGCCGAAGCGCTTCGCGTACGACTCGATGACCCGGCCGATGATGTTGATCTGCCGGCCCGGCTTGACCGCCTTGATCGCCCGGTTGGTGGCCTCCCGGGTCCGCTCCACCAGGAGCCTCGACTCCTCGTCCACGTCACCGCACAGGTACGTGGCGTTGTTGTCGCCGTGCACGCCGCCGATGTAAGCCGTCACGTCCAGGTTCACGATGTCGCCGTCGCGCAGCACCGTGGAGTCCGGGATGCCGTGGCAGATGACCTCGTTGACCGAGGCGCACAGCGACTTCGGGAAGCCGCGGTAGCCCAGCGTGGACGGGTACGCGCCGTGGTCGCACATGAACTCGTGCGCCACCTCGTCCAGCTTGTCCGTGGTGACGCCCGGCTCGATGTGCTTGGCGGCCTCGGCCATGGCCTGCGCCGCGATACGGCCCGCGATCCGCATCAGCTCGACGGTCTCCGGGGTCTGCACCTCCGGGCCGGAGTACGGCGTGGGGGCGGGCTTGCCCACGTACTCGGGACGGCGGATGTTGCCGGGGACGGAACGGGTGGGAGAGAGCTCCCCTGGTACGAGCAGCGACTGGCCAGACATGCCAGTGAGTGTATCCAGCGGACTTGGGGCACGATGGCGGCGGAACCTACCTCGGGCAGACGCAGGAAGAGAGGGGTCCGTGATGGCCCTGTTCAAGAAGCGCACGGTCGGAAAGCCGGGGGAGTGGTACTACTGCCTCGAACACAAGAAGGTCGAGGAAGGGCCCGACTGTCCGGGCAAGGACCGCTTCGGCCCGTACGCCACGCCCGAAGAGGCGGCGCACGCCATGCAGACCGCCCAGGAACGGAACCTGGAGTGGGAGACCGACCCGCGATGGCACGACCGCAAGGGCGACGCCGACGCCCCGGAATCCGAGTAGGGCCTCACCAGCGGGCCGGCGGCGGCTCCGTCAGCTGATCCGCGAGCCGCGACAGCCGGTCCCGGAAGCTGCGCCGGCCGCGCGGCGCCGGCGCGGGCAGCGAGTTCTCGCCGGCCGCCGCGCTCACCAGGTGCTGCACCGTGTCCAGGTCGAGCTCCGGCTCCTCCGGCACGGTCAGCGCCTCGTGCGCGAGCCGGTGCAGATCGTGGCCGCCCGCCGCGCCCGCCTCCAGGGCCAGCACCGTCGCCCCCGCCCGGCGGGCGTCGTGCACCCGCTCCAGGAGGCCGCCGCCCGGGTCGTCCGGCGCCACCACGAGCAGCGTCTCGCCGCGCCGCGCCGCCTCGATCCGGCCGAGCCCCACCGACAGGTGCGCCGGATCGCCCGGCCGCACCCGGTGCCGTACGAGCGTCGGCCGCAGCTCCGGCGTGCCCGACCAGGCGGCCTCGTCGACGAGGTGCGCGGCCAGATGCCACGGCTCGTACCCGGCCGTGCCCACGAGCAGGAGGCCGCCGCCGTGCGGCACCACCGAGCCGCGCAGCGCACCCGCGAAGCGGCGGGTGGCGCCCGGCCATTCCGTTCCGGCGAGCACTTCGCGCAGCAGCGCGACCCGTACGGCGTCCATGGCCCCGCATCCTGCCGCCCGCGCCGCCCGCCCGTCCGGCACTTCCGCCAACTCGGCGGCACGGCACGGCGGTTGGGGCGCGGAGTTCGCACACGGGTGTGGATTTCGTACGGCAGTGCCTCCTACCGGCAAGTATCGTCGCCGTATGACTTCCCCTGATGCTGCTCAAGACGGTGCGCCGAAGGCGCAGGGCAAGGCTCCCGCCAAGGACCCCTGGGACCTTCCCGACGTGTCCGGACTCGTCGTCGGCGTGCTCGGCGGCACCGGCGACCAGGGCCGCGGCCTCGCCTACCGGCTGGCCCGCGCCGGCCAGAAGGTCGTCATCGGCTCCCGCGCCGCCGAACGCGCGCAGGCCGCCGCCGACGAGCTGGGCCTCGGCGTCGAGGGCGCCGACAACGCCGAGTGCGCCCGCCGCTCCGACATCGTGATCGTCGCCGTGCCGTGGGACGGGCACGCCAAGACCCTGGAAGCGCTGCGCGAGGAGCTCGCCGGGAAGCTCGTCGTGGACTGCGTGAACCCGCTGGGCTTCGACAAGAAGGGGGCGTACGCCCTCAAGCCCGAGGAGGGCAGCGCCGCCGAGCAGGCCGCCGCGCTGCTCCCGGAGTCCCGTGTCACCGCCGCCTTCCACCACCTGTCGGCCGTGCTGCTGCAGGACGAGTCGATCGAGGAGATCGACACCGACGTGATGGTGCTCGGCGAGGCCCGCGCCGACACCGACGTCGTGCAGGCGCTCGCCGCCCGCATCCCCGGCATGCGCGGCGTCTTCGCGGGCCGGCTGCGCAACGCCCACCAGGTGGAGTCCCTGGTCGCCAACCTGATCTCCGTGAACCGGCGGTACAAGGCGCACGCGGGCCTGCGCGTCACGGACGTCTAGGCGCGGTACGGGGCGAGGCGGGGCATGGGGGACACTGGACGGCGGACGCGTCGCCCGCACGACGGGCCCGTACGAACCGCACGTCACCGGACAGGAGCCGACCCCATGCCCCGCCTCGCTCTGTACGCCCTCGTCGTCTGCGTTCTCTCCGCCGTCGCGGCCGTCGTGTCCTTCGTCGAGGGCAGCTGGCTCGGCATCGTGTGGGTGCTGATGGCCGGGCTCTCGTCGAACATGGCCTGGTACTACCTGCGCAAGGCGAAGGCCGAGCGGGCGGCGGCGGTCAGCGGCTGACGCAGACCGGGGTGTCCGCTTCCCAGAAGCGGTAGATGTTCTGCCCGCAGTACGAATCCAGCTCCTCGATGCCGAGGAGGCGCAGGAGGGCGTCGATCGCGTCGAAGAACGCGATGTTCACGGCCGGGATCCACAGCACGGCGAAGACCGCGAGCAGCCCGAACGGAGCGAACGGCTCCACCTGGCGGCGGACGCTCCGCGACAGCCACGGCTCGATCACCCCGTACCCGTCGAGACCCGGCACCGGCAGGAAGTTCAGCAGCGCCGCCGTGACCTGCAGCAGCGCGAGGAACGCCAGCGCGTACCGGAACACCGGCGGCACGCCCGCGAGCGCGTCCAGCCAGAAAGGCGCCGTGCACACCACCGCGAACGCGACGTTGGTCAGCGGGCCCACCGCCGAGATCAGGCTGTGCCGCCAGCGGCCCCTGATCCGGCTCCGCTCGATGAACACGGCGCCGCCGGGCAGCCCGATCCCGCCCATGATCACGAAGACGACGGGCAGCACGATGCTCAGCAGCGCGTGCGTGTACTTCAGCGGGTTCAGCGTCAGATAGCCCTTCGCGCCGATGGTGATGTCCCCGCTGTGCAGGGCGGTACGGGCGTGCGCGTACTCGTGCAGGCAGAGGGAGACGACCCAGGCGCCGGTCACGAAGAGGAACACCGCTAGGCCCGTGTTGTCGGCGAACCCCGTCCACACGGCCCACCCGGCCGCGGCGGTCACGGCGACGATGCCGAGGAAGACGGGGCTGATGCGGCGGTCGCGGCGTCGGATGGCGGTCGTCATGGGCGGGGCTCTCCTCGGTGAGGCGGGGTGCCGGGTGGCGGTGGGGCATGTCGGGCCGGGTGGCGGTGGGCATGTCGGGTCGGATGGCGGTGGGGCTGTCGGGTCGGGTGGCGGACGGCTCGGTGACGGTGATCGCCCTCCGGGCTCGTCCTCAAACGCCGGACGGGCTCCGGGATGGGGAGGGCGGGCTCGGGCGCGGCGGGTCCGGCCGGTTGGGGAGAATGGGCGGGTGCGTTACTCCATCCTCGGCACCACCCGGGCGGTCCGTGCCGACGGCGCCGCCGTCGCCGTCGGCGGGCCGCGGCTGCGCGCCCTGCTCACCGTGCTCGCGCTGCGCGCCGGACGGGCCGTGCCGGTCGGGCAGCTCGTGGCCGCCGTGTGGGACGGCGACGAGCCCGCCGACGCCACCGCCGCGCTGCAGGCCCTCGTCGGACGGCTCCGCCGGTCGCTCGGGCGGGCGGCCGTCGAGTCGGCGGACGGCGGGTACCGGCTCGCCGCCGCCCCGGACGACGTGGACGCACACCGTTTCGCCCGCCTCGCCGCGGAAGGGGCCCGCGCGCTCGCCGAGGGCGATCCGGCCGAGGCCGCCGCGCTGCTCGACGAGGCCCTGGACCTGTGGCACGGCCCCGCCCTCGCCGACCTGCCCGACCGCACCGCCGACGCCGCCCGCCTCGACGCCCGCCACCTGGACGCCCGGCGCGCCCGCCTCGCCGCGGCGCTGGCCCTGGGGCACGCGGAGCAGTCCCTGCCCGAGCTGACCGCCCTGTGCGCGGAGCACCCCCTCGACGAACCCCTCCACTCCCTCCGCCTCCGCGCCCTCCGCGACGCGGGCCGACCGGCGGAGGCGCTGGCGGCGTACGAACAGATCCGCACCGACCTGGCCGACCGCCTCGGCACGAACCCGGGCCCCGAACTGGCAGCGCTGTACGCGGAGTTGCTGACGGCCCCGAGCGGCACGGGACCCGACGCGTACGGCAGCGTCGCCTCCGGGAGCGGTTTCGGGAGTACGGCGACGGCTACGGCCGTCGCCGACGGTTCGGACGGGCAGGCCGCTGCCTACGGTGCTGGCCCCGTGGGGCCGACGGGTCCGGGCGCCCCCGGGCCGGGCGGGCGTGGCTCTGCTGCTGTCGGGCGGGGGGCCTCCGGCGGTGGCGTGGAGGGTGTGGGCGCGCACGGCACTGGGCCCGTGGGCCCGGGCCTCCGGGGTGCGGAGGGCGCAGCCCCGGGTGGCTCCGGCTTGGGGGTGGCGGCTTCGGCGGCACCTGGTCGGGCGGGCGTCGGGTCGGGTGCGGGCGCCGGTGTGGAGGGCGCGGCCCCGGGTGGCTCCGGCTTGGGGGTGGCGGCTTCGGCGGCACCTGACCCGGAGGGCCTCGGGTCGGGGGCGGGCGTCGGCTCGGCTGCGCGCGGTTCGGGTGCGGGGGCCGGGATGGCGGTCCCCGGTGCCGGTGCCGAGGACGCCGCCGGTGCCGCGGCCCAGGTCGCCCCCGGCTCCGGCTTCGGCCCCTCGGTCGCGTACGGGTCCGCTGCCGTCGCCCCGGCCGAGCCGGACTCCGCCTCCGCAGCCGCCGGTTCGGGGCCCGCCGGTGACGGGCCCACCGGTCCTGGGCCCGCGGGGCCCGCGCCCGCCGACCCCTTCGGCCGTACCCCCGCCGCCCCCGTCAGTGGCTCAACTCCGCGCCGGCCAGGGGCAGTTGCTGCCACCCCCGGGCACACCGGCGACGGGGCCGCCGCCCCCGGGCCCACCGGCCCTGGGCTCGCCGGCCCCGCGCCCGCCGACCCCTTCGGCCGTACCACCCCCGCCCCCGC